>DASCNF010000029.1:0-19618 GCA_036011345.1 Rhodospirillales bacterium | reverse complement strand
GAACGCCCCAGCCAGAAGGCCATCGTGCTTGGCAAGGGCGGGGCGCGCATCAAGGCCATCGGCGAGGCGGCACGGATCGAACTCGAAGAGCTTCTGGAGCGCCGCGTGCACCTGTTCTTGTTCGTCAAGGTGCGCAAGGACTGGGGTGAAGACCCCGAGCGTTACCGCGACCTCGGTCTCGATTACAAAGCGTAGGCGAGACCCGTACATTATCGCGTCCACAAAGAAAGGAAGAGAACCGTGACAAGCGAACGATTCGAAAACGGCCTGAAGACCCGCAAGAAAGTGCTCGGCGACGCCTACGTGGAGCACTCCCTGGACCAGGCCAACGACTTCACCATGCCCTTCCAGGAACTGGTGACCGAGTACTGCTGGGACCACATCTGGAATCGCCCGGGGCTGCCCCACAAGACGCGCAGCCTGCTCAACCTCGCCATGCTGTGCGCCCTCAACCGCCCCAACGAGTTGCGCATCCACGTGCGCGGCGCCCTCAACAACGGATGCACCGCCGAGGAAATCCAGGAGGTGTTCCTCCAGGTCAGCGTCTACTGCGGCGTGCCGGCGGGCCTCGAAGGATTCAAGATCGCCCGCGAGGTCATCGACGAACAGAAAGAATAGGGCGGCGGCGCCTCTTTTTGACCTAAGTCAAGGAAGGGGCGGCGGGCGCGCTCCTAATATCCGCCCCGGCCAAGACCGTGTTCGGGCGGCCCGTGCTAGAGGGAAGTGTGCCGCTTGGCGTTGCGGCGATGCGTATCCAGAGGAAACACCATCCAGGGGAGAGATCCATGACAACCAAGACAGCCAAAGCTAAACCGAAGGCGGGTTCCGGGGACACACGCGTCGCCTACGAAGATCTTCGCGAATGGATCGACGCCTTGGAGGCCGAAGGACAACTGACCCGGGTGCAGGGGGAGGTCGACTGGAAGTACGAATTGGGCTCCATCGTGCGGCGCACCTGGGACGTCTACGGCGATGCGTCGCCGGCGCTCATGTTCGAGAACATCAAGGACTACAAGTCCCCCAAGCCCAACAAGGTCTTTGCTGGTGCCTTCCGCTCGTGGTTCCGCGCCGCCATGATGCTGGGGCTCGATCCCCGCAACACCAGCCGCGGCGAGATCCTGCGCACGGTCAAGGATCGCATCAGCGACACGTCGGCTCACATCGCGCCGCGCGTCGTCAAGACGGGTCCGGTCAAGGACAACATCATCACGGGCGACGACGTCGACCTCGAGATATTCCCGACCCCGCACTGGAACGAGCGCGACGGCGGGCGGTTGTTCAATTCATTCGGCACGGTGATCACCAAGGACCCCGCCACGGGCTGGGTGAACGCCGGCGTTTACCGCATGATGCTGCACTCCAAGACGGAACTCGGCATCCAGCTCGATCCGGCCAACCAGCACATCGGCGAACACTACTTCAAGCACCTCGTCTCCGACGAACCCATGCAGGCGGCCGTCGTCATCGGCCAGGAGCCGGCGCTCACCTTCCTCGGCTGCTGTCCCACCGTCGACCCGGTGAGCGAGATAGAGATCGCCGGCGCCGTGCGCGGCAAGGCCGTCGACGTGGTGTCCTGCGAGACCGTGGATCTTCAAGTTCCCGCCAACGCCGAAATCGTCATCGAGGGAACCATCCACCCCAAGGAACGCAAGATGGAAGGCCCGGCGGGGGAGTATCCGGGCTATTACGGCAACGTGGCCAGCCCCAAGCCGGTGTTCCGCACCCGCGCCATCACCCACCGCGACGACCCCATCTTCCGCGGCACGCTCGAAGGCCACCCGGTCAACGAGGACCACATGACCCTGGCGCTCGGCCACGCCGCCTTCGCCTGGGACGTCCTCGAGCGCAACTCCATCAGGGGAGTCATCGAGGTGGCGATGCCCCTGGACAGCTGCGGCTACGGCATGTGCGTCGTGTCCATCAAGCCCTTGATGGAGGGCCATGCCGACGTCATCGCCAGCGCCATTTGGGGCTCCAAGGCGGCGGTGTGGGCGTACAAGCACGTCGTCGTCGTCGACGAGGACATCGACCCCTGGAACATGGACATGGTCAACTGGTCGATCGCCTGGCGCACACGGGCCAGCGAGGACATCAAGGTCTGGAAGAACCACCGGGGTTCGCGCCTCGACCCGCGCATCCCTCCCGAGGAGAAGGGCTTCCAGGATCGCGTCCTCATCGACGCGACCCGTCCCTACCATTGGCCGCCCCGCGAGATCTGGGGCTCCGATGGAATGGGCAAGGGGGTTCCGCTCAAGTTCCCGCCGACGACGCGGCCCGCCACCCAAGGGTGCCTGGACGTCAACAAGAAGTGGGACAACTACGGAATCGAGCCCACCAAGGAGTACATCGGAACGTCCGAAGGGATGATGCGCCACTGGTGGAGCGACGAAGAGATCGAGAAGGTGATGTCCCTCAAGGTCATGCCGTAGTCGCCCCGGCCCAAACTGGCAAGGAGAACCATCCATGGGCGAAAAAGATCGCGGCCTCGAGGAGCGGGCGGCGAGCCTCCCCAAGGAGCTGGTCGGCGTCGACTGCCCGCGCTGCGAGTACCGCATCAGCCAGGACAGTGAGGTCGTGTTCCACCGCGAGGACCAGTACTTCGTCGGCTACAACCTCACCTGTCCCAAGTGTGGAAACGAGTTCGCCTACACGCTTTATTTCAAATAAGGACGGGCACTGCCCGTCCGCGCGTCCGCCGGGCACCGGCTCCCGCCGCGTCCTCGACCGCGGTTTCATGGGAGCCGCACTCGGCGGGCACGGTAATCCCGATCAAACCGGCGTCATCCGGCCAGTCGACCACGTCTTGGTTGATTGCCGATGGCTTCCCGGTGGCTTCCCCGATAACGAAATGCCGGTAGACGAACTGGTCCCTGGGACCGTTCGCCCCGAACGCGGCGCCTTCGGCATGGTCGATCACGGGTTTCTGTTCGAACTTCCCCGCGATTTCCGCGATGGGGTTACCCGAAATCGCCAGGCAGGCATGAATTGAACGAGGGGCCGATTTTGATATGGTTTCTCGGCGTCATTCTTTTTTGTCCTCCCGGCTGGAGACAGGAATTGCCATGCACCTGCAATTGAACGTGGAGGAAGACGCGTTGATCGACGCGGCGCGCGCCTTCGCCGCCGAGCACATCGCGCCCCACGCCGCCGAATGGGAACTGGCGCGCCACGTTCCCCGCGATGTGTTCCAGGCGGCGGCCGAGGCCGGCCTGACGGGTATTCTCGTGCCACGCGACCAAGGCGGCAAGGAGGCGCGCCATGTGGTCGCGGCGCGCGTCCTCGAGGAATTGTCCTCGGCCTGCCTCGCCACCACGTTCGGCCTCTGGGTTCACAACAACGCGCTCAACGCCATCGCGCGCCACGGATCCGGCGCGCCGGCCGAAAGCCTTGCCGCCTCCATGTTGAGCGGCCAACGGATCGGCGCCTTTTGCCTGACCGAGCCCGACGCCGGCAGCGACGCCGCGGCCATCACGACCCATGCGTCGAAGGTGGACGGCGGATGGCGCATTTCCGGGGAAAAGGCGTGGGTGAGCAACGGCACGCACGCAGATGTTCTGGTCGTCTACGCACAGACGGATGCGTCCGCCGGATGGCGCGGCATCGGTACCTTCCTGGTCGACGCCACCGGCGGCGGCGTGACCCGGACGCCGCCCTACGAGATGCTTGGCGGCCACGCCCTCGGCCTGTCGGGGCTACGCTTCGAGGACTGCCCGGTCCCGGACGAAAGCATGCTCCTAGGCCCGGGCGAGGGCTTCAAGGCGGCAATGGACGGCATCGACAAGGCCCGCATGTTCGCCGCCGCCATGTGCTGTGGCATTCTCGGGGCAAGCCTTTCGACGGCGCTTTCCCACGCGGCGACGCGCCGGGCGTTCGGCAAACCGGTGCTGTCGTTTCAGGGATTGCAATGGCAGCTCGCCGATGTGGCGACCGATCTCGAGGCGGCGCACCTCCTGACCTATGACGCCGCCGCCGCGTTCGATCGCGGCGAGACGGCGGCGGTGGCGGCGGCCCACGCCAAGAAATTCGCCAGCCGCGTCGCCTTGAACGGCATATCCCAGTGCATGCAGGCCATGGGCGGTGCCGGGTCCCTGATGGAACACCCGCCGGCCCGGCATTTGGCCACGGCCAAGCTGGCCCACTATATGGACGGCACCACCGAAATCCAGAACGTCGTCATCAGCCGTGGGCTGTTGAAGCCCTTCGGTCTCGACGCCGGATGACCGCCGCCAGGCTGGACGACGCGCTGCGGGCGGCCTCTGCCGCCGCGCCTCCTGGCCGCTCGGCGCTCGAGGACGAGGACGAGCGGATTTCCTTTTCCGAGATGGACGCGGAAGCCGGCCGCGTGGCGGACCGCTTGACGGCGGCCGGCCACCGCCGCGACGAAGCGGTGTTGGTACCCGTTTCCAACCGGGCGCGGGACATGGTCGCCTTCTTCGCCGTGTGGCGGGCCGGCGGCGTGGTCGTCCCGGTCCACAGGACGACGCCGGAGCCGGCGGTGGATCGGCTGCGGCGGCGGATCGGGGCGCCATCGGTGGTCAATTTGCGCGCCGATATCGACGTCGCCGCGACCCTGAGGACGGAAGGCTCGGTCCGCCGATTGCAAACGGATGGCCCGCCGCCCCCCGAAATACTGAAGGACGCGGCGTGGGTCATTTTCACGTCCGGCACCACCGGGGAGCCCAAGGGCGTCGTCCACGGTCACCAAACCTACCTGGCGAAATTGCGGATGATCGACGGCGTGCTCCACTATTCCGACGACGAACGGGTACTGGAGGTTTTGCAGCTCTCCTTCATCTTCGCGCAATGGGTGGCGATGCTGACCCTGCTCAAGGGCGGAACGGTCGTGTTTCACGAAAAATTCGACGCCGAGTGCTTCCTCGAAGCACTGCAAGGCGGCATCACCCGAGTCGCCATGGTTCCAACGATGATGCGCGCCTTGCGCCAGCTTCGGCCACAGGATGGGGCGAATGGGGCGGCGTCTTTCGCGGGCGCCATCATGTCCGGCGGCGAGGTCTTGGACGCGCCGCTGCGCCGGTGGCTGCGCGATCGATGGCCCGACGCCAGGATCTGGGACATATACGGTCTCACGGAAACCGCGACCACCGACTTCATCGTCGGGCCCGAGGACGGCGAGGCCGCCGCCGGCACCATCGGCCAGCCGGGGCTGGGGATCGACTACCGCATCGCCGAGCCGGACGGCGAGCTGCAAATCCGTTCGCCCTATGCGATGCGCGGCTATTTCGGCGCCCCACGGCTGACGGCGGAGGCCTTCGACGGCGCTTACTTTCGGACCGGCGATCTGGCGCGCCGGCTGGATTCGGGCGACGTGCGGCTCATCGGCCGCCGAAAGGACATGATCAACCGGGGCGGAAACAAGGTCGCGCCGCTGGAAGTGGAGCGGGCCTTCCTCGAACACCCGGAAATTACCGCCGCCCTGGCCACCGGCATCGAGGACCCCCTCAAGGGCGAGGCCGTCCACCTGATGGCCGTCCTCGCCGGCGGGGCGAAGGCGACGCCCGACAGTCTCCGCCACTGGGGGCGCCAACGGTTGGAGCGCTATAAGGTCCCCGACGCCGTCCACATCGCCACCGCCCTTCCCCAGGGCCGCACCGGCAAGGCGGATCGTCAGGCGCTGCGCGATGTCCTGTCGCGATAACCCCTAGCCGGCCCCGACTTCCGTCTTGGGCTTGCTCTTGATGCGAGCGAGCACCCGCCCGCCGTCGGTGACGGCGATGGCAACGACGATTTCGTCGGCGCCCGGAGCATCCGAGACGCGCGCCTGGGCGGCGTCGAAATAGTCGAAATTCCACTCGTTGTTCTTGTTGTGCAGAGGCACGTCGATCTCGGTGCCAGGGCCGCCGCGCTTCTTCGAGGACGGGATGATCGCCTTGCCCTCCTTGACCGCTTCGCGCAGCGGCTTGCCGAGGGTTGGGTGGAGGAGGGCGGCGGCGTGCTCGAGCTCGCCGTTCTGGCCGACGATGGCCGACTTGCCGTAGCTGGCTATCTCATCGGGTGTGACGCCGAGGGCGGCCACGGCGCGCTCGCCCAGGAGCTTGCCCAGCTCGGAGCCGATAACCAGTAGCGGCTCCAGGTCGAGACCCGCGGTGCCGGCGCACGGGTTGTTGATCACCGCACAGGCGACCGCCTTGCGCGATGGCGGGGCAATCTCGCGGTCAAGTTCGCGGCAGGTTTCCTCGACGGTGACGACGATCTTGCGGATTTCGGCGGTCGGCATCGGAACTTTCTCCTTAAGGGTTCTTGTACGAAATGCTACGGTTTCCCGGCGCTTGTCTCTCAGCGCGCTTCCGGTTGCTTGCGGAAGGTGACGCCCAGTCTGTTCAAGGCATTCATGTTGATAACCACGAAGTTGAGGTCGACCAGCTCTTTCTCCGAGAAATGGTCGAGCGCCTCCTCGTAGACCTCGTCGGGAACCCCCGTTTCGGCAAGCAGGGTCACCGATTCCGCCCATTCGAGGGCGGCGCGCTCGCGGGCGTCGAAGAAGGGCGATTCGTGCCAGACAGCCAGGTTGTCGAGACGCTGCTGGGTCTCGCCGACGGCGCGCGCCTCCTCGCAGTGCGTGTCGACGCAGAAGGCGCAGCCGTTGATCTGCGAGACGCGGATCTCGATGAGGAAGCGCAGTTTCGGGTCGATACCGCAGCTCCCGATATAAGTCTTGAGCCTGAACAGGGCCTGCCGGCCCTCAGGCGCCACGGACGCGTAATCGAGACGAGGAGACATGGCCGCTGTTCCTTATGATCCCTGTGGGCTGCGGAAGATAGCCAACGTTATCCTGTCGCGGCCCTTCCGTCCATCGCCCGACGCGAAGGCCCGCCTCAAAGGCGTGCCGCCAACCGCGTGCCCTCGTCGAAGGCGCGCTTGGCGTCGAGCTCGGCGGCGCGCTCGGCGCCGCCGATCAGGTGGACGCTCATCCCCGCCGCCTGGAGATCAGCCAAAAGCTCGCGAAGCGGCTCCTGTCCCGAGCAATTGACCACCGTGTCGGCCTCAACGAGGTGCGCCATACCATCCACGGTGACGTGGACACCAGCGTCGTCGATGCGCTCATAAGCGACCCCGGCCATGTGCCGCACGCCCGCTTTCTGCAGGACCATGCGGTGGATCCAGCCGGTGGTTTTTCCGAGGCGCGCCGACATGCGCCCCGGCGAGCGCTGCATCAGGGTGATGTCGTGGGCCGGCTCATGATCCACCGCGTTGCGCGCGATGCCCCATTCGGCGCGGAAAGCATCAGTGTCCAGATGCGTGCTCCGGCCCGATTCCAGCAGGTAGACGGCGACATCGACGGCGATTCCGCCGCTACCGATGAGGACGACGCGCCGGCCTGCCGCCGCCTCGCCCGTAAGCAACTCGGCATACCCCACCACCTTGGCATGGCCGATGCCTTCGATGTCGGGGCGACGTGGCGCCACGCCGGTGGCCAGCACCACGTCGTCGAAGCCGTCTTCGATCAACTCCGCCGCCACCACCCGGTGGCCGAGGCGCACGTCCATAGCGAGTTCGGCGAGGCGGTTCGCGAAATAGCGCAGGGTCTCGCCGAACTCCTCCTTGCCGGGCACGTTGCGGGCGATCCTGAACTGACCACCGATGGCGTTCGCCGCCTCGAACAGCGTCACCGCGTGGCCGCGCTCGGCGAGGGTGACGGCGCACGGCAGGCCCGCCGGACCGGCGCCGATGACGGCTATTTTGCGGGACCCTTGCGCCGGCGTGATGACCAGCTCGGTCTCCTGGCAGGCGCGCGGGTTGACCAGGCACGTCGACACCTTGCCCTCGAAATAATGGTCCAGGCATGCCTGGTTGCAGGCGATGCAGGTGTTGATCAGGTGGCCCCGGCGGCGCGCTGCCTTGACCACGAACTTGGCGTCGGCCAGGAAGGGCCGCGCCATGGACACCATGTCGGCGTCGCCCCCGGCGATGATCTCCTCGGCCTTGTCCGGCGTGTTGATACGGTTGCTGGCAACCAGGGTCACGCCGACCTTGCCCTTGAGGCGGCGCGTCGCCCATGCGAAGGCGCCGCGCGGCACCGGGGCTGCGATGGTGGGAACGCGTGCCTCGTGCCAGCCGATGCCGCTGTTGATGATGTCGGCGCCAGCCTTCTCGACCTCTTGCGCCAGACGAACGGTCTCGTCGGCGGTGCTGCCGTCCTCGATGAGGTCGATCACCGAAAGCCGGTACATGATGATGAAGTCACGGCCCACGGCTTTTCGTGTGCGGCGGATGATCTCGAGGGGGAAGCGGACGCGGTTCTCGAAGGGGCCGCCCCAGTCGTCGGTACGCTTGTTGGTGTGGGGGACGATAAACTCTGTGATGAGGTAGCCTTCGGAGCCCATGATCTCGACGCCGTCGTAGCCGGCCTCGCGGGCCAGGGTGGCGCAGCGCGCGAAGTCGTCGATGGTCTCCTCTATCTCGTCCGCGGTTAGTTCGCGGGGTGTCTCTTTGTTGATGGGAGATCGGAGGGGCGAGGGCGCCACGATGTCGGCGTGGTAGCCGTAGCGCCCGGTATGGCAGACTTGCATGAGGATGCGCCCGTCGGCCTCGTGCACGGCCTGCGTGATCGTGAGGTGGCCCGGAACCTGATCGCCGCCGGTCAGGGAGCCCGGCGCCTCGGTGAAGCGCCCGGCGGCATTAGGCGCCACGCCGCCGGTGACGATGAGCCCGGCCTCGCCGCGGGCGCGCTCGGCATAAAATACGGCGAGGCGCGCCTGGCCGTCCGCCACCTCCTCGAGGCCGGTGTGCATGGAGCCCATGACCACCCGGTTGGGCAGGGTCACAAATCCGAGGTCAAGGGGGGCGAGCAGGTGGGGGTAGGGCACCGCGTATTCTCTTTTTTGATATTCGTGGATTTCGGAGCCGAAGTATCCGGGAGGCGGCGCCGCGAATCCACGGAAAAAGGGACCCGGCATGGCCATGCGAACGCTTTATGTTATCATGACTGGTAACCGAGCTGGTAACCGGGGTGGTGCCCACCGCCCACCAATTGGCGAGGTACGGCATGGAAAAAGCGACCTTCGGTGCCGGCTGCTTCTGGGGCGTCGAGGCAGCCTTCTGCAAGGTCAAGGGGGTGGCGTCCACGGCGGTCGGCTATGCCGGCGCCGCCATGGCCAATCCCACCTACGAGGACGTTTGCTCGGGCACCACCGGCCACGCCGAGGTGGTGAGCGTCGATTTCGACCCGGCAGAGGTGAGTTACGAGGAATTGCTCGAGCAGTTCTGGCGGATTCACGACCCCACCACCCTCAACCGCCAAGGACCCGACGTCGGCACCCAGTACCGCTCGGCCATCTACACCCACGGCCCGGCGCAACAGGCGGCGGCCCTGGCCTCCGTGAAAAAGGCGGCATCCAGGTTCAGCCGCCCCATCGTCACCGAAATCACGCCGGCCCCGGATTTCTGGATGGCCGAGGACTACCACCAGCAATACTTCGAAAAACGCGGCTACGCGCACGGGGCTTGAAGGGGCGTTGTAAGCACTTCGTTAGAAGCCAGCAGCACTAGAGGCAGTGCCATCCCATCCGCTAAACTCCCTCCATGGACTGGACCCATGACGGCATCGTCTTGTCGACGCGCAAGCACGGCGAGACGTCGGCCATCGTCACGCTTATGACCCGCCAGAAGGGGCGCCATGCCGGGCTGGTGCGCGGCGGTGCCGGCAGGCGCCAGCGCGGCGTCCTGCAGCCGGGCAATCTGGTGCACGCCCACTGGCGGGCGCGGCTGCCTGAACACCTGGGTACCCTTACCTGCGAACTCACCCATGTCCACGCCGCCGCCATCCTCCATGACGCGCCGCGCCTGGCCGCCCTGAGCGCGGCCTGTGCCGTCACCGACGCAGCGTTGCCGGAACGCGAGGCGCACCCGGCGGTCTTCGACGGGCTCATCGCCTTGCTCGACGCGCTGGGCGGTGTATCGTGGCCTTCCGTCTACGTGAAGTGGGAGCTGGGCATGCTCAGTGAGCTCGGCTTCGGGCTCGACCTGAGCCGCTGCGCCGCGACGGGGCGCAACGACGACCTCGTCTACGTGTCGCCGAAGACGGGGCGCGCCGTCTCAGCATCGGCCAGCAAACCCTACAAGGATGTGCTCCTGCCCCTGCCGCCCTTCCTGCTCGCCGAGGGCACCGAAGGGGGCGCCGCGGAAATATTGGACGGCCTCGGCCTCACCGGCTATTTCCTGGAGCGCCACGTCTTCGCCGCCCACGGCAAGACGCTGCCGGCAGCGCGTCGCCGACTGGCCGATCGCCTGGGCGCCGATGGCTACTGATTGACATAGCTTGGACCCAAGGCACTATATCTGGTAGACTCCCAACCGGGATAATCCCCACAACCAACAACAAACCGGAAAACCAATTATCATGAGCAAGCCAGCGCCAGCCGGCGACATCCGCGAAACCGGCCTCGCCGACGCCCTCGGCACGCGTTTTCTGTCCTATGCGCTCTCCACCATCAAGGCACGCTCCCTGCCCGACGTGCGCGACGGCCTGAAACCGGTGCACCGGCGTCTGCTGTTTGCCATGCGCCAGCTCAAGCTCGACCCGGAGTCCGGGTTCAAGAAGTGCGCCCGCGTGGTCGGCGACGTCATCGGCAAGTACCATCCTCACGGAGATACCGCCGTCTACGATACCCTGGTGCGCCTGGCACAGGAATTCGCCGTGCGTTATCCCCTGGTCGACGGCCAGGGCAACTTCGGCAACATCGACGGCGACAACGCGGCGGCCATGCGCTACACCGAGGCGCGACTCACCGACGTCGCCTGGGCCCTGCTCGAGGGCATATCCGAGGACGCCGTCGATTTCCGCGAAACCTACGACGGCGAGGACAGCGAGCCGGTGGTGCTGCCGGCCGCCTTTCCCAACCTGCTCGCCAACGGGGCTGCGGGTATCGCCGTCGGCATGGCGACCAGCATCCCGCCCCACAACGCCAGCGAAATCTGCGACGCGCTGCTGCACCTGATCAAGCACCCCAACGCGACCATCGCCAAGCTCGCCGATTTCATGCCTGGGCCCGACTTCCCAACCGGCGGCGTTTTGGTGGAGAACCGCGCCACCGTCGTCGAGGCCTACGCGTCGGGGCGCGGTGGCCTGCGCGTGCGGGGCAAATGGAGCAAGGAAAAGCTGAGCCGCGGTCTCTACCAGATCGCGGTTACGGAAATACCCTACCAGGTTCAAAAAGAGCGACTCATCGAGAAGCTCGCAGAGCTCCTGGCGGCCAAGAAACTTCCCCTGCTGGCCAACGTGCGCGACGAATCGGACACCGAGGTGCGCATCGTGCTCGAGCCCAAGAATCGGAGCATCGACGCCGAAATGCTCATGGAGCAGCTATTCCGCCTGACCGATCTGGAGGTGCGGGTGGGGCTCAACATGAACGTTCTGGACGCCGATAACACGCCCCGGGTCATGAACCTCGCCGAGGTGCTCTCCGCCTTTCTCGATCACCGCCACCAGGTGCTGAAACGCCGCGGCCACCACCGGCTGGAGCACATCGAACGCCGCCTCGAGGTGCTCGACGGCCTGATCGTCGCCTACCTCAACCTCGACGAGGTCATCTGCATCGTGCGCGCCGAGGACGATGCCAAGACGGAGTTCATCCGAATCTTCAAGCTCAGCGACGCGCAGGCTGAGGCCATCCTCAACATGCGTCTGCGCCAATTGCGCAAGCTCGAGGAAATTGAGATCAGGCGGGAGCACGCCGATTTGAGCGCCGAGCGCAAGCAAATCAAGGCCCTCCTGCGCGACAAAAAGCGGCGCTGGGACGCCATCGCCGACGAGATTCGCGTCATCAAGAAGCGCTTCGGCGCACGCACGGCGCTGGGACGCCGGCGCACCGAGATCGGCGACGCGCCCACTGCCGTCGTCATTTCCTTGGAAGACATGATCGAGCGCGAGCCGGTCACCGTGCTGTGCTCGGAAAAGGGCTGGATCCGGGCCGCCAGGGGCCACCTCGAGAATGCTGCCGAGTTCTCCTACAAGGAAGACGACCGGGAGCGCTTCGTGCTCCGCGCCCAAAGCACGGACAAGCTGTTGATCTTCGCCACCAACGGGCGCTTCTACACGCTTGGCTGCGGCCGGCTACCCGGCGGGCGCGGCCACGGCGAGCCGCTGCGCCTGATGATCGACCTGGGCAACGGATACGACGTGGTCAACATGTTTATCCATAGGCCCGGGCGTCGGCTGCTGGTGGCTGCCGACAGCGGCCACGGATTCCTGGTCGAGGAGAATGACGTCATCGCCCAGACCCGCAACGGCAAACAGGTCCTCAACCTGAACGCTGGTCGCGAAGCGGCGACTTGCGTTCCGGTGGGCGAAGGCGACGATGCGGTAGCGGCGATCGGGCACAACCGCCGGCTCCTGATCTTCAAGCTGGACGAGCTGCCGGTAATGGGCCGCGGCCGCGGCGTCATCCTACAGCGTTATCGCAAGGGCAGGCTGGCCGACACCAAGACCTTCGCCCTGGCCGAAGGCCTCACGTGGCGGAGCGGCACCCGCGAGCGCACGGAAAGCGACATCGCGCCGTGGCTCGGCAAGCGCGCCCAGGCCGGGCACTTGCCGCCCAAGGGGTTCCCGCGCGCCAACCGATTTACCTGATACGCCAAGGCTGGTAAATAAAGATACCGCGCTCACGGTCCGGGGAGGCTGGGGGAGACCGGGGCCGGGCCAATTGGGGAGATACCGACATGCAAGCTTCACGCGCCATTCAACCGACGCTGATCGCCACTCTGTGGCCGACCGGCGAGCCCCGTTTCTCCGGGAGGCTGATGCGTACGGCGGTGTTGGCCCTAGCGGGCTCGGCGTTGCTGACCCTGTCGGCCAAGATCCAGGTTCCGTTCTGGCCGGTACCCATGACCATGCAAACCTTCGCCGTCCTGGTGATCGGCGCCGCCTATGGCTGGCGGCTCGGGGCTGCTACGGTGCTGCTCTATCTGGCTGAAGGCGCGCTCGGCTTGCCCGTTTTCTCGCGGGGCGGGGGGTTGGCCTATTTCGCCGGGCCGACCAGCGGCTATCTGTTCGGCTTCGTGGCGGCGGCGATGCTCGTCGGCTGGCTGGCGGAGCGCGGATGGGATCGCTCCATCTCCGCCACCTTGTTCGCCATGACCCTGGGCACCGTGTTGATCTTCATCCTCGGGGTGGCGTGGCTGAGCGTCTTTCTCATGCAGGCCAAGGGGATCACCCTAGCGGCCGGGCTGTCCGCCGCCGTCGCCAACGGGCTGATGCCATTTCTGGCCGGCGCCGCGGCGAAGATCGCGCTGGCCGCCGCCGTCATGCCGTACGGCTGGGTCCTGGTTGGCCGCTACAAAAGCTGACGGCGCTCTCATCCGTACTTGAAGGGGAGGAGCCGCGCCCCCCAGAACGCTTGCTCGGAATGCTTGGTCCACGAGATAGACTTCTTGCGGAATGCGAGAAAGCTCTCGTAGACCTTCCGGCTCATGGCGTCGCTGGTTCCGGCCTCGTTGACCACCTCGCCGGCGGCTTGGCCTATGGCCCCCAACACCGGGTTCGGGAAGCGGCGCAGCTGCACCTTGTGCTTGTTCCTGAGCACGTCGAAGGATTCGCTGTTGTGCGCGTTGAACTCGGCGAGCACCACACCGTTCTCGGCCTGCATGGCACTGTGGACGAGGGATTTTTCCTCGGGCGACATGGCTTCCCAGATTTTGAGATTTATACCGCAGGCGAGCGCCGTCCCAGGCTCGTGGAAACCCGGGTAGTAATAGTATTTGCTGATCTTGTAAAAGCCGAAGGCTAGGTCGTTCCACGGGCCGACCGATTCGGTGGCGTCGATGGCACCCGATTGCAGGGCCGGAAATATCTCGCCACCCGGTAGCGAGACGGCGGCGGCACCGACGTGGCGCAGCACTTCGCCGCCGAGGCCCGGCATGCGTATTTTCAGTCCTTTGTAGTCCTCGACACTTCGGATTTCTCTGTTGAACCAACCACCCATCTGCCCACCCGTGTTGCCGGCCTGGAAGGGCTTCAGGTTGTAGCCGGCAGCAAGCTCGTCCCACAGCACCTGGCCGCCCCCGAACTCGACCCAGGTGGCCATCTCGGTCGCGCTCATGCCAAAGGGAACGGCAGCAAAGAAGTTGAAGGCCTTGGACTTACCCTGCCAGTAGTGCTCCGCCGCGTGGTACATATCGGCCGAGCCGCTCGACACCGCATCAAACGATTCGAAAGGCGGAAGCAACTCGCCCGCGGCAAACACCTTCACCACGATCCTGCCGCCGGACATCGAGGTTATTCGTTTAGCCAGACGCTCGGCGCTGGTTCCCAGCCCCGGAAAGTTCTTGGGCCATGTCGTCACCATCCTCAATTCCCTGAACCCCTGCGCAAGCGCCGGCTTGGGGAAAGAAGGCGCGGCTAGCGCCGCCGCGCCGACGGCACCAGCCGCCGCTGAACTCCTAAGGAATTGACGCCGTGTCATGGGTTGATCGCTCCCTATGAGAGTCGCACTCGGAAACGCTGTCGGAAGAGATTATAACGGTTGCGCCGCGAGCACAATATTGGCCACGATTTACGCTTCTATTTCCTATACTTGTCTGATTTCCTCGGCGCCGGCAGGAGATGCCAGCCTTGCGGCGTGAATACTTGCAACGGGCGGAAGGCCGCCTTGTAGGACATCTTGGCGCAGTTGGCGATCCAGAACCCCAGGTAAACATGAGGTAGGCCTCGGCTTTTCGCCTGCTCGGCCAGCCACAGAACCATGTAAATGCCGAGGCTTCTTCGCCGCAAAGCCGGGTCGAAAAAACTGTACACAGCGGACAGTCCGTCGTCGAGGCGATCCATGAGACAACCCGCGACGAGCCGCCGCCCGGCATCCCGGAACTCAACCAGAACTGTATCGACGGGGCTTTCCTCGACCAGGGAGCGATAGTCGAGAAAGTCCATAGACGCCATGTCGCCGTTGCCGTGGCGCGACCCCAGGTAGGCGGAAAATAACCCATACTGCTCTTCGGTGGCGGCTAGGGGCGGCTCCCGGGCGATGATGTCGGCGTTGTGCTTCCACACGCGGCGCTGGGAGCGCGACAACGTGAAGGCATCGGCGACGATACGCGTCGCCCGGCACTCGGCACAACCGGGACAGGCCGGTGCATAGGCGATGCGGTGACTGCGCCGAAAGCCGGCCCGGGAAAGCCGTTCGTTGAGACGGCCGGCCTGACGTCCCGCCAGTTCCGTCACCACACGGCGCTCGACCCGGTCCGGCAGATAAGGACAGGGCAGGGGCGGCGTGGCGAAGAAAAATTGGGTACTGGAAAGCGCCTTGTGGTCCATGAACCCGCTTCCCGGGAACGACGAATTGTGGGTTCCCTATTCGGCCGCCTCTTTGGGCGCCTCGATCTGACCTGCCCCCACGAAGATACCACGTTTTAAGTTAGACTCGATGTCGAGGAAAGGCCTGATCTGGTCGTAGTCCCCGTTGAACGAAGACCTGATCGGGCCTTTCCTCGACATCGAGTCTAACTTAAAACGTGGTATCTTCGTGGGGGCAGGTCACTATTCGGGCGGCAGGTATGAGGCAGTTGAGGTGACGGCGGCGCGGACGGAAATAAAGTTGCCGAGATATTGTAAGAGATGATTCTAGAAGCATGAAAATCGTTGGAATAGATTTCACGAGCCGCCCCAGCAAATCGAAGCCATTAACTTGTCTGAACTGCGAGTTCGATAACACGGTCCTGAAAGCCGGCGAGTTGATCGAGTGGCCGTCATTCAACGAATTCGATGCATTTTTGTGTAGCACTGAAAGTTGGGTCGCGGGGATAGACTTTCCATTTGGGCAACCCCGCAAGTTCATTGAAAATATTGGCTGGCCAAAAAAGTGGCGACAATACGTTGAGCATGTCGGCTCAATGGATCGCCGAGAATTTCGGGCAAATTTAGACGAGTATAAAGACCCGCGCCCGAGACGCTTTGGCGTCACTCCCATTCAGCCGTTCTTGAGAAGCTTCGTCGCCTCCACCGCGGCATAGGTGAGGATGCCGTCGGCACCGGCGCGCTTGAACGCCGTCAGGCTTTCCATGAGGACCAGATCGTAGTCCAGCCAGCCCTGGGCGGCGGCAGCCTTGAGCATGGCGTACTCGCCGCTCACGTTGTAGACGAAGGTGGGCACGCCGAAGGATTCCTTGACCCGGTGCACGATATCTAGATAGGGGAGGCCGGGCTTGACCATCACCATGTCGGCCCCCTCGTCGATATCGAGGGCCACCTCGCGCAATGCCTCGTCGCTGTTCGCCGGGTCCATTTGATAGGTCTTCTTGTCACCCTTCAGGGCGCCCGCGGAACCAACGGCGTCGCGGAACGGCCCATAGAAGGCCGATGCGTACTTAGCGGAATAAGCCATGATCCGCACGTCCTCGAAACCGGCCCCATCGAGGGCGCGGCGGATGGCGGCGACCCTTCCGTCCATCATATCGGAAGGCGCCGCCACGTCGCACCCGGCCTCCGCCTGCACCACCGCCTGCTTGCATAGCACCTCCAGCGTCTCGTCGTTGACGACGTAGTCGCCCCGGACCAGGCCGTCGTGGCCGTCGCTGTTGTAGGGATCGAGGGCGACATCGCACATGACGCCGATATCCGGGTGGGCCGCCTTGACGGCGCGCACCGCCTTGCACACTAGGTTGTCCGGGTTCAAGGCCTCACGGGCGTCCGGGGTCTTGAGCGACTCGTCGGTATAGGGAAAGACAGCGACCGCCGGAATTCCCAGCTCCTTGGCCTCGCCCACGGCGTCGGCCACTAGATCGACCGACAGCCGATCGACCCCCGGCATGGAGGGCACGGGTTGGCGCTCGTCCGCACCGTCGACGACAAAGAGCGGCCAGATAAAGTCGTCGGCGCTGAGCGTGTGTTCCGCCACCATGCGGCGTGTCCAGGCGTCGCGCCGGTTGCGGCGCATGCGCGTCTGGGGAAAGGCGCCGCGACGAATGAGATTGATCCGTTCCATAGTGCACTATCCACTAAAGGGTGAACGCTCCCGGTCAACAATATCGCGTACGCCGGCAATGCCAATAGCCTTCTTGGAGCTTGGTCGTGGATACCGCAGACCGGAAAGGGAAATAGTCGACGAAACTAGTTGACGTTTACGTAAACGTCAACTACCCTTAGCGCGCCTGTCTGTTGCACCCCACGCATTGTGGGGGGACAATGGTTTTCCACCGACCGCCAAGCCTGGGAGAGATACCGTGCCCGACGACGTCGCTCCCGCAACCCCCAAGAAGTCGTGCCGCAAGCCCGCCAAGGGCAAATCCCGCAAGACCCGCCACCCGTTGCGCTTCGTCACGGCGACCAGCCTGTTTGACGGCCACGACGCGTCCATCAACATCATGCGCCGCATCCTGCAGGCGGCCGGCGCCGAGGTCATTCACCTGGGACACGACCGTTCGGTGGACGAAATAGTGACGGCGGCCATCAATGAGGACGTCCATGGCATCGCCGTCAGCTCCTATCAGGGCGGTCATATCGAATACTTCAAGTTCCTGCTCGATGAGTTGCGCCTGCGCGGCCGCCCCGCCATCAAGGTTTTTGGCGGCGGCGGTGGTGTCATCGTGCCCGAGGAAATCCGCGAGCTTCAGGAGGCCGGGGTCGAGCGAGTCTATTCTCCGGATGACGGCCAGCGCATGGGGCTGCAGGGCATGATCCGGGACATGATGAAGCGCGCCGCCGCCGATCTCGCCGATGATCTGCCGGACGGCCTTGGCGACCTCGACGCTGGCGATCACGGGACCCTGGCACGCGTCATCACTGCCCTTGAGCAAGGCACCCTCGACGACGCCAGGCGACGGCTGCTTGTCGCCGCCGCGGAGGCGCGATCCAGCGTCCCCGTCCTTGGCATCACCGGCACTGGCGGCGCCGGGAAGTCATCCCTCACCGACGAGTTGATCCGCCGCTTCCGACTATACAGCAAGGAGCCCAGGATCGCCGTCATCGCCATCGATCCCTCTCGGCGCAAGACCGGCGGCGCCTTGTTGGGGGACCGCATCCGCATGAACGCCATCTCGGCGCCCAACGTCTACATGCGCTCGCTAGCGACGCGCGGGGCGGGCCGCGAAGTGCCGGCGGCGCTGCCCGATTTCGTGGCCGCCTGCAAGGCCGCCGGCTTCGACCTGGTGATCGTCGAGACCCCGGGCATCGGGCAGGGCGATGCCGAAATCGTGTCATACGTCGATCTTTCGCTTTACGTGATGACCCCAGAGTTCGGTGCCGCCAGCCAGCTCGAAAAGATCGACATGCTGGACTTCGCCGACGTCGTCGCCATCAACAAGTTCGACCGCCGGGGCGCCATGGACGCGCTACGCGACGTACGCAAGCAGGTGCAGCGCAACCGTGAAGCCTTCGCGACGCCGCCCGAGGAAATGCCGGTCTTCGGCACCATGGCGGCGCGTTTCCACGATCTTGGGGTTACGGCGTTGTACCAGGAGATCCTGAGCCGTCTCGCCGCCAAGGGATTGGGGGGATTCGAGTGCACCATCCCATCCGTAGAGGCGCGTTACTCGCAACCCGATGCCGCTATCGTGCCGCAGGGCCGCCAGCGCTATCTCGCCGAAATCGTCGACGCCATGCGCGATTATCACAAGATGGCGGACGGGCAGGTGCGCATCGCGCGTCAGCGCCAGCAGCTACGGGAATCGATGCGCATGCTCGCCGAGACCGGCGAGGCGGCGGGGCACCTGGACACCCTTGTCGCCGAGCGCGAGGCGGCGCTGGCCCCGTGCTGCCGCAAGCTTCTCGATATGTGGCCCAAGGTCAAGGAGAGCTATACCGGCGAGGAATACGTGGTGAAGATCCGCGACAGACAAATCCGCACCGATCTCACCCACACCACCTTGGCGGGAACCAAGATTCCCAAGGTCGCCCTTCCGGGATACGTGGACGAGGGCGAGATCCTCAAATGGCTTTTGAAGGAGAACGTGCCGGGAAGCTTTCCTTACACCGCTGGCGTCTTCGCCTTCAAGCGCGAGGGCGAGGATCCGACTCGCATGTTCGCCGGCGAGGGCGATCCCTTCCGAACCAACGAGCGCTTCAAGTTCTTCTCCGCCCACGCCGAGGCGAAGCGCCTGTCCACGGCCTTCGATTCGGTCACCCTGTATGGCCGCGACCCCGACGAGCGCCCTGATATTTACGGCAAGGTAGGTAACGCTGGCGTCTCCATCGCCACCCTCGACGACATGAAGGTGCTGTACGACGGCTTCGACCTCGCCCACCCCAAGACATCGGTGTCCATGACCATCAACGGCCCGGCACCCATGGCGCTGGCCATGTTTCTCAACACCGCCATCGACCAGCAGCTCAACAAGTTCGAGGCCGACAACGCCCGCCCATCCACCGACGACGAGGAGCGCAAAATCCGCGAATGGGTCCTGGAGACCGTGCGCGGCACCGTGCAGGCCGACATCCTCAAGGAGGACCAGGGGCAGAACACGTGCATCTTCTCGACCGAGTTCGCGCTGCGGCTCATGGCTGATGTGCAGGAGTATTTCGTACGCAACCGGGTGCGAAATTTCTATTCGGTGTCCATTTCCGGCTACCACATCGCCGAGGCCGGAGCGAACCCGATAACGCAACTCGCACTGACCCTGGCCAACGGCTTTACCTATGTGGAATCGTACCTGGCGCGCGGCATGAAGGTGGACG
>DASCNF010000028.1:0-11094 GCA_036011345.1 Rhodospirillales bacterium | reverse complement strand
GACCCTTGGCGGAACAGGCGGCATGGACAGTCCGAAGTCAACTCCGGGGCACCAAGCCGACATCGAAGCGGCGCGCAAACACCCATTCAAGACGTTGTTTATGACTACATGACCTAAGTCGCGCCCGCCCCCTCGGCATATGGTGTCAGGGCTTCAGTGATGGCGGAGTTGGTCGGGGTGGCGACGCCGAGTTCGCATCCCATCCGCGCCACGGCGCCATTCAACCAATGCAGTTCCAGGCGCCGGCCGCGCTCCAGGTCTTCGAGCATGGAGGATTTCATGTCCCGGCGCAGACCGTTGATGGTAGCCCAGGCAGCCTTTTCGGCATCGTCCGCCAAGCCGACGCCGCTGGCCCGGGCGACCGCCGCCGTCTCGCCGATGACGGCGCGCAACATGGCGGCGGCCTCGGGATCGTCTCGTGTCGGGCCGAGCGGTAGGCGCGTGAAAGAGGTTGCCCCGGCGACCGCCGCCAGTACGACCAGCTTTTTCCAGATATCCAATTCGATGTTTTCGCTGAGTACCGTGTCGAAGCCAGCGCCATCGCAAGCCTCCTCGAAGGACGCGGCGCGCCGGCTCGCGCCGCCATCGAGCTCGCCGAACACCAGGCGCGCCATCTCCCCCGTCTGGCGGATGACCCCCGGCTCATCGATCACCGAGAAGATATAGGTGATGCCGCCCATCACGTGGGCGGGCCCCACCGCTCGGCCGAGCGCCTCGACGGCATCGACGCCATTGAGGAAGGGAATCACGGCGGTATCGATGCCGAGGAGCGGATGGATAGCCTCGGCGGCGGCCTCCATGTCATAGAGCTTAACCGTGAAAATGACGATGTCCACCGGGCCGATCGAGCCCGGGCTGTCGGTGGCCCGCACGTCCGCCACGTGCAGGTTGCCATTGGGGCTGATCAGTCGCAGACCGCGTTCGCGCATGGCTTCCAGATGCGCCCCACGCGCCACGAAGTGGACGTCGCGGCCGGCCGCCGCCAGACGGGCGCCGAAGTAACCGCCGACCCCGCCGCTTCCCATGATCGCTATGCGCATCGCTTCCCACGGCCCTGTCAATTCTCCAGCCGCTTGCGCGCCAGGATGAGGCCGTCTCCGATGGCTATTATGACCGGGAACGGCGGTGGCGAAAAGCCGCAAACGGATAGCAAACCGTCACGTCCTAAACGCCTGTTCGCCTCCTGATTTCCCGGGCGATGTCGTGGGCGGCATTGAGGGGATCATGGCGCCACTCCTCGAGGCGACCGGCCAGGGGCCGCGCGTAGCCCCGCTCGAAGAGGCCCTGGTGAAAACGCCCATGCTTGGGCGCGGTCAGGGCTTCGGGCGCATAGATGTAGACCGGGCCCGACGTGGCGCAGGCCTCCGAGCACATGGACACCGAATCGCCGGTGACGATTACCGCATCGGCCGTTCCCAGGTAGCCGACGTAGGGATTGTCGCTGCCATCCCCCCACCGGTAAAGGTGGCTAGGCACCGTGATCTCGGCAACGAGGGCCGCCTCCACCGGCCCGGTGCGTCGGCTGGTGGAGACCAGCAGGGCGCCACCGACTGACCCGGCCAGAGTGTTGGCAGCGCTTCCCAACTGGCACGCCATGGCCTCGGTGAAGCGGCGGCGCCGGGTGCTGCCGCCGACCATGAGGGCGATGCGCGGGCGCGGCAGGCCGCCGAGGCGGGCGCGCCACTCGACGGCCGCCTCGCGCAACGCTTCCTCGGTGACGCGGTGGGGGGCGCCGATGATTCGCATCACGTTGGGCCGCGCGGAAACACGATCATGGTGGGGGACCGAAACCAGGTCGTATTCCGCTATGCCGGCGCGGCCCGGAAACATGATCTGGGCGAGCAACGCGGCACCTCCGCTCAGGCGCTTGATTTGGCGCGCCACCGGCCCGGTGCGCCGCCCCGCCGCCACCACCACATCGGGCCAGGGCGGCATCAGGCCCTCGCAGCTAGCCGCCGTCAGGCCAAAAAAGCTCGCCCCCAGGGCGGCGTTGGGCAGGGCGCCGGCCGGCCTATAGGTCAGGTTCTTGACCTGGAAGCCGAGCCCCAACGCCTCGGCCACGCCCAGGCATTGGCTGGCGTTTCCGGGGCGGTCGTCGACCAGCACCCAGACCAAGGGCCGACCTCCGCTCATCCCATGGTGGCCGCGAACAGGGCCTCGAAGTCGGCGCCTTCCAGGGGGCGCGGGTTGGTCTTAGTACAGTGGTCGGCTTGCGCGTATTCGATCATCTTCGGCAACACCGCGTCCTCCACCCCCATTTGGCGCAGGTTGGCGGGCAGGCCAAGGCGGAGGTTGAGGGCCTCGATCTCGGCGGCCAGGTCGGCGTCGGCGGCAAGCCCCACGGCCGACGCCAGGGCCGCGTACCTGGCGCCGACGTGGCCAGCGTTGTAGCGCAGGACCGGCGGAAGGATGACGGCGTTGAGGGTGCCGTGGTGCAGTACCGGCTCGGCCAGTCCGCCCAGCGCATGGGACATGGAGTGCACGGCGCCCAGGCCCTTCTGGAAGGTCAGCCCACCCTGTACCGCCGCCATCAGCATATGCCAGCGCGCCTCGCGGTCGGCGCCGTCGGCCACGGCACGCTCGATATGGGTGAAGGCGCGCGCGGCACCGTCCAGCGCGATGGCATCGGCCGGCGGATTGACCAGTGGCGAGATATAGTTCTCGATGCAATGGGTCAGGGCGTCCATGGCGGTCGCCGCGGTGAGCCCGGCCGGTAAGCCCAAAGTCAGTTCGGGGTCGCAGATGGCCCGCTGGGGCAACATGCCAGGGCTGATGAACCCCAGCTTGCGGCCGTCATCGAGGGTGAGCAGCGCGCCGCGCCCCACCTCGCTGCCGGTGCCCGCCGTCGTCGGAATGGCGATCACCGGCGCCACCGCCAGCGTGATTCTGGCCACGCCGCCGAGGATCATGGCGTATTGCTCGAGCGGCGGCACATGCGTGGCCAGCAACGCCGCGCCCTTGCCGAGGTCGATCGACGAGCCGCCGCCGAAGGCGACGACGCCGTCGCATCCGGAGCCCTTGTAGACATCGACGGCGGCGAGAACTGCCGCCTCGGTGGGATTGGGCGGCGTCCCGTCGAAAACGGCGGCCGACGCTCCGTCGGCCAGGACGGCGCGCAGGCGCTCCAACAGCCCCGCCGCCACGATGCCCTCGTCGGTCACGACCAGCGGCCGTTCGATGCCCAGCGCCGCCATCTCGTCGGGAAGCTTGGCGAGCGCGCCGTGCTCGAAAACAATGGTGGTGAGATAGTTAATGACCGTCATCTGACCTTAGCTCCGTGGTGCGCCCTCACCCGGCATCCGTTCCGTCGAGTTTACCTCCGAAGACCCCGGCGTCCTCTAGGTTCTCGATCTCTTCCCTGGAAAACCCGAATTCCTCGAGCACCTCGAGAGTGTGCTCGCCGAGCTCGGCGGGACCGCGTTTAATGGCATAGGGCGTGCGCGACAGGCGCAGCGGATTGGCGGCGATCTTTTGCGTGCCCATGCCGGGAACGGGAACCTCCGCCACCATTTCGTTGTGCAGCACTTGTTCGTTCTCCAGCGCCTCGGCGAGTGTATGGGGCTTGGCGCAAATGACGTCTTCGCTCTCGAAACGGCGCAGGCATTCGGTGGTCGTGTACTTGATACATTCGGCCTGGAGGATGTCGTCCAACTCTTTCTTCTTCTGGACCTGAAGCTCGATGTTGGCATACTCGGAACGCTGGGTCAGGTCCTCGATCTCCATGGCGGCGCACATCAGTTGCAAGGGGTTCTCGCGGAAGAAGCCGAGCGCCGTCACGTAGCCGTCCGTGGTCTTGAAGACGAAGTGAAGGCCCTCGTCGACCCAGTGGGTCTCGTAGCTATGCATCGTAAGAGAAGAGATCTCGAGGCCCTGGGTGGCGATGGCGGTGTTGAGCAGGCAGGTGCTGACCTTTTGGCCGAGGCCGGAGCGCTCGCGTTCGTAAAGCGCCATCATGATGCCCTGGGCGAGGATCATGCCCGAGCAGAAGTCGATGGACGGCGGCGGGTAGAGGAGCGGCTTACCGTCGGCGTCGGCACCCAGCATGGCGAGGCCGCTGAGGGTCTGGGCGACCATGTCCTGGCCCCCCTTGTGCGCCATCGGACCCGACCCGCCGAAACCGTTGGTGGTCGCATAGATAAGCCGGGAGTTGATCTTGGCCAGATCCTCGTATCCGAAGCCGAACTTTTCCATGGCCCCCGGGCGGTAGGAATGGACCAGCACATCGGCGGTCTCGACGAGGCGCAGCAGCGTTTGGCGCGCCCCGGGCTTCTTCAAATTTAGGGTGATCGAGCGCTTGTTGCGGTTACCGGCCGTGTAATAGCAGCTCATCAGCCCCCTGGCGGTGCCGTAACGGTCCAGGGGGCGCTCCAGCGCGCCCCTTCCCGGCCTTTCGATCTTGATGACGTTGGCGCCGAAATCCCCCAGTATCTGGGCCGCCAACGGCCCCTGGAAGATCTCGCTGACGTCAATGACGGTCAGTCCCTCCAAAGCTCCCATATCCGATTCCCTCCCCGCCCCGTCAGTCGCCGTAGGCGTGCTTGGCGATCAGAAGCCTCTGAATCTGGTTCGTGCCCTCGTAGATCTGCGTGACCTTGGCGTCGCGCATCATGCGCTCTACCGGATAGTCCTGCAGGTAGCCGTAGCCGCCGTACAATTGCACGGCATCCGTCGTCACCGACATGGCGGCATCGGTGCAGATAAGCTTCGCCATCGAGGCAAAGCCGCGCGCTTTGGCGGGGTTGCGATCCATCATCTCGATGGCGCGATAGAGCATGGCGCGTGCCGATTCGACCTTCAGCGTCATGTCGGCGATCATGCCCTGCACCATCTGAAAGCGCGACAGGGGCTTACCGAACTGCTCGCGCTCCATGGTATAGGCGATGGCCTCGTCGAGCCCGCCTTGCGCGATGCCCAACCCTTGCGCGGCGACCAGCGGCCGCGACGTGCTAAGCGACGCCATGATGTTGTGGTAGCCGAGCGTGGGGTCGCCGACAACGCGCTTGGTGGGGATAAAGCAATCCTCCAGGATAACGTCGGCGGTGGGGCTGCCGCGCACCCCCATCTTGGTTTCCAGCTTGCCGAACGAGAGGCCGGGCTCGTCCTTATGGGTGACGAAAAGCCCGTGCTGATTGTCGCCCGTGCGCGCCAGGATGAGATACCAGTCTGACCACGTGGCGCCTGAGATGAAGCGCTTGGTGCCGTTGAGGACCCAGCCATTGCCCTTGGGCTCGGCACGCGTCACCAGCCCCGCTAGGTCGGAGCCGCCGCGCGGCTCGGTCATGCACCACGATGCCTTTTTCTTGCCCGTGGCACACTCGGGGATCACCTCCTCGATCAGATCCGACGCGCCGAACCTGAAAATCGGCTCGGTGGCGGCCCACGTCGTGAGGACGGCCAAGCCTGTCGTCCCGCACACCCTGGACGATTCCTCGACCACGATGACCTGGGACATCAGGTCGCCTCCCTGGCCACCCACCGATTCGGGAAACGGCAGGCTGATCATGCCGGCGGCGGCGAGGGCGTCATACGAGGTGTCGGGAGGGGTCGAGGTACGGTCGAGCTCGGCGGCGTGCGGCGCGATCTTATCCTGGGCCAGCCGCCGCATGCTTTCGCGAAACTGTTCGTAAACGTCCCAATTTTCAGCGGTGTCCATGGCGTATCCTCTCGTGCGTAAACCAGTTCCCTGAACGCGCTCTCCCTTATTCGGAGGGCTCCGCCACCTTATCGCGCAACGTGGAGCCGAGCGGTCCCGGGACGTTGTTGATCTCAGGCGGCCACGACAGCCCTTTTACGGCGCCGGCGACGCTCTTCACGGCGGCCTTGACGTCAGCTTCATTCATCCCGGCCTCGGCGAGGACGGCCTCGGTGTCGTCGGCGCTTGCCTCGTCGTAGGCCCGCGCCGGTGTGCGCGATAACAACGGCGCGGCGGGAACCCCGCCCTTGGCAAAGCCGCCGTGGCGGGCCTTAGTGTGCGGATGCTCCGCCACCTCGTCGGGCGCCAGCACCGGCGCCACGCAGGCGTCGACGCCGTGGAAGACCTCGGCCCATTCGTCGCGCGTCCTGGTGAGGAAGGTTTCGCCGAACAGGCGTTCCATCTCGGGCCACAGAGCCTCGTTCATGTGGTCGGGAAACGGCTCGAAAAAGCCCAGCGTCGTCCAAAGGGCGTGGAAAAATGCGTCCTCCAGCGCACCCACCGAGACGTACTTGCCGTCGGCGCACTCGTACGTGCGGTAATAGGGGGCGTTTCCGGTGAGCAGCCCCTTTCCCCGGCGGGGCAGCACGGACGAGCCCCAGTCGGCGAAGTGCATCGACATCATCGACATGCAGCCGTCGATCATGGCCGAATCGATGTACTGCCCCTGGCCCGAACGCTCTCGTTCGAAGAGCGCGGCGGCGATGCCGAAAGCGGCGAGCAGGCTGCCGCCGGCGAAATCGGCGAGCAGGTTGAGGGGCGCCACCGGCGGGCCGTCGGCCGTCCCAATGGCGCCCAGCACGCCGGCCAGGGAAAGATAATTTATATCATGGCCCGCTTCCTGAGCCAGCGGCCCTTCCTGTCCGTAGCCGGTGAGCGAACAATAAATCAGACGCGGATTGAGGACGCTCAGCTCGTCGTAGCCAGCACCGAGGCGCTGAGCCACGCCGGGGCGGAAGCCCTCGACCACCACGTCGGCACCTTTTGCCAGATGCCGGAAGGCGACCTGTCCGGCCACGTCCTTCATATCGAGTGAGATAAAGCGCTTGCCCCGTGAAAATTCGGCGATGGGCAGGCCCGACCTGCCGCCGCCGACGACGACGACATCGGCGCCGAGGTCGGCCAACAGCATGGTGCAGTAGGGTCCCGGCGCCAATCGCGTCAAATCGAGGACGCGTATCCCCTCGATGGGCCCGGCACCCGACGCCGGCTGGCGGTCGTCTCGATTGTTGGCCATGGCGGAAATCCTCGTCTTTACGGGCGATGGTTCCGGGGTTTTTGTACGTGGGACGAGGGTAGCGCATCCGGCGCCGCGCTGGAACCTCCGACGTGCGAGGCCAGATGCAGCGGTCCTTAGCCTCTCTGCTCCAGAGCCTTGGCTCGGATGGCGGCAAGGGTGGTGCGCGTGCTGATGATGTTGGGGTCGGTGCGCAACTCGATCAGCGCCGCCTTGCCCGGGGCCAAGGCCTGATCGAGGGCGGGCAGGAAATCCCCGGTCCTCTCGACCGCCTCGCCGAAGGCGCCGACCGCCCCCGAAACCAACGAAACGGTGCACCCAGCCGCTGAAATTGCCGGCGTCCGTGGTGACGATGGCGTCCGCCGTCAAACGTTCGTTGATGGCCCCCATCACGACGCCGAGGTCAAGCCGGCCATCGCAGACGGGAGGCACCAGGCCTACCTCGTATTCGCGGCGCGCCGCGGCCTGCCAGTTGCTCCAAGGCGGGCTGTTCGCGGGTGAAAGCCCGGCGGCGGCGGTGGCGAACCCGGCCATGCCCGAATGAATGGCCAGGTCCGGAGTGAAGACACGCCCCAGTTCCTCGGCGCCGGCGTGAATGTGGATCAGGGTCTGCTCGGGCCGGGGTGCGCTAATCAGGGTATATCCCTAGGTGGCGATCTCGCCGAGCCGGGCGCCGATCGCCAGCACCAAGTCGGCCGCCTCGGTGCGCGTCACGAGTTCCGGGTTGGGGGCAACGCCGAGATCTCCGATGAAGCTCGGATGGCCGTTATCGAAGATGTCGTGGCGCCGAAACGAGCAGGTGACGGCAAGATAGTTGGCCTCGGCGAAGGCGAGGACTCTGCGGCACTTTCCTCGAGCACGTCCTCGGGCAGGGACAGCACCGCCGGCCCCGGAAGGACGGAGACCGCCGCGTGAAAGACACGCGCCATGAGCTCGGGCAGATCGGCAGCCGCTTCCGCCTGCTCCACCCACTTGGCGAGCGACCCGAACATGCGCCGGTAATCCACCTTCTGGAAGGCCTCGCGTCCGGCGAAGGGGCGCGAAACCTGGCCGATCGGGAGCACCATCGGCGTCGAGGCCTGAAAGGCGGTGTGCACGCCGATCGAGGCGTTGCACGCACCGAGCCCCCGGGTCACCAGGCAGACGCCCGGCTTGCCCGTGAGCTTGCCGTAGGCCTCCGCCATGTTGGTGGCGCCGTTCTCGTGGCAGCAGGTGACGAGCCTGATGACGTCGCCGACTTCATGGAGCGCGTCGAGCACCGCCAGATAGCTCTCGCCAAGGACACAGAAAGCGGTATCCACGCAGTGGAGGCACAAGGCGTCGACGATGTGACCGCCGCCGGTTCGGGTTTGAGATTGATCCGCCGTCGCCACCTTTCCTCCTTACCACAGCCACACATTGGGTCACATATTGGGCCCCACATCGAGGCACCACTGGCGCGGCCATAAGTGGCAAAAATAATCGTGCCGCGAAACCGTTAAGCTTTGATGCGCCGCGCCGCGATGGCAACTCCCGCGAAAATCAAGCCCATGCCCACCAGATGAGCGACCGAAAACACTTCTCCGAGGAAGACGATGGCCATGGATATCCCGAAAACCGGAACGAGGTGGATAAAGACGGCCGCCCGGTTGGCGCCGATGGCAAGGACGCCCCGGTTGTAGCAGAAGAAGGCAAGAACCGAGGGGAACACGGCGAGATAAACCACCGCCCCCACTGTCACGGGATCGGCCGGCACGACCCTTACGACCAACGTCTCCCACCCATAGAAAGGCGCCAGTACGATTGTCCCCGTGGTAAAGGTGGCGGCAAGCAAGCTCAAGGGATGGATGACAGGCAGCCGCCGCAACAAGGCCGAGTAGGCCGCGTAGCCGGCCACCGCGCCCATCACCCAAATATCGCCGACATTGAAGGACAGCGCCAGAAACGCGGCCCAATCGCCCTTGGTAACGATGGTGACGGCGCCGCCAAGGGAAATCAGGACGCCGGCGGCCTGACGCAGTGTGAACCTCTCGCCGAACAGCAGGAATGTCATGAGGATTATGACGACCGGCATGGTCGATTGCATGAGCAGCGAATTGATCGCGCTAGTCGATTGCAGTCCTATATAGGCCAGTGTGTTGTAGGCCGTCACGCCCAGCACAGACAAAAGAACAATGGTTTTCCAACCGGCGCGCAGCGCCGGCCAGTCACGTATCAGATGAGGAGTGCCGACGGCGAGGATGATTAGGCTGGCCAAGGCCCAACGCCAAAACGCCAAGCCGATCGGCGGCACCGTTTCATGGACGCCGCGTCCGATAACGAAACTTCCGGACCAGAACAAGGCCGCCAGAACCAGCAGCACATAGGGCCGTTCGGCAACCCGCCAGCGCGACGGCAAACGTAGCGGCGAATTTGAGGTGGAATTCCGGAGGACCGGACGAGGCGCTGTCATAATGCCATTATAAAAGGTTTGAGAGCCGGCCGCCCATGCCGCTGAAATTCCGGAAGTATCAACTCGCTGCCGACGAGGGCCGCCGCGCCGCCGGAATCATACATACGTACTAGCCGCGTCAATGCCAACGTATTGGTCGCGGTCGGCACTCTTCGCCGCGGTCAACCGATGAACAAGCCCTTGGCGATGTTTTCGTTGTTTCGGGTGAGAGGCATCAGTTGTTCAGTCGTCGGGTCGGCGAAGGCTGCCAGCGTCTGGCGATCGACGAACACGCTGAGGCTCAGGAGAGTCTTCCGGAGGCCTTCGGGCAAGGCGTTGCCGAGTCCCGCCACGTCGGCCTGGACGATGGTCCACAGAAGTTGATTGAAACCGAGGGCCGGGGAATAAGAGACCAAGTCGTCCGCCGCGTCAGCCTAGTTGAGCAACGCCACCACCTTGGCAAAGGCCATGGCCTCAGCGCACCTCAGGGGCAGCACCAAATTCTGCGTCTGGCCATATACCCGCACGGGCTGGCCAAGGGCCTGCATGGGTTGGCCCGACATTCAGCGCGAACTCCCAAGCAGTTGCAGGATCAATCGCTCGCTGTCGCAGGCCACGCTCAACCCGTCGATTCCCAGCGCGTCGCGCGCCCTGACCGAGAGCAGGTTGGCCGCCTCCCCGTCGAGATCGGCATCGACCAGCTTGCTGGCCCCGGCCTGCAGGGTGTTGACCAGATTCTCCGTGAAGTCGAGCCGCGTAGCGATCAAGCTGACGTTGGAGCCCAGCCTTTACGTTGTCGAGCGCAGGGTCGTTACGGCATCGCTGAACTGGACGATGGCGGCAGCGATGTCGCCGTCGGTGGCGAAGTTTCCAAAGCCGGTGGCCGCCACGCCGATGTCGAGCGCCGAGGCGCCCGAGGCGTTGCCGCCAATGCTCAGCACCGATGTGCCCCGTTTGTTGAACTCCACCTCCAGCGTCGGGCGGGGGGCCAGCAGGTTAAGGCCGGCGAAGCCCACGTCGGCGACCAGGGTGTCGATCTGGGCGCGGATGACGTCGAACTGCTCCGCCGCCGCCTGGCGGGCCGCCGCCGTGCCGCCCGTGGCCACCACCTTCGCCTGGCGAACAAGGTTGGTGAGGGCCTTGGTGCCGGCGATGGCGCCGCCGAGCGCGCTGATGCTCTGGGCGATATTGTCCTTCACGGCCAATAGATCTTCGGCGCGCTCGGTCAAGCTCTTGGCCAGGAAAAAGGCGGGCGCGTTGTCGGCCGGCCGCTTGACGCGGCGGCCCGTGGCCAGGCGTTCGCGGACCTGGTTGGCAAGCGCTGCCGTCCGTTGCAAGCCGCCGATGGTGTTCTGCGTCACCGCGGAAATAGCGATATCGGCCATGCTTTATTCTGGTACGGCGGCGCCCCGCCGGTAGTGACCGGCATCATACCCGGGCATCGGCGACTTCTTGTTAATTCAAGCTATCCTGGAAAGATCATAGCGTAGAAACCATTCATGATACTCGACGAAAACAGTCACGAAGCGGGGGGAACGAATGAGACATTGGCGATCATCGGTACTTCTGTTGGCCGCCCTGACGCTGGCCGTACCCCAGGAGGCAGAGGCGAAGATGGGCAGGAAGAAAGGCTCTGGCGAGAGCGGCACGATGAAGGAAAAGAGCGAACCGAGCCCGGAAATCCTGGGTGCCTTTAGCCCGATACGGTCGAAACTAAAATACATGCGGGCCAGCGGGTTCGTAGCGACGGGATTG
>DASCNF010000027.1:0-7630 GCA_036011345.1 Rhodospirillales bacterium | reverse complement strand
CGAGATGATCCCCCTCGTCGACGGCAAGGTGAAACTCCTGGGCGTGCGCTGCGACGAGGAGTGTCCGATCGTCAACACGCCCCTGCGCCAGCTCACCCAGCTATTCCCCGAACTCGACATGATCATCGTCGGCATCATGCGCGACGACCTTCCCATCGTGCCGTCGGCCGACGACCAGATGCTGCCCGGCGACGAGGTCTATTTCGTGGTCGACAGCGACCAGGTGGCGCGCGCCATGGCCACCTTCGGGCACGACGAACCGGAAGCGCGCCGCCTTCTCATCTTCGGCGGCGGAAACATCGGCCTCTTTCTCGCCCGCGAGATCGAACGCAACCATCCCTGGGTCAACGCCAAGGTCATCGAAATGGACCCCGAACACGCCGAGTTAGCGGCCAGCGAACTGGGCCGCACGGTGGTGCTGCACGGTGACGTGTTGGATTCCGACATCCTCGAGGAGGCCAACGTCGCCGCCACGGAAACCGTGGTTGCCGTGACCAACGACGACGAGACCAACATCCTCGCCTCGCTTCTGGCCAAGCGTTACGGCTGCCAACGGGCCGTTACGCTGGTCAACAAGGGCACCTACGAGCCATTGGTGACCAATCTCGGCATCGACGTGGTCGTCAGCCCGCGCAACATAACGGTGTCGACCATCCTACAGCACGTGCGGCGGGGGCGTATCCACTCGGTGCATACCCTGCGCGAGGGCTTCGGCGAGCTCATCGAGGCGGAGGCCATGGAAACGTCGCCGCTGGTGGGCTCGCCGATCAAGGACGCCAAGCTGCCCTCCGGCGTCATGCTCGGGGCCATCGTGCGCCAGGGCGAGATGGTCGTCCCCCACGGCGATACGGTGGTCCAGGCCAACGACAGGGTGGTGCTGTTCGCCGCTAAGGAATCCATCCGCAAGGTCGAGAAGTTGTTCTCCGTGCGGCTCGAGTATTTTTAGGGCCTTATCGTCTTAGATCGAAACGATCTAAGACGTGAATAAGCCCCTAAACACATGTAATAGAGGACGATTCACGTTTCAAATTGAATCAATTTGAAACGATCACACTCTAGAACGGGGAGAGCATGTCGCGCACCGCATACGTCAACGGCCGCTACGTGCCGCACGCGCACGCCGCCGTCCATATCGAGGACCGGGGCTATCAGTTCGCCGACGGGGTGTATGAGGTCACCACCATCCACGGCGGTCAGTTCATCGACGCCGACGGGCACCTTGACCGCCTGGAGCGCTCGCTGGCCGCGTTGCGCATGGCGCCCCCCATGTCGCGGCGCGCCCTCAAGGCGGTAATGCGCCAGATGGTGCGCCGCAACCGGATCGTGAACGGGCTCGTCTACCTGCAAGTGACGCGCGGCGTTGCCCGCAGGGACCACCCTTTCCCCGAGGTCTCGACCAGTGCTCTCGTGCTCACGGCCCGTCATACGCCGGCCTTCGACGCCACGGCAGCGGACGGCGTCGCCGTGATCACCCTGCCGGACACCCGCTGGAAGCACTGTGACATAAAATCCGTGGCGCTTCTCGCCAACGTGCTTGGCAAACAGGAGGCACGCGACGCTGGCGCCTACGAGGCGTGGTTGGTGGACGACGCCGGTTACGTCACCGAAGGTACCTCGTCGAACGCCTGGATCGTCACCGGCGCCGGAGAGCTGCTGACGCGTCACGCCGATTCGGCGATCCTCAACGGTATCACCCGTCAGGCGTTGTTGGGACTGGCCGCCAACGAAGGTATCGAGTTCGCCGAACGCGCCTTCACGGTGGCCGAAGCGCACGCCGCCAGAGAGGCGTTCCTGACCAGTTCCACGTCGTTCGTCAAGCCCGTGGCGCGCATCGACGACCATGCCCTCGGCAACGGCCAGCGGGGACCTCTGACCAGTAGAATCGCCGCCTACTACGCGGAACACCTGGACGCCCCGGGAAGCGCCGCGTGAGCGCGGCGGCGGGCTGTTTGGATGGCGCTGGCACAATCCAGCCGAGAGCCGTCCTTTTCGACTGGGACAACACGCTGGTCGACACATGGCCAACCATCCACGAGGCGATAAACGCCACACTCACCTCCTTCGGCTTTGATGCCTGGACCTACGAGGAGACGCGCCAGCGGGCGCGATGCTCCCTGCGCGACAGTTTTCCGCCCATTTTCGGAGAGCGCTGGAAAGAGGCCCGCGAACTGTTCTACGAACGCTTCGCAGCCATCCACCTGGAGGGCCTGCGGCCCCACCCTGGCGCCCAGGAAATGCTCGGCCAGTTCAAGGCCGCCGGCCTCTATCTCGGGATCGTCAGCAACAAGAACGGCGCCTATCTGCGCGCCGAGGTGGCACACCTCGCCTGGGGCGGTTATTTCGAGCGCGTCGTCGGCGCCCTCGATGCGGACCAGGACAAGCCGGACCCGGCACCCGTGGAGATGGCGCTGGCCGGGAGCGGCATCCAATGCGGCGCCGAGGTGTGGTTCGCCGGCGACACGGAAGTCGATCTGGAATGTGCCCACAACGCCAGCTGCGTGCCCGTCCTGGTGCGCGCGGAAGCGCCGAAACCCCGAGAATTCGGCCCCTTTGAACCGGTTTGGCACGTCGAGGACTGCCTGGCACTTTGCAAGCTCATTGGGAGGTTGTAAGCTATTCCGAGCCGGCGTCCAACAGGGAGCCCAAAACTAACGGGAAATAGCGCCGTCGGTCCGCTAGGGAACGCCTTAACTAAAAAAAGAAGGATGATGGCCATGTCCTCCGACAAAACGCAAAACGTTCAAGATGTGTTTCTTAACCACATCCGCAAGAACAAGACACCGATCACGATATTCCTGGTCAACGGAGTCAAGCTGCAGGGAATCGCCACGTCGTTCGACAACTTTTCGGTGCTGTTGCGCCGCGACGGGCACAGCCAACTCGTGTACAAGCACGCCATCTCGACGGTGATGCCCTCGGTGCCCATCCAACTGTTCGAGCCCGACAAGGAAGCAGCCGCGGAAAGCGTCGTAGAAGAAGTAGCCGAATGAATTGAGCCGCAATCCTGGGATGTGGGCCACATCGCCCGCCAAGAATAACGGCACCGAACGCTGCATCGTCGTCCACCCGGTCGTGAAGAAGGGGCCGAGGGGGCAGCGCGGCGCGGACGACCGTCTGCTCGAAGCGGTGGGACTCGCTGAAGCCATCAACCTCCATGTCGTGCACGCCGCCGTGCTCAACGTTCCCCGGCCGCGCCCCGCTACGTTGCTGGGCCGGGGTGCCGTGGACAGTCTCGGCGCGCTGATCGCCGGCGGGGAGAATGATAGCGGGGAGAATGGCGGCGGGGAGAACGACGACGACGCCGGCGGCCCCCATGTCGGGCTGGCGGTGATCGATGCGCCGTTGACGCCGGTGCAGCAGCGCAACCTGGAACGCGCCTGGCAGTGCAAGGTAATTGACCGCACCGGCCTCATCCTGGACATCTTCGGCGCCCGCGCCAGCACGCGTGAGGGAAAACTGCAAGTGGAGTTGGCGGCGCTGACCTACCAGCGCTCGCGCCTGGTGCGTACCTGGACCCACATGGAGCGCCAACGCGGCGGCTTCGGGTTCCTGGGCGGCCCCGGGGAAACCCAGATCGAATCCGATCGCCGCCTCATCGGCGAACGAATCACCCGCCTCAAGCGCGACCTGGGCAACGTCAAGCGCACGCGGCAATTACACCGCGCGGCGCGGCGCCGCATGCCCTATCCGGTGATCGCCCTGGTGGGCTACACCAATTCCGGCAAGTCGACCCTGTTCAACACACTGACCCGGGCCGGAACACGGGCAGAGAACAAGCTGTTCGCCACCCTCGATCCGGCCATGCGCGCCCTCGACCTGCCGTCGGGACGCACCGCCATCCTATCCGACACGGTAGGTTTCATCTCTGCTCTGCCGCACGAGTTGGTGGCCGCCTTCCAGGCAACGCTGGAGGAGGTGTGCGAGGCCGACATCATCGTCCACGTGCGCGATGCCGAGCACCCCGATAGCACCGCCCAGAAGGAGGACGTGCAGGGGGTGTTGCGCACCCTCGGCCTCGAGGAGGCCACCGAGGGCGGCATCGTCGAGGCTCTCAACAAGATTGACCTTCTAACACCAGAAGAGCGGCGCATCCTCGCCAACCGGGCACCGCGCGGCAATGTCACGGCGGTGCCCATCTCTGCGCTGACGGGGGAGGGGTGTCCACGCCTCATCGAGGTGCTGGACCGGCGCACGGCGGACAACTGGCCGCTCCTCGACATCTCCATCGGCCTCGAGGATGGCGCCGGGCTGGCCTGGCTCTACGACCACGGCGAAGTGCTCGAACGCCGCGACGGCGACGACGCCATCCACCTCAAGGTGCGCATGAACCCGGCCAACGCCGAGCGCCTAGCGCGGCGCCTCGGGCAACCGGTGCATTGATAGAATGGCGCTTGCCGCAGTGGCGGTGGATAAGGATAAAGCCTTGCCCTGCCGAACAGTCTACTAGTAGAAATTGCCGCGAACTGGTCCACTAGTTAGAGAGAGGAGGACCCCATGGCTACCGCCGAGGCGCAGAAGAAGTGGCGCGACAAGCACCGCTTCGTCAAACGCCAGCTCAACGTGATGACGGGCAAGCGCGTGCATCAGTATCTCGGCGAGATCGCCGACCAATTCGGCCTGCGCGGCAAGGGCGAGGCCGTCACCTTCGCCGCCTTCGTCACCAAGGCGCTCGCCCAGCACGCCGAGTTCGACCGCCACGCGGCGCGCATGCTTGAGGACTTCGCCGACATCTACCACCACGACCGGGATATCTACGCTCTATGAAGACCCCGTCAGCGCTACCTCCCATCGAGGCTGTCGACGCCATCATCCGCGAGGTCGCGGCGGACGAGATCATGCCACGCTTCCGCGCGCTGGCGGACCATGAAATCACCGAGAAGAACCCGGGTGACATCGTCACCTCCGCCGACTTCGAAGCGGAGGCACGCCTCACGGAAGCGCTTGGCCTGCTGGTGCCGGGCAGCGCCGTGGTCGGCGAGGAGGCGGCGGAGGACGATCCCGGCATCCTGCGGGCGCTCGGCGGGGAGGCACCGGTGTGGCTCGTCGATCCCCTCGACGGCACCCGCAACTTCGCCGAGGGCCGCGAGTGCTTCGCCGTCATCGTCGCCTACTGCCGGGGCGGCGAAACCCTTGCCGGATGGATCCACGACCCCATCGCCGACGTTACCATCTGGGCGGCAGCCGGGGAGGGGGCGTGGATGGCGGGAGAACGCCTCGCCACGGCCCGTCTGGTACCCATCGCCGGCATGCGCGGCTCGCTCGGCCGCAAGTTCCGCAAGCGCTTCGAGAATCGCGGAAAGAGCCGCACCGATCACGCTCCCGCCTCCATGACCAGGGTCGGGTGCGTCGGCCGCGAGTACATGGACCTGGCCCGCGGCCGATTGCATTTCGCCCAGTACGCCCAGCGCCTCAAACCCTGGGACCACGCCGCCGGCGTGCTCCTGCACCGCGAGGCCGGCGGCTTCAACGGGCTCACCGAGGGACGCGGCCCCTACTATCCGGCACCACGCATCCAATACACGAGCCTTCTGCTGGCCCCCGACAAAACGGCCTGGGACAGCCTTCACGCTGTCCTCGCCGGCGGTTAATATGCCCGACCAAAACGACCACTGAGGAGGATCCATAAATGGCCACCAAGGCAGCCTTTATAGGCCTCGGCGTCATGGGGTATCCCATGGCCGGACACCTTAAAAAGACCGGACACGACGTCACCGTCTACAACCGCACCGCAGCCAAGGCCGAAGCCTGGGTCAAGGAATACGGCGGCACTTCCGCCGCGACGCCGGCGGCGGCGGCGGCGGGCGCCGATATCGTCTGCGCCTGCGTCGGCAACGACGACGACCTGCGCAGCGTCGTCTTCGGTGACGATGGAGCCTTCGCGGGGATGGCGAAGGGTGCCGTCTTCGTCGATCACACCACGGCCTCGGCCATCGTCGCCCGTGAACTCGATGCCGCCGCCGGGAACGCCTGCTTCGGCTTCCTCGACGGACCGGTCTCGGGCGGCCAGGCGGGTGCCGAGAACGGCGTGCTGACCATCATGGTGGGCGGCGAGGAGAAGGATTTCGCCAAGGCCGAGCCGGTGATTTCGGCCTACGGCCGGGCGGTGACCCTGATGGGCCCCGCCGGGTCCGGCCAATTGACCAAGATGGTTAACCAGATTTGCATCGCCGGGCTAGTCCAGGGTCTGTCGGAAGGCCTCAACTTTGCCGTCAAGGCGGGGCTCGACGCCAAGCTGGTGGTCGACGTCATCTCCAAGGGTGCCGCCCAGTCCTGGCAGATGGAAAACCGCGGCGAGACCATGATCGACGACAAGTTCGAACATGGCTTCGCCGTCAATTGGATGCGCAAGGACCTCGGCATTTGTCTCGAGGAATCGCGCAAGAACGGGGCGCGCCTCCCCATGGCCGCCGTCATCGATCAGTTCTATGCGCAGATCCAGGATCGCGGCGGCGGGCGCTGGGACACCTCGAGCCTGATGCGCCTGCTGACCACGCCGTAGCGGGCGGCGGGGGTGGAGGATGCCGGAGCACACTGACGCGCCGCCCCCCGTCCTCATCGTCGGCGGCGGTATCGGCGGCTTGGCCGCCGCCTTGGTGTTTTCTCGCAAGGGCATCGCGTCGCTGGTGCTCGAACAAAGCGCCGAGTTCGGGGAGATCGGCGCCGGCGTTTAGCTCGGCCCCAACGTGTTCCGCATGTTCGAGCGCCTCGGCATCACCGAGCAGATGAGCGCCACCGCCGTCTTCGTCAAGCATCTCATCATGATGGATAGCCTGAGCGGCGACGAGGTCACGCGGGTGCCGCTCGACGACGCCTTCCGCGAACGCTTCCAATGCCCCTACGCGGTGATCCACCGGGCCGATCTCCACGGCGCCCTTTTCGCGGTGCGCTGATCGGCGCCGACGGATTGTGGTCCACGGTGCGCTCCCAGATGTTCGACGAGGGCCTGCCCATAACGCCGGGGCACATCGCCTATCGCGCCGTTTTGCTGATCGACGAGGTTCCCGAGGACATGCGCTGGGACGACGCGAGCTGTGGGCGGGGCCACGAACACATCTCGTCCATTACCCGCTGCGCAACTGGAAACTTTTCAATCTGGTCGCCGTGTTCCACAGCGACAAGTACGCCGAAGGGTGGAACACCGAGGGCTACCTAGATGAGCTGATGGAGCGATTCAAGAACGTCGGCCCCCAGCCCATGACCCTGGTCAAGAAGATTACCCAATGGCGCATGTGGGTGCTGTGCGACCGCGAGCCCATCAAGAAGTGGTCGATGGGCCGTTTCACCCTGCTCGGCGACTCCGCCCGCCCGCTGCTGCAGTATTTCGCGCAGGACGCCTGCATGGCCATCGAGGACGCAGTTTGCTTGGCCGACAAGGTGGAGGCGGCGGACGGCTATTTTGCGACGGCGTTCCTGGCCTACCAACAAGAGCGTTACCTGCGCACGGCGCGCGTCCAACTGATGGCCCGCTTCCTGGGCGACGTCTATCATGCTGCCGACGTGCAGCGCGAGTTGTGCAAGAAGCTATTGGGGGCGCGCACGCCCGAGAAGGAGAACGAAGGGCTGGCCTGGCTCTACGCCGGCCCCTAAGGGCGGCGCCGCGTTCGCTCCAACCCGGAAGGTGGTATTGGTC
>DASCNF010000026.1:0-10816 GCA_036011345.1 Rhodospirillales bacterium | reverse complement strand
CGCGCACCTCTAAGGCGATGCGTTCTAAGGTGGGAGGGTCAAGGCCGTAGTCGCGCTTCCCCATCAGCCCCTCGCCCGACAACTTGAGCAGGACCCGACGATACTTCGGTTTGCGCGGCATACGGTGTTCCGTTCGGTTCTTATCGGGCCGACGCTCGTCGCTAGCTATGCAAGGGGCGTGGCACGCATCACAAACGGGCGGCCGGCCCGACCCCAAGCCTCATCGATCGACGGGGATGATACAATATTCGCCACCGGTTGGTCTTTGTTTATTTTCTGGCCGTAGCGGTTCGATTCGGCTGTCGATCAGCCGCCGGCCGTGGCGGCGACCTCGGTGGCGAAGTCCTCGTCCTTCTTTTCGATCCCTTCGCCTAACGCAATTCGCGCGAAACCGCGTACCGCCGCCGGCACCCCGAAGTCCTTGGCGGCGTCCTCCAGGACCTCGCGCACCTTGCTCTCGCCGTCGATCACGAAAGTTTGCTCGAGCAGGCAGACCTCCTCGTAAAACTTACGCAGCCGTCCTTCCACCATCTTCTCGATGATGTTTTCCGGCTTGCCGGAAGCGCGGGCTTGTTCGGCGAGCACGCTGCGCTCGCGCTCCAGATCCGTGGGATCGACGTCTTCGGGAGAAACCGCCTGCGGGCCGGCGGCGGCGACGTGCATGGCCAGCTGTTTGCCGAGGGTCTCTAAGTCGGCCGCCGGAGCCGGTGACTCGAGGGCCACGAGGACACCGATCTTGCCCAGTCCCGGCGCCAGGGCGTTGTGCACGTAGACGCCGATTACGCCCGAGTCCACGCTTAGCGTCGCGGCGCGGCGCACCTTCATGTTCTCGCCAATGGTTGCGATGAGCTCTCCGAGGTGCTCACGTACGCTCTTGTCCGTTCCGGGATAGGTCACGTTTTCGAGGGCCGAGGTGTCCCCGTCGGTGTCGAGGGCCAGACGGGCGACGGTCGCGACGAATTCCTGAAACGTTTCGTTGCGCGCCACAAAATCCGTCTCCGCGTTGACTTCGACGACGGCGCCGGCCGTCCCCTTGACGGCGAGGCCGACGAGACCTTCGGAGGTTACCCGCCCCGATTTCTTGGCCGCCGCCGACAAACCTTTCTTGCGCAGCCAATTGACGGCGGCCTCCATGTCGCCAGCGGACTCGGTTAAGGCGCGCTTGCAGTCCATCATGCCGGCGCCGGTCGACCCACGAAGTTCCTTCACCAAAGCCGCGGTGATATCTACCATTTTAACTCACTTTCTTAGGAAATGTGTGTAACTGGCAGAAAAATAGTAGAATTCAGGGGGCATTCAAGGTTTCCTTATTTACTTGGCCACCTCTTCCTTGGCTGCTGTTTCCGCTTTCACTTCGGTCTCGGTTTCAGCCTTGGTATCCCCACTGTCCGCCGTCGTCGTTGTGTCCGGCGCCGCCTTTTGGGCTTCATCGTCTTCTTCCTTGCCGCCGGTTGTGGGCGGCGGTGCGTCTTGCGTGCTTTCCTCGGCGACGGCGACGTCCTCCGAGGCCGCCGCCTCGGCGGCGACGGGTTCGCTTCGCGGCGCATCTTCGGAGACCTCGCCCCCATCGCCGGGAAGCTGCTCGGTCGGCAACTCTTCGCCTTCGCCCACATCGACGCCGGCCGCTGTCATCTCTTGCTGGATGCCATCGAGAACGGCTCCCAGCATCAAATCGCAGTACAGCGAGACGGCGCGGATGGCGTCGTCATTGCCGGGGATCGGAAAGTCGACGCCTTCAGGATCGCTGTTGCTGTCGACCACGGCGACGATGGGAATACCCAGCTTCTTGGCCTCGGCCACGGCGATGGCTTCCTTGTTGGTGTCGATCACGAACAGGATATCGGGCAGGCCGCCCATCTCCTTGATGCCGCCGAGTGCGCGCTCCAGCTTGTCCCGCTCGCGGGTCAAGCGCAGGAGTTCCTTTTTGGTCAGGCCGATGTTCTCATCATCGATCTGCTCCTCCACGACGCGCAGGCGCTTGATGGAGTTCGAGATCGTCCTCCAGTTGGTCATCATTCCGCCGAGCCAGCGATGGTTCACGTAGTACTGGCCGCAGCGCTTGGCGGACTCGGCGACGTTCTCGGTGGCCTGGCGCTTGGTGCCGACGAAGAGCACGCGCCCGCCCGCGGCGACGGCGCCACGCACCGCCATCATGGCGGCGTGCAGCATGGGAACCGTCTGCTGCAGGTCGATGATGTGTATGCCGTTGCGGACCCCGAACAGGTAGGGGGCCATCTTGGGGTTCCAGCGGCGGGTTCTGTGTCCGAAATGTACGCCGGCCTCAAGAAGCTGGCGCATGGAAAACTCTGGCACTGCCACGTGCGGGGTTCCTTCTCCGGTTTGACCTCCGCGGGCACCGTCCGACACTCGTGCCGAACACCGGAGCGACCGTCGGCGAATTGGCGCCGGGGCCGCACGCCCACGTGCGGGATTAACAGCCGATTAAGTAACGCGCGGGGAGCGGGTTTGCAAGGGCAAAGACGGCCACTCCTCAGCGAGCCACGGAAAGTTTGCGGTGGCGCGGCTGGTTCCAGTGGGCGCTGGCGCGGTGCGGCGCGCGCCCGGCAGCGCCAAGGGCCGGATTATAATTGAAGACGATTTCGACGCGCCGCTTGCCGACGGCCTGCTGGATGCCTTCGAAGGATGAGGGTGCTCCTAGATACCCACGCGTTGTTGTGGTGGATCGCCGATGATCAGCGCCTGTCCGCCCGCGCCTGCACCGTGATAGCCGACAGCGGGAATGATGTTTACCTGAGTGCCGTCAGAGGCTGGGAAATTGCCATCAAGGCGCGGCTGGGGCGGCTCGGGCTGCCTGTCGGCGCGGCGCGATTCGTCACCAACCAGGTGAACCTCAACGATTTCGGTGCGTTGCCGGTGGAACTGTCCCATGCCCTGCCCGTTCACCGCCGCGACCCGTTCGACAGATTGCTCGTCGCCCAGTGCCGTATCGAGGGGATGACCATACTCAGCGCCGACCGCTGGCTGGAGGACTACGGGGTTGAACGCGTGTGGTAGATGCGCCCCTAAAGCTCCTGCACCTTCAGGATACCGGGGAGCGACTTGACCGCCTGGCGCACGGCCGGCGAGATGGCATAGCGATCGGGCAACTCGATCTCCACCTCGGTGGTGGCACCGAGCCGCGAGACCACGGTCACCTGGCCCGAACCCTCACCCTCGCCGGCCAGCACGTCGCGCAATGGCCGCAGGGGATCCGCCGAGGCGACGAACACCCTGAGGCCCGTCCCGGAGCCCGCCGCCACCCGCTCCAGCGGCTCGATGGCGTTGGCCAGGAAGCGCACCGAATCGCCTTCGAACTGCGCGGTAGCGCGCACGAAAAGGGAATTCCCCCCCTCCAGGGCGGGGCGCGACACGGCCAGCAATTCGGAAAAAATGGTGATCTCGAAGACGCCGGAGGCATCCGTAAGCTGCGCGAAGGCGAAGCGGTTCCCCTTGGCCGATGTCCGCTCCTTGAGCGAAATAACGGTGCCCGCCAGCTTCACGGATCCCGAGCGCCCCTCGGCCAAAATGTCGGCATAGCGGCGCACGCCGAGGTGTTGCAAGCTCTTGGCATAGGCGTCCAGGGGGTGGGCCGAAAGGTAGAAGCCGAGGGCGTCGAACTCCTCCTTTAGTCGATCCATGGACGGCCAGTCGGGCCCCGTGGGGAGCGGCGGTACCGGTTCGTCCACGGACCCGCCAGCGAAAAGCCCAATTTGGTCGCTGTGGCGCTCGCTTGCCGCCGCGCTGGCATGGCGCAGCAGCGTCTCGATGCCGTCGAACACGTTTTTTCGGTTGGCAACCAGGGCGTCGAAGGCGCCGGCCCGCACCAGGTTCTCCAGTTGGCGCTTGTTGACGACGCGGTTGTCCAGGCGGCGCGCGAAATCGAACGGTTCCTTGAACGGCCCCCCCGCCTGGCGCTCGGCCACCAACTCCTCCATGGCCGCCTCTCCGACGTTCTTGATGGCACCCAGCGCGTAGCGGATGGCCCCCTTGCCGTCCGTCTCGCCAGGTGCCGATGCGACCGTGAAGGAGGCCCCCGAGGCGTTGATATCGGGAGGTATCAAGGGGATGCCGAGGCGCTCCAGTTCCTGGCGGAAGACGTTCAGCTTGTCGGTGTTGTTGAGGTCCAGAGTCATGGACGCCGCGAAGAACTCCACCGGATGATTGGCTTTCAGGTATGCCGTCTGATAGGCGACGAAGGCATAGGCGGCGGCGTGCGACTTGTTGAAGCCGTAACCCGCAAACTTGGCCACCTGCTCGAAGATTTGCGAGGCCTTGCCTTCGGGAACCGTGCGCGCCACCGCGCCGTCGACGAAAACCTGCCGCTGCTCGTCCATTTCCTTCTTGATCTTCTTGCCCATGGCGCGGCGCAGGATGTCGGCCGAGCCCAGGGTGTAGCCGGCGAGCTCCTGGGCGATCTGCATGACCTGTTCCTGGTAGATCATGATGCCGAAGGTCTCCTTGAGGATGCCCTCCAGGGTTGGATACAGGTAATCGGGTATCTCTTCGCCGTGCTTGCGGCGGATGTAGCTCGGGATGTTATCCATGGGGCCCGGCCGGTAGAGCGCCACCACGGCGATGATGTCCTCGAATGTGTCGGGCTTGAGCTTGCGCAGGGCATCGCGCATGCCGGCACTTTCCAATTGGAACACCCCCGTCGTTTCGCCCCGCCCGATCATTTCGTAGGTCGCGCGGTCGTCGAGGGGCAAGGTGGCCAGGTCGAGGGCTATGCCGCAGTCCTCGAGAAGTTTGGTGGCATGGCTGAGAACGGTGAGCGTTTTCAGGCCCAGGAAGTCGAACTTCACGAGCCCCACCTGCTCGACGTACTTCATGCTGAAACCGGTGATCCGCATGCCCGAGCGTGGATCGCGGTAGAGCGGGATGAGCTTGTCGAGGGGGCAGTCGCCGATGACGATGCCGGCGGCGTGGGTGGAGGCGTGGCGGTAAAGGCCTTCGAGACGCCGCGCGATCTTGACCAGGCGTCCGACGGCGGCGTCCGTCTCCACCATGTCCTTGAGTTGCGGGTCGCTGGCGATCGCCTGGTCGAGTGTCACCGGGCTGGCGGGGTTGTTAGGGACCATCTTGCAGATACGGTCGACCTGTGCGTAGGGCATCTCCAGAACCCGTCCCACGTCCCTAAGCACGGCGCGCGCCTGCAGTTTGCCGAAGGTGATGATCTGGGCCACCCGCTCGACGCCGTACTTCTCCTGGACGTAGTGGATGACCTCGTCGCGGCGGTCCTGGCAGAAGTCAATGTCGAAGTCGGGCATCGAGACGCGCTCGGGATTGAGGAAGCGTTCGAAAAGAAGCCCGAAACGCAAGGGATCGAGATCGGTGATGGTCAGTGACCAAGCGACCACCGAACCCGCTCCCGAGCCGCGTCCGGGGCCAACCGGGATGCCCCGTGCCTTGGCCCAGCGGATGAAGTCGGCGACGATCAGGAAGTAGCCGGGATAGCCCATGTCGGCGATGATCCCGAGCTCGTAGTCAAGGCGCTCGTGGTACGGACGCGCCTTCACCTGGCGTTCGTCAGCGGCCATGTCGGGGGTCAGGAGCTGGCCTTCCAGACGCGCCTGTAGCCCCGCCGTGGCAAGGTCGCGCAAAGTCTCCTCCTCGGCGCGTCCATCGCCACTGTCATAGGTCGGCAGGATGGGTTCGCGCGACTTCACCAGGAAGGCGCAGCGGCGCGCCACGACCAGGGTGTTGTCCACGGCATCGGGCAGGTCGGCGAATAGGGCGCGCATCTCAACGGCCGATTTGAAGCCGTGCTCGGGGGTCAGGCGGCGGCGCTCCGATTGCGACATGTAGGAACCCTCGGCGATGCAGGTGAGGGCGTCGTGGGCCTCGTACATTCCGGCGTCGGAGAAAAACGCCTCGTTGGTAGCCAACAGGGGAAGATCGTGGGCATCGGCGAGGCTGATGAGCTCGGATTCGATGTGTGCCTCCGTTGCCAGCCCATGACGCTGCAGCTCCACGTAGAGCCGGCCCGGGAACGCCCCTGCCAGGCGCGACAGCAGTTCTTCCGCGGCCGAGCCCTGCCCGTTGGCGAGCAACCGTCCGAGCGGTCCTTGCGGGCCACCGGTAAGCGCGATGAGGCCGTCGGCATGCGCCGCGAGGGCATCCAGGGATACCCGCGGCCCGTCGCCGCTCGCGGGGTCCAGGTAGGCCTTGCTGACCAGTTTCAAGAGGTTGCGGTAGCCGGCCTCATCCTGCACCAGAAGGACAATGCTGTCGTCTCCCGGCTCGTCGTTGGCGCCGCGCTGAGACCGCTGTCCGCCTGGGCTTTCAACGGCGATGCCGAGCTGGCATCCGATGATGGGCTGTACACCGGCGGCGGCACAGGCGGTGGAGAATTCGAGCGCCCCGAACAGGTTGTTGGTGTCGGTGATGGCCACCGCCGGCATGGCGGCATCGCAGCACAGCGCCGCCAGTTCGTCGATGCGAAGGGCGCCCTCCAAGAGGGAATAAGCAGTGTGTACGCGCAGATGGACGAAATCGGCGTGGGCCATGGCCGATGATTCCACAAGGCCGCCCATGTGTCATTTGCGACTTATCCCCAAAAGTCGTCGCTTGCCCACAATTTCGGGGGATGGCCATTCCGGTCCACGCGGGTTTTCCCCACGGCACGAGGAAGGCCCTAGATATATGCTATAGAGGGCGATTCAAGTTTCAATTTATTTCAAATTGAAACGATCACAGTCTATGCTGCCTCTCAATCGCTCGGGGAGAAACGTTGGATTTTATTTACGATAGCCTGGCGCGGCGCATCGTCTTCGGGCCGGGGCGGCTCCGCGACCTGGACGCCGAGATCGACGCTATCGGGGTGTTGCTCGTTAGCTCGAGGCGTCAGCGCCCGGCCTTGGAGCCCCTCGTGGCGGACCTCGGCGGGCGTGCCGCCGGCGTCCTCGACGATACCTTCGAGCACGTGCGGGTGGAGACCCAGCACGCCGCCGTCGCCACCGCCAACACCGGAATCGGCTCGATGATGATCGTCGCCAGCTCCAACTTCGACGTGCCGCTGGTGTTAGCCGGGCTGGTTATCCTAGCGGTGATGGGCGTAGCCCTCTACGCCGTCTTCGCAATCCTCGAGCAACGCATGACCTTCTGGGTCCAGACCCGCCCCGACGAGGTGCAGTAGCCCCTACCCCGCCACCAGCGCGCCGGCCTCCAAGCGCACGACGCGGTCCATGCGCGCCGCCAGTTCCGGGTTGTGAGTGGCCACCACGGCGGCCAGCCCGACGCCGCGCGCCAGCTTCAACATCAGCGACAAGACATCCGCCGCGGTCTCGGGGTCCAGGTTACCGGTCGGCTCGTCGGCCAGAAGTAGCTTCGGCGCGTTGGCCAGCGCGCGGGCGATGGCGACGCGTTGCTGCTCGCCGCCGGACAGCCGGCCCGGGCGATGGCTGGCGCGCCCGGCCAGGCCCAGCCAGTCGAGCAGTTCCCTGGCGCGGGAACGCGCCTGGGGACGGCGCAGCCCGCTGATGATCTGTGGGATGACGACGTTCTCGAGGGCCGAGAACTCGGGCAGCAGGTGATGGTACTGGTAGACGAAGCCGATGTTATGGCGGCGCATGGCGGTGCGTGCGTCGTCGTTGAGGTCGCCGCAGGGCTCTCTGGCGACGGCCACCGTGCCGGCGCTCGGGCTCTCCAGGAGCCCGGCGATGTGCAGAAGTGTCGACTTTCCCGAACCCGACGGCCCGACCAGGGCGACCATCTCGCCCTCCCACACCTCGAGGTCGACACCACGCAGAACGGTGAGCCGCGTCCGCCCCTGGCGGAAGGTGCGCTCGACGCCTTCGATATTGAGCACCGTTTCACTCATAGCGCAGGGCCTCCGCCGGGTCGATGCGCGCCGCGCGCCACGAAGGATAGAGAGTGGCCAGGAAGGAGAGTCCCAGCCCCATGAGCACGATGGCCGCCACTTCGCTTGGGTCCACCACCGCCGGAAGCCGGGACAGGAAGTAGATCTCGGCGGCGAAGAGTTCGGTCCCGGTGAGGCCCTGGATCCACTGGCGGATGGTCTCGATGTTCTCGGTGAAGGCAAGGCCGAAGGCGAAACCGGCCAACGTCCCGATAATGCCGACGCTGGCGCCGCTCAGGAAGAAGATGCGCATGATCATGCCGCGTGTCGCGCCCATGGTGCGCAGGATGGCGATGTTTCGGCCCTTGTCCTTGACCAGCATTATCATCGACGAAATGATGTTGAACGCCGCCACCACGATGATCAGGGTGAGAATCAGGAACATGACGTTGCGTTCCACCTGGATGGCGTTGAAGAAGCTCGAATTGGCGCGCTGCCAGTCGTGAATGCGCCCGGCGCCGGCGATGGCGCCGGCGATGGCGCGCCCCACCCTGGGCGCGTGGCTCGCCTTTTCCACCATCACTTCCAGGTTGGTCACGGTGCCCGGCATCCGGAAATAAACCTGAGCGGCGTCGAGAGGCATGAACACGAAGGTTGAGTCGTACTCGTACATGCCCACCTTGAAGGTGGCGGCGACCCGGTAGGCGCGCATGCGCGGCACCGTGCCGAAGACGGTGACGTTCCCCTTCGATGAAATCAGGGTGATCTTGCCACCCACCGCGATCCCCAGGCGCTCGGCGAGGCGCGATCCGATGACGACCGCGTCGTCTCCCTTGAAGTCGGCCAGTTTGCCGGCCTGGATATTGCCGGCGACGATGGCGCGCCGGGCGAGGTCGGCGGGGCGGACGCCGCGTACCACGGCGCCACGCGCCACGCCGCGCGCCGTCACCATGACTTGTCCCTCGATGAGCGGGCTGACCCCGACAACACCGGGGACATTTCGGACCTTCCCGACAAGCGCGTCGAAGTCGCTCAGGGTTTCGGTGGCGCCGTAGACGCTGAGGTGTCCATTGAGACCGAGAATGCGGGTCAGGAGCTCCTCGCGAAAGCCGTTCATCACCGCCATGACGATGATCAGAGTGGCCACGCCAAGGGCAATGCCCAGGAGCGAGAACCAGGCGATAACGGAAATGAACCCTTCTTGCCGGCGCGCCCTAAGGTAGCGCATGGCCACCATCCATTCGAAGGCGGAAAACATGGCTTCTCCTAAGCGGTCAGCTGGGCCAGGGCGGTCTCGAGAGGCATCTCCGGGCGCTCGCCGGTCTTGCGTTCCTTGACCTCGACCGTGCCGGACTTGAGGCCGCGGGGGCCGACGACGAGCTGCCAGGGCAGGCCGATGAGGTCCATGTCGGCGAACTTGACGCCAGCGCGCTCGGGGCGATCGTCGTACAGCACCTCGACGCCGGCGCTCCGCAGCTTGGCGTAAATGCCATCGCAAGCCGCCACGCACCCGTTGTCGTCGGTCTTCAGGTTAAGCAGCCCCACTTTGAACGGGGCCACCGATTCCGGCCAGATGATGCCGGCGTCGTCGTGGGAAGCCTCGATGACGGCGCCGACGAGGCGCGACACGCCGATTCCGTAGGATCCCATCTCGAGGGCGGTGTCCTCGCCGTCGGGTCCGGCCACCACGGCGCCCATGGATTTCGAATATTTGGTGCCGAAATAGAAGATGTGGCCGACCTCGATACCGCGGGCGATGACCAGGGCGTCGCCCAGCTCCTTTTCCTTGGACGGGTCGCGCTCGTCGTCGGTGGCGGCATACTTGTCCGTGAACCCGTCAACCAGGTGCTGCAGATCGCCTTCGTAATCGATGTCGGACGCCACCAGGTCCGCGTCGATGAAATCCCTGTGACAGGCCACCTCGCTTTCGCCGGTATCGGCGAGGATCAAGAATTCATGGCTCGTGTCGCCGCCGATCGGCCCGCTTTCGGCGCGCATGGGGATCACCTTCAGCCCCATACGTTTGAAGGTGCGAAGATAGGCGATGAACATCTTGTTGTAGGCGTGCATGGCGCTCGGTTTATCGACATCGAACGAGTAGCTGTCCTTCATCAGGAATTCGCGCCCGCGCATTACGCCGAAGCGCGGCCGCACCTCGTCGCGGAACTTCCACTGGATGTGATAGAGCAGCTTGGGCAGTTCCCGATAGCTCTTGACCGAGTGGCGGAAGATATCGGTGATCTGTTCCTCGTTGGTGGGGCCGTAGAGCATGTCGCGCTCGTGGCGGTCGGTGATACGCAGCATCTCCGGTCCGTAGTCGTCGTAACGGCCGCTTTCGCGCCACAGGTCGGCGGGCTGGATGGTGGGCATGAGTATTTCCTGGCAACCCGCCGCGTCCTGCTCCTCGCGGACGATACGCTCGATGTTCTTGAGGACGCGGAAGCCCAGCGGCAGCCAGGAATAGATGCCGGCGCTCGACTGGCGGACCATGCCGGCGCGCAGCATCAAGCGGTGCGAGACGATCTGCGCCTCGGCCGGAGTTTCTTTCAGGGTGGGCAGGAAATAGGCGGATAGTCGCATGCGGCCCTCGCGGTTGTCTCGGCCGTTGGCTAGCGGCCGGGGCCGACTTTAGGCGAAGGCCATCAGCGGTTCAATGGCGCGTGGCAGGCGTTATTTCTTGCCGTACATGCGCCGGCAGGCCGGCGCGATGGCGCCCTGTTCCTGGTTGCCGAGCGGCTGGCCGCTCTAAAAGACCTAGCCGTCGCGCTCTTTCACCTTAGCCGATCTTGGCCGTGCCCGTGTACTTGCCGCCGGAGCCGAGGGCATACTTCTCGTCGAGGTCGATGCCGATGGTGATCTTCTTGGGCAGCTTGATCGGCAAGGCACCGCCGAGATCGGCGGACTTGACCCGGCGCCCGCGCGCATCGACGCCCGGCTTGTAGTCGGCGCTCTTCATTTGGCGCTTGAGGTCTCTTTTGCAGTCGCGCTTGGTTACCCGGTCCCTGTCCTGCCCCACCG
>DASCNF010000025.1:0-10440 GCA_036011345.1 Rhodospirillales bacterium | reverse complement strand
GGGTCGATACTGTTGATAAAGTCGGTTGGAGGCGGCTTTCGATGTCCGCTTCACCCCTGAAAGCAGACTTTCCGGGACATGACGCCTAGCCGCTGGCGAATGAGTTCGAGATCTCCGGCATCCTAATTTCACTCGAAAGGCGCGAAGCCGCGATTGCCTTCCGAATGCTTCCCCGATGCTTCCCCGGCAAATGACTGGGCGGTGCCGCGCTCGCGGTTATCACCTATACTATTGATTTATATAAAAAACTGGAGCGGGCGATGGGATTCGAACCCACGACTTCAACCTTGGCAAGGTTGCGCTCTACCCCTGAGCTACGCCCGCGTGGCGGCGCTGTACTGTGCGCGGCGGCGATAATACGCCATGAACGGCCGTTTGCAACATTCCTCTCAGCATCGTCGGGCAGCGATGCCCCTCTTGAGGGCGCGCTGTCATCGCGGCTAATGTCGGCGCCATGAGCGCCACGCAGGAAGACCTGTTCGCCGTTTTCGACAGGCTCGGGGTGGAAACCACCACGCACCGCCACGCCGCCGTGTTCACGGTCGACGAGAACCGCACGCTGCGCGGCGAACTCGCCGGCGGCCATTGCAAGAGCCTGTTCCTCAAGGACAAGAAGGGTGTCTTGTGGCTGGTGGTGACGCTCGAAGACCGCGCCGTCGACATGAAAGCGTTGCGTCACGTCATCGGCTCGGCGCCGCTCTCATTCGCCAAGCCTGAGCTTCTGCGCCAGGTACTGGGGGTGGATCCCGGCTCGGTGACCCCGTTCGCCCTCATCAACGACACGGCCGGGCACGTCAACGTGGTCCTCGACAAAGAGATGATGGACCTGGAGCTCCTCAACTATCACCCCCTGGTCAACACAGCGACAACAACGATCGGCGCCCGGGATTTGTTGAATTTCATCGGCGCCTGTGGGCACGAACCACGAATCTTGAAAATTTGACTGCCCTTGGCCCTTGCGGCTTGCCTCGGATACGGCCATTTTTAAGGGCAAGGAACAATTGAACGGATAATGCAATGGCCACGGATTTCATCATCGGCCCCGAAGCCCCCCCCACCGAACCGGGCCAGGAGGCGGACACGGGTATGGGCTCGGGGAACGCCGGCGCGGCGGCCGGTGGTGGCGGTGCCGACCTGGTAAAGAACGGCAGCGTCGCCACCTTTATGGCCGACGTCATCGAGACCTCCACGCAGGTCCCGGTCATCGTCGATTTCTGGGCGCCTTGGTGCGGCCCCTGCAAGCAGTTGGGGCCGGCCATCGAAAAGCTGGTGCGCCAGGCCGGCGGCGCCCTGCGCCTGGTCAAGATCAACATCGACGAGAACAAAGAACTGGCCGCGCAAATGCGCGTGCAGTCCATCCCCGCCGTCTACGCCTTCAAGAACGGCCAGCCGGTGGATGGTTTCGTCGGCGACCTGCCCGAAAGCCAGCTCCGTGCCTTCATCGAAAAGCTGACCGGAAACGCCGAGCAGCCGCTCGACAAGGCCCTCGATCAGGCGGACGAGGCCTTGGCCGGCGGCGACGCAGCGGCGGCGGCGGCGCTTTATTCGGAGATTCTAGCCCACGACACCACCAACCCCAGGGCCGTCGCCGGATTGATCCGCAGTTGCACGGCAGCCGGCGAAGCGGCGAAGGCCGAGGAGTTGATCAATGGCCTGACGCCCGAGCTGAGGTCGAGTTCTGAGGTCGCCGCCGCCATCTCGGCCATGGAACTTGCCGAGGAGAGTACCGCGTCCGGAGACGTCGCGGAATTCAGACAAAAGCTGGCCGGCGATGAAAACGATCACCAGGCGCGCTTCGATCTGGCGGTGGCGCTTTACGGGACTGGCGACGCCGAGGACGCCATCGGCGAGCTGGTGGAACTGGTGCGTCGCGACCGCCAATGGAACGACGATGCGGCGCGCAAGCAGTTAGTGAAGATATTCGAGGCCCTGGGCCACGCCGATCCGCTCACCGTGTCCGGCCGGCAGCGGCTGTCGACCATACTTTTCTCATGATGGGCGAAGACCAGGAGACACAAGTGTGGCGGGCAGCGGCAGTGCTTCCCGTCTTTCCCCTGAGCGGCACCTTGCTGCTGCCCCGCGGCCAACTGCCCCTCAATATCTTCGAGCCGCGTTATCTCAACATGATCGAGGACGCCCTGGCGGGAGAGTGCATGATCGGCATGGTGCAGCCCGTCGAGCCTGAAACGGACCCGGTGAACGATACCGCCGAGCTCTTCGGCGTCGGATGCGTGGGGCGCATCACGTCGTTCTCGGAAACCGAGGACGGGCGCAACCTCATCACATTAAGCGGCGCCTGTCGCTTCCGGGTCGCCGAGGAACTCGACGGGGGGCGCGGCTATCGCCGGGTACGCGCCGCGCTCGATGAGTTCGCCGGGGACCTGGACGACGCGGCCGGCACCGTGGCCAACCGCCGCCATCTGCTCGATGCGGTGCGCGCCTATTTCAGTCTCAACGGCATCAAAGTCGACTGGGCGGCCCTCACCGGCACCGCCGACAATCCCCTGGTTACGGCGCTGGCCATGGTGTGCCCGTTCGATCCCAGCGAAAAGCAGGCCCTACTCGAATCTCCGGGATTGGCGGAGCGCGCCGAGCTATTGACGGCGCTGATGGAAATGACCTTGCGCGACGCCGAGGGCGTCTCGACGGCGGTGTGCCACTAAGGAGAGCGTCATGGGCAAAAAAACGGTCGATCCCAAGCTTCTGGAAATCCTTGTTTGCCCGTTGACCAAGGGGCCGCTGCGTTACGACGCCGAAGCCCAGGAGCTGATCAGCGAACAGGCCGGCCTCGTCTACCCCATCCGCGACGGCATTCCCATCATGTTGGTCGATGAGGCCCGCACGCTCGACGGCGAGGCGGCCGCCACGGACCCCAGCGTCTCGGACGGGGACCGGTGAGCAACCAGAGGGGCCAAGGGCCGAAGCCGACCGAAATTCGGCTCAAGAGCGAAGCGAAGGCCCTGGAGATCGATTTCGACGACGGACGCACGTTCAGCCTTCCCGCCGAGTTGTTGCGCGTCGAGAGCCCCTCGGCCGATGTGCAGGGCCACTCTCCCAGCGAGAAGCAAACCATCGCCGGGCGCCGACACGTGGGTATCCTGGGCGTCGAGCCGGTGGGCCACTACGCCGTCCGCATCAAGTTCGACGACCTCCACGACAGCGGCATCTTTTCGTGGGAATACCTTTACCGCATGGGCGAGAACCAGGACGCGCTCTGGCAGAACTACCTCGCCGCCCTTGAGGCGCAGGGGTTGAGCCGAGATCCGTAAGAAAGGGAGCGCTCAGCGGTCAGTTTTCAGCGGTCAGCTTAGAAAAAATCTGCTGGCTGATAGCTGGTGGCTGGTGGCTGACCGCTGAAAGCTGATGGCTCCTTCCCCTACAGCGGCTCGCCGCGCATTAGGCGTGGCAGATCACCGGTCAACCCCATGGCCTGGCGCATGAACACCCGCTTCAGCGGCCCCAGCCGATCGACCACCGCCAGGCCCACGTTGCGCGCCAGGCGTAGCGGTTCCAGTTCGTTTGAGAAAAGCCTGTTGAGGGCGTCGGTGGCGGCGAGCATGAGGGTGTTGTCGAAGCGTCGCCAGCGTTGATAGCGCTCCAGCACCGCGGCGTCTCCGACGTCGAGGCCGAGGCGGCGGGCGTCGATCATCACCTCGGCGAGGGCCGCCACGTCACGCAATCCCATGTTCAGGCCCTGGCCGGCGATGGGGTGCATGGCGTGCGCGGCGTCGCCGACCAGGGCGAGGCGGCACGCCGTGGCGGTTTCAGCGAATTGCAGCGACAGCGGATAGGCCCAACGCGGGCCGACCACACGCAGGCTTCCCAGGAAGTCGCCGAAGCGGCGCTCCAGCTCGGCCAGGAAACCGTCATCGTCGAGGGCCATGAGGGGGGGTGCCAGATCGGCGTGCTCGGTCCACACGACGGAGGAGCAATTGCCAGGGATGGGCAGGATGGCGAAAGGCCCGGCCGGCAGGAAATGTTCGTGGGCGATGAAGTTGTGGGGCCGTTCGTGCTCGACCGTGCACACGATGCCGTTTTGCCTGTAAGACCAGCGGGTGACGCCGATGCCGGCGCCGCCGCGGGTGCTCGAGCCGCGGCCGTTGGCGCCGACGGCGATGGCGGCGGAGACCAAGCGGCCGTCGTCGAGACGCGCCGTCACACCGCCCGCGGCGCGCTCCAGGCCGGCGACGCCGGCCGGCGCCAGCATCGTCACGCCCGGACTCTCCGGCAAGCGCCGCGCCAGGGCCTGGCGGAAGGCCCGGTTCTCGACCACGAAGCCGAAAGGCTCGTCGCTTGTCTCGCGGTGGTCGTAGTGCAGAAAGAACAGTGAGTCCCCCTCCGAGACCCGGATATTCTCTATGGGCGCGGCGGCGGGCGCCAGATCCGCCCACAGGCCGATGGTCGAAAGCACCCGGCGCGAGGCCAGGGCGATGGCTGAAAAGCGGCCGTCGAAGGCCGCTTCCAAGGCCGCTGACGGCATCTGGCGGTCGACCACGACGACCTCCATGCCGGCCCCGGCCAGGGCGTCGGCGAGGGTGCCGCCGACCAGCCCGCCACCAACGATCAGGACATCGGCCTTCAATGTGGAGGGCTGTTTCGATTTCGGCGCAGGGCGCGCTTTGGATGGTGCCGTCATAGGCTTAACAATTCCCGGCTCTGCCTTTCTTGTCCAGGACCCTGGCTTGTTGCCGCTTGCCTAATATATAGGCAACCCTCATTAGCTGCCTATAATTTGAACAGATACCCCCGGTATGATGTTCGGGTGTCGCCTGAATATACGTACGTAAACTATTAATATACCGGATACTTCTTCTTCTTCTCGCGGACTGGCATGGTTCGTGATTATCACAATGGGACAGGACGGGCGCGAAGCGTCGGAAAAGGAGGACCCTATGGCACGGACGGCAACCAGATGGGTGCGGGTTGGTGCGGCGGCGGCCGGTATCGCGGCGGCTGGTATGGCGGCGGCGTTGACGGCGGCGCCGGCGATGGCCGCCGAGGTCACGGAAACCCAATACATCTTCAACACCCTCTCCTTCCTCATGCACGGGTTCCTGGTCATGTGGATGGCCGCCGGCTTCGCCATGCTGGAATCGGGGCTGGTGCGCTCCAAGAACACCGCCGCCATTTGTCTCAAGAACCTCACCCTCTATTCCATCGCTGGCCTCATGTACTTCATGGTCGGCTACAACCTCATGTACGACGGTGTAGACGGCGGCTTCGCCGGCTCGCTCTCGTGGTGGAGCGCCGACAACCCCGAGGCGCTCAAGGGAAATTTCGAGGCCGGCTACGCGGCCCAATCGGACTGGTTTTTCCAAATGGTGTTCGTGGCCACTGCCGCCTCCATCGTATCCGGCGCCCTGGCCGAACGCGTCAAGGTGTGGACGTTTTTCGTCTTTGTCGTTTTTCTCACCGGCATCGTCTATCCCATCCAGGGCGCCTGGCTGTGGGGCGGCGGCTGGTTGGCGGAGATGGGTTTCGCCGACTTCGCCGGCTCCACCATCGTTCATTCGACTGGCGGTTGGGCGGCATTGACGGGCGCCATCATCGTCGGCGCGCGCAAGGGAAAGTACGACCACGCCGGCCGGGTCTTGCCGCTGCCCGGTTCCAACCTGCCGTTAGCAACCCTCGGAACCTTCATCCTGTGGCTGGGGTGGTTCGGGTTTAACGGCGGCTCGCAACTAGCCCTGGGCACGGCACCCGATGCTATCGCCATCGCCACCGTCTATGTCAACACCAACATGGCCGCCGCCGGCGGCGTGCTCGCCGCCATGGCCGCCACTCAACTTATCTACAAAAAGGCCGATCTAAGCTTCGCCCTCAACGGCGCCATCGCCGGGCTGGTCAGCATTACCGCCGCTCCCCACACGCCGAGCCTGGGCGCAGCGTTGGTCATCGGCGCCGTCGGCGGCATCCTGGTCGTGGTCTTCGTGCCGCTCTTCGACCGCCTGCGCGTCGATGACGTGGTGGGCGCCGTATCCGCCCACCTGGTCGCCGGCATCTGGGGAACCATGGCGGTTCCCTTCACCAACGCCGAGGCTAGCTTCTCTACCCAGGCCGTCGGAATCGCCGCCATCGGCGCCTCCGTCGCCGCCGCCAGCGCCGCCTTGTGGCTAGTCCTCAAGCACACCATCGGCGTCAGGGTCAGCGAGGAGGAAGAGGAAATGGGCCTCGACCGGGCGGAACTGGGCATGGAGGCCTACCCCGAATTTGGCCGCGGCTCCCAGATGTTTTGACGCCACCCCGCGCTATGACCTTTAAGGTAGCTCATTAAGGTCTTGTAAATCTTCGTATTATAGAATTTCGGCATGGGCCGCAGTGTGACCACCGGCGGGAGCGGCTCCGTCCTGCCCAAGGGGGCGGTGGAGTTCCTGAGACGGCGAATGGCGGAAATTGTCGCCATTGTCGTGCTCGCCTGCGCCTTCGCGTTCGCCCTGACGTTGTTCAGTTACACGCCCACCGACATCTCTCTCAACAGCGCCACCGACGGCGTCCCGCGCAATTTGCTGGGGCGGCCCGGCGCCTATGCCGCCGACCTGGCACTGCAGGCCTTTGGGCTGGCCGGGGCGCTGCCCGCCCTGGTGCTGACCGCGTGGGGCTGGCGCATCGCCAACAAGCGAGGCGTATCGATCCTGTGGGGGCGGCTCCTGGCAATAGCCGCCGCCGTGACGTTCATCGCCATCGGCCTGAGCACCTTGCCGGCACCCCAATCGTGGCAGTTGGCGGCGGGCCTCGGCGGCGTCGCCGGAACGCTTCTGCTTGAACATCTTACCGGCTTGGCGCGGGGGCTCGCCGCCAACACCGAGACGTGGGTCATCGGCCTTGCCGCCGCACTGCCGGGGGCGGCGGCCCTGTTTGCCGCTTTGGGCCTTTCGTGGGCCGAGTGGCGAAGCATGGGGCGCACCGTGGCGCGGGCGGTTGCCCTTTTCAGGCGGGCCCTGGACTGGTGCCACGGAGCGGCCGACGGGGCGGCCGACCGGGCCGCCGCCCGGCGGCGGCGTGTCGAGCCGCCGCTTACCGGGGGCGCCGTAAGCGCAGATGCAGCAGATGCCGGGGAAGCCATAGACCTGGAGCCGCACGGGGATATCCCGGTCCAGGCGACGAGTCGATTGGTCGCACCGCGGGCGCCGAAGACCAAACCGGGGCGCCGCGCCAAGGCCCAACGCCAGGGCGCATTCGACCTGGCCGCCGACGACGAATACCGGCAACCTCCGCTCGATCTTTTGGAACCGCCGCCGAAGGCCGCCAACGACAAGGAGATGGGCGCCGACGCCCTGGAGCAGAACGCGCGCCTTCTGGAATCGGTGCTCGAGGATTTCGGCGTCAAGGGCACAATCATGAGGGTACGCCCGGGTCCGGTGGTCACCCTCTACGAGCTCGAACCGGCGCCCGGCACCAAATCGGCGCGGGTGATCGGCCTGTCGGACGACATCGCGCGCTCTATGAGCGCCGTCTCGGTGCGCGTCGCCGTCATTGCCGGACGCAACGTCATCGGTATTGAGTTGCCCAACGCCAGGCGGGAGACGGTTCACCTCCGCGAGTTGCTGGCATCCGACAATCTGGAGCGCAGCGCAGGCAAGCTGAAGCTGGCTCTGGGCAAGGATCTCGGCGGCGCGCCCGTGATTGTGGACCTAGCGCGCATGCCTCATCTGCTGGTCGCCGGGACCACGGGGTCGGGCAAATCGGTGGCCCTCAACACCATGGTGCTAGCGTTGCTCTATCAGCTGCGCCCGGAAGCCTGCAAGTTCATCATGATCGATCCCAAGATGCTGGAGCTTTCGGTCTACGAGGGCATTCCGCACCTCTTGTGCCCGGTGGTGACCGAGCCCGGTAAGGCGGTCGTGGCGCTCAAGTGGACGGTACGCGAGATGGAAGAGCGCTACCGCCTCATGTCCCAACTCGGCGTGCGCAATATCGCCGGCTACAACGCCCGCTTGGCCGAGGCCCGTAAGAAGGGCGAGCCTCTGAGCCGCCGCGTGCAGACCGGGTTCGACCCCGAAACCGGGAAACCAGTGTTCGAGGACGTGCCGCTGAGCATGGAGGCGCTGCCTTTAATCGTCGTCGTCGTCGACGAGATGGCGGACCTCATGCTAGTCGCCGGCAAGGAAATTGAGGCGGCGGTACAAAGGCTTTCGCAGATGGCGCGGGCCGCCGGCATTCACCTCATCATGGCCACGCAACGCCCCTCGGTGGATGTCATCACCGGCACCATCAAGGCCAACTTCCCGACCCGCGTCAGTTTCCAGGTCACCTCCAAGATCGACAGCCGCACTATTCTTGGCGAGCAGGGCGCCGACCGGCTTCTCGGCCAGGGCGACATGCTGTACATGGCCGGCGGCGGACGCATTTCGCGGGTGCATGGCCCGTTCGTCTCCGACGACGAGGTTGAGCGCGTGGCATGTTTCCTCAGGTCCCAAGGCAAGCCCTCATACCTCGACACGGTCACCGAGGAGCAGGACGAGACCGCCTTCGAGGCGCCACAGGACGGCCCCTCCGGCGAACCCCTTTACGAGGAGGCTGTGGCCCTTGTGGCGCGCGAAGGAAAGGCTTCCACCAGCTTTATTCAGCGGCACCTGCAGATCGGCTACAATCGCGCTGCGCGAATCGTCGAAAGGATGGAGGTCGATGGCGTCGTCAGCAAGGCCGACCGGGTGGGCCGCCGCGAGGTTCTGGTGGGGGGCGGGCAGAGTTAGCGCCACTAGGGCAGCCGGTTTGCTGCGCGCCGTGGCAATCATTCCGGTAATTGTGGCGCTCACCGTGGCTGCATTCCCGGCCGGCGCCGCCACGGCGGCGGCGTTGAGCGCTTCCGCCAGGGCCGACGTGGCGCGCGTCAAGGACTATCTCAACGCCATGACCACGTTGCAGGCGCGTTTCCTGCAGGTCACCTCGAGCGGCGCTTACGCCGAGGGCAGCATCTACATTTCCCGTCCCGGCAAACTGCGTATCGAATACGACCCCCCCGTTCCGGTCCTCATGGTCAGCGCCGGGAACTCGCTGATTTACTATGACAAGGAACTCGGACAGGTAAGTTTCTTGTCGATCGATGCCACGCCCGCCGGCTATTTCGTGAGCGAAAGAATCGAATTTGGCGGGGAAATCACCGTTACCGGCTTCGAGCGTCGACGCGGTGCCCTGAGGCTCAGCCTAGTCAAGACCGATGACCCGCAGGAAGGGAACATAACCCTGGTTTTCAGGGACCGGCCCCTGGCCCTGAAAAAGTGGATTGTCGTCGATGCCCAGGGGATAGAAACAACCATCTCGCTGCTCGGCATCCGTTCCGGGCACGATTTGAACCCCGATCTGTTCCGTTTCGCCGATCCCAGGGAGCTGAAAGAACCCGACCGCTGAAACCGCGGGCCAACGGCGACCCGAAAAGATTCTAAGGAACCAGCCGGTAGCCGCCGGGTTTGGTAACCAGGATTTCGGCGCTCGACGGGTCCCGTTCGATCTTCTGGCGCAGCCGGTATACGTGGGTCTCTAGCGTGTGGGTGGTGACGCTGGCGTTGTAGCCCCAAACCTCGTCGAGCAGCACGTCGCGCCCGACCACGCGCGAACCGGCGCGGTACAGATATTTGAGAATCGCCGCTTCCTTGTCGGTGAGGCGGACCTTCTTGTTGGCTTCTTCGTCGAACAACAGCTTGTTTCCCGGCTGGAACGTGTAGGGCCCGATGGTGAACACCGCGTAGTCGCTGCGCTCGTGCTGACGGATATGGGCGCGAAGACGCGCCAAGAGCACGCCGATGCGGAAGGGCTTGGTGATGTAATCATTGGCACCGGCGTCGAGGCCGAGGATGGTGTCGGCATCCGTATCGGCGCCGGTCAGCATGATGATGGGCGACTTGACCTCATTGCGGCGCATGAGCCGGCAGACTTCACGGCCGTCCATGTCGGGAAGGCCGACGTCAAGAATGATGACGTCGAAATAACCCGACTTGACTTTCTCGAGGGCATCGACACCGGTAGGGGATTCGACGCTGACAAACTCCTCGTGCAGTTGCAGTTGCTCGCACAGCATCTGGCGGAGGGTGTCGTCGTCTTCGACGATAAGGATGCGCTTACCGTTGGTCATAACTTGGTCCATCGTGTCTCCGCGACCCGGTCAGGATAGGCAACGGTATAGCAAATTCTTGAAATCTACCAGTATCACGCCCCCCCGGCACCCTTGGCTCGGGGAAGGCGGAAGAACACGAGAACCGATCGGCGCTTCCACAAGGGGTGTGCAGAAGGTATTGTCGCGGCGACCATTCGGGGGCCGGCGTAAACCCCAGAGAATCTTGGTTCCCACGGGTCGCCGCATCGGTGGAAGGAGAGGCGCGGAACTGACGCTCTCCGCGACGCTGTCGCCATGACAGACGGCTATACACACATTTCCATACCCGCCTCGCGCGAGCCGGTTACGCTCCTGGCGGTGGACCGCGCTGTCTCCGAACTGCGCCGGGG
>DASCNF010000024.1:0-5356 GCA_036011345.1 Rhodospirillales bacterium | reverse complement strand
CGTCGAGCTCGCCGGTCAGGATGATCTGATAGCCGAGTCGCGACGCGTGGGTCAGGCTCCAGGCGAGGTCGAGCATGTCGGCTTCCTCCTCGCTGGGCGCCGGTAGGCGGTCGAGCCACGCCGCATCGACAATCACATGACACGTCGAGACGCCATGCATCCCTCGCAGGCACCCTCGATATCGATCCCGTTGCGGTGCGCGATCTCCAACAGGGGGAGCCCGTCCGGCGCCTCGACGTGGCGGTGTTTTCCGCCGGGCTCGATGAAAGTCACGGTGGGCATCTGTGGGCATGGGGTCGGCCGCGGTCAGTTTGTACCAACGGCCGTTGGTATCAGATGTTGAAGCTCTCTCCGCAGCCGCAGCGGCTTTGCTCGTTGGGGTTGGCGAACACGAAGCCGGAAGACAGCTTGTCCTCGACGTAGTCCATCTCGCTGCCAACGAGGTACATCATCGCCGTCGGATCGATGAACACCTTGACGCCCTTGGTTACGACCACGTCTTCCAGGGCCTTTTTGTCCTCGGCGTATTCGACCACGTAGCTTAGGCCGTTGCAGCCCTTTGTGCTGATGCCGACGCGCAGGCCCAATACCGGCTTATTGCTCTTGGCGATCAGGGCCTTGACCCGCTCGGCGGCAGCATCGGTCAGCGTCAACATCTGGGCTGCCATCGTCTTGCCTTTTGTCCAGCTCGCCGATACGTCCTTACATCAGCAAACTCAAATATACCATCAACACATGCCAAGCGCCAGTTTGGCGTCTTCCGACATGCGTTCCGGGGTCCATCCCGGCTCCCACACCAACTTGACCTGGACCTCGCCGACACCGTCCACGTCGGCCACCGCGTCGGCCACCCACTTGGGCAGTTCTCCGGCCACCGGGCACCCGGGTGCCGTCAGGGTCATGTCGATGGCGACGGCGCCGTCGGCGCCGATGTCTACTTCGTAAATAAGGCCGAGTTCGTAAATGTTCACGGAAATCTCCGGGTCATAGACGGTGCGCAACGCCGCTACCACCCCATCCTCGGATGCAACCGTGGAACCGGGCGCCAGCGGGCCGCCGGCATGGGCGGTGAACTCCTCGCCCGCCAGGGCCGGGGGCATGAAGTCGTTGACGGTGCGCGTGTCGTCTTCGGCCGAGGCCATGGCGCCTCCTATACCGTGGTCACCCTTACGGGATCAACGGGACATTCGTGCTCGCCCGCCGCCGCCGCTTGCATGGTATGCCAGGCGAGGGTCGCGCATTTCACCCGAACCGGAAACTCGCGCACCCCGGAAAGTACTTGCAGTCGCTCTACCGCATCCTCGTCTTCGACCCCGCACACCAGCGGGTCGAAGTCTTCCCCGGTGCACATCCGGTGGAAGCCATCGAACAATTTCTTGGCTTCTTCCAAGTTCTTGCCGATCAGGACCTCGGTCATCATGGAGGCCGACGCCAAGGAGATAGCGCAGCCTCGGCCCTCGAACGCGGCATTCCGGATGACGCCGGCGTCGTCGACGGTGAGGTAGACGGTGAGCGTATCGCCGCACACCGGATTATAGCCGTGGGCCTCGCAGTTGGCGCCCTCGGGGTGGCCGAAGTTCCGCGGGTTCTTGCCGTGGTCGAGGATGACCTCCTGGTAGAGGTCGCGCAGTTCTTCCATCATCGGGCAAAGAGCTCCCTGACCTTGTCCAGCGCCTCGGCCAGTGCGTCGACCTCGGCGCGCGTATTGTAGAGGGCAAACGAGGCCCGCGCCGTCGCCGTCACCCCGAAGCGCTCCATGACCGGCTGCGCGCAGTGGTGGCCGACGCGCACCGCTACCCCGGAACGGTCGACGATTGTTCCGACATCGTGGGCGTGGATGTCCTCCATGAGGAACGAGACGATGCTCGTCTTCTCCTTCGCCCTACCGTGGATGACGAGCCCGGGCACCGCGCCCAGGCGCTGGGTGGCATAGGCGAGAAGACCGTCCTCGTGGGCGTGGATATTATCAAGACCGAGGCCGGTGAGATAGTCCACCGCGGCGCCGAGACCGATGGCTTCGACGATGGCCGGCGTTCCCGCCTCGAAGCGGTGGGGGGCCTTCTTGAACGTGGTCTTCTCCAGGGTCACGACGGCGATCATCTCACCCCCCGTCTGATAAGGGGGCATGTCGTTCAGTATGTCTTCCTTGCCCCACAACACGCCAATGCCGGTCGGCCCGTACATCTTGTGACCCGAGAACACGTAGAAGTCAGCGTCCAGTTCCTGGACGTCGAGGACCATGTGGGGCGCCGCCTGGCAACCGTCGACGAGAACCTTGGCGCCCCGTTCGTGGGCCAGGCGGACGATGTCGCGGATCGGCGTCACCGTGCCCAGGGCGTTGGAGATGTGGGTCATCGCCACCAGCCGGGTGCGTGGCGAAAGCAATTTCTCGTATTCGTCGAGCAACAGATTTCCGTCGTCGTCGATGGGTGCCACCTTGAGAACCACCCCCAACTCGTCGCGCAGCATCTGCCAAGGTACGATATTGGCGTGGTGCTCCATGTGCGAGAAGACGATCTCGTCGTCGGCGGTCAAGAACTTGCGACCGTAAGTGGCGGCCACCAGGTTGATGGATTCCGTGCCGCCACGCGTAAAAACTATTTCGTCGACCGACCTGGCATTGATGAAATGCGCCACCTTGTCACGCGCCGCCTCGAAGGCGTCAGTGGAAAGTTGACTCATGTGATGCACGCCGCGGTGCACGTTGGAATAATAGGTCTCGTAGGCCTCCTGCATGGCGTCCAGGACCTGACGCGGCTTCTGGGCGCTCGCCGCGTTGTCCAGGTAAACCAGCGGCTGGCCATAGGCCATCTGGCGCAGGATGGGGAAATCCTGGCGCACCCGCTCGACATCGAGGGCGGCAGTGGAATTGTCGCCGGCGAGGACTTCGACGGCGGTTGTCGCCTTACTCATGTTGTTCTCCGCTCGCCGCCTGCGACAGCCAGGCTACGATCATTTCCTCCAGCGCCTCGGCCAACGGCTCGGATTTCACGTCGTGCAGCGTCTCGGCCAGGAACGAGCGCACGAGCAGGCCACGCGCCGCCGCCTCCGGGATACCACGCGAGCGCAGATAGAAGAGCGCGTCCTCGTCGATGGTACCGACCGTCGCGCCGTGGCTGCACTTCACGTCGTCGGCGTAAATTTCCAATTCCGGCTTGGCGTCGATCTCGGCGCGGTCGGAAAGCAGCAGGGCCTTGCACGTCTGGTTGCCGTCCGTACGCTGGGCGTCCTCGCGCACCACGATGCGGCCCTGGAAGACACCCCGCGCCTTGCCGTCGAGCACGCCCTTGAAGACTTCGCGGCACGAGGTATTGGGCACCGTGTGCTCGACCACCGTGGTGTTGTCGCAGTGCTGGTCGCCGCGCATCATGTAGGCTCCGACGAGGCTGCAATGGGCGCCGGAGCCAACGAGGCGCACGCCGACCTCGTAGCGCGACAACCGCGCGCCGCTGGCGAAACAAAAACCGTCGTAGGTGGCGTCCGCGCCCACTTTGGCGTGCACGGTGGCCAGATGAAGCGCCCCGGGACCCTCGGCCTGGACCTTGTAGTGGGTGAGGTGGGCGGCGCCGGCCACACTGATCTCGGTGGCGCCGTTGGCGAAATAGGCGCCCTTCCCGGCCCCAAAATGATGCTCGACAACGGTGGCGCGGCTACCCTCATCGAGAAGGATCAGGTTGCGCGTGTGGCAAGCCACGGGCTCGTCCGCCGTTCCGCCAAGGAAGACGATTTCGACAGGCGCCGGCAAGGCCACGCCCGACCCGACGCGGAGCACGTAGCCGTCGTCCATCATGGCGGTGTTGAGCGCCAGCATGGGCTGGCCGTCGAGGACGCCGATGCGCCCCAATTGTGCATCCAGGGCAGCGGGGTCGCTGGCCAGGGCGTCGCGCAGGGACCCGATCCGCGCGCCATCGGGAAGCGCGCCCAGCGTCGACAGGTCGGGCCGCAGGCGGCCGTTGACGAAGACCAGCCGATGGCCGGCAGCGGCGCCGAGGACGGATGGCAGGTGCCCGGTATCGACCGCGGTGTCGGCCTCGCCGGCAGCGCGATAGGCGGTCTTCTCGAGGGGCTTGAGGCGGGTGTACTTCCACGCCTCCACCCGCGGCGTCGGCACGCCGAGATCACCGAAGCGCTCGATCGCCGCTTCCCGCAGGTCGCCGAGCCAGGGCACGTCGGTGCCCGGCAGCCCAGCTTTGAGGGCGGCGAATTGCTCGACGAAAGGCCGAACGGCGATTGAATTTCCTGCCATGGGTGCGTCTATCCTCTTCGGGCCTATCCAGGTCGGGCCGTCAGGCGGCCGCCTCCGCGAACTCCGCGTAGCCCTTCTCCTCCAACTCCCGCGCCAGCTCCTTGCCGCCAGAGCGCGCGATGCGGCCGCCGGCCAGCACGTGCACGCGATCGGGCACGATGTAGTCGAGCAGCCGCTGATAATGAGTGATGACCAGCATGGCGCGCTCGGGCGAGCGCAGGGCGTTCACTCCCTCGGCGACGACTTTCAAGGCGTCGATGTCGAGGCCGCTGTCGGTCTCGTCGAGCACGGCGAGGTCCGGGTTGAGCACGGCCATCTGCAGCACCTCGTTGCGCTTCTTTTCGCCACCCGAGAACCCGACGTTGACGGGGCGCCTCAACATGTCGTCCGAAATCCCCAGTTCCTTGGTCTTCTGGCGCACCAGCTTGAGAAACTGCATGGCGTCCAGCCCGTCCTCGCCACGATGCTTGCGGATGGCATTGAATGCCTCTTTGAGGAAGGTGGTATTGGCGACGCCCGGAATCTCCACCGGATACTGGAAGGCCAGGAACAGGCCTTCGGCGGCGCGTTCCTCGGGCTCCATCTTGAGCAGGTTCCGGCCCCCGTACAGAATCCGGCCCTTGGTTACCTCGTAGCCGCCGCGCCCGGCCATGGCGTAGGCCAACGTGCTCTTGCCCGAACCGTTGGGACCCATGATGGCATGGACCTCCCCGCGGTCGAGGACGAGGTCCATGCCCTTGAGGATTTCCTTGCCACCGACGGTAACGTGCAGGGCCTTGATTTCGAGCAGCGCCTTCTTGGACATCTTCACTTTCGTGGATTTTGTTTCTTGGGGCTTGCGTGTCATCCCACGCTCCCTTCCAAGCTGATGCCCACCAGTTTCTGGGCCTCGACCGTGAACTCCATGGGCAGCTGCTGCAGCACCTCGCGGCAGAATCCGTTGACCACCAGGGCTACGGCGTCTTCCGCCGGGATGCCCCGCTGGTGGCAGTAGAAGAGTTGGTCTTCGCTGATCTTCGAGGTGGTCGCCTCGTGCTCGACGACCGAGTGCATGTTCTTGTTCTCGATGTAAGGCACGGTGTGGGCGCCGCACTTGTCCCCGATGAGCAG
>DASCNF010000023.1:0-35846 GCA_036011345.1 Rhodospirillales bacterium | reverse complement strand
GAGGGGATAGACGGCCGGATAGATACCAAGCTCGGCGATCTGGCGGGACAGCACGGTGGTCGCGTCCAGGTGCGCGAACGATGTGGCGGGCGCCGGATCGGTGAGGTCGTCGGCCGGCACGTAGATGGCCTGAACGCTGGTGATCGAGCCCTTCTTGGTGGATGTGATGCGTTCCTGCAGGGCCCCCATGTCGGTGGCCAGGGTCGGCTGGTAGCCAACCGCCGAGGGGATGCGGCCCAACAGTGCCGAGACCTCGGAGCCGGCCTGGGTGAAGCGGAAGATGTTGTCAACGAAGAAGAGCACGTCCTGGCCCTCCTCGTCGCGAAAGTACTCGGCTAGGGTCAGCCCCGACAGGCCGACGCGCGCGCGCGCGCCCGGAGGCTCGTTCATCTGGCCGTAGACGAGGGCCGCCTTGGAGCCTTCGCCGTCGAGTTGGATGACGCCAGATTCGACCATCTCGTGGTACAGGTCGTTGCCCTCGCGGGTGCGCTCGCCGACGCCGGCGAAAACCGAATAGCCGCCGTGCGCCTTGGCGATGCTGTTGATGAGCTCCATGATGATCACAGTCTTGCCGACGCCGGCACCGCCGAACAGCCCGACCTTGCCGCCCTTCGGGTAGGGCTCGATAAGGTCGATGACCTTGATGCCGGTAACCAGGATCTCGGTCTCCGTGGATTGCTCCACGAACTCCGGCGCCGGGCGGTGGATGGGCAGGCGGCCCTTGGTTTCGACTGGGCCGCGATCGTCGACGGGCTCGCCGATGACGTTGATGATACGGCCCAGGGTCTCGGGTCCGACGGGCACGGTGATGGGTCCGCCCGTGTCGATCACCTCCTGGCCGCGCACCAGGCCGTCGGTGGTATCCATGGCGACGGTACGCACCGTGGATTCGCCTAGGTGCTGGGCCACCTCAAGGACCAGGTGCTTGCCCTGGTTGTCCAGGGTGAGGGCATTCAGGATCTCCGGAATGTCCCCTTCGAACTGCACGTCGACGACGGCGCCCATGACCTGGGTGACAGTGCCGGTGGTGTTCTTGCTCATGTATCGGTTTCCTCTTTAAAGGCATCTCCGGTGCATGCCGGGCGGCGCTTTAGAGCGCTTCAGCGCCGGATATGATCTCGATCAGTTCCTTCGTGATGTCGGCTTGACGCGTGCGGTTGTAGGTCAGCGTGAGGTCATCGATCATCTCGCCCGCGTTGCGGGTGGCGTTGTCCATGGACGTCATGCGCGCCCCCTGCTCGGAGGCATAGCTCTCGAGAAGGGCGCGGAACATCTGCACCGAAAGATTGCGCGGCAGGATTTCCTCCAGGATTTCCTCTTCCGAGGGCTCCATGATGTAGAGCGCCTTGAACACGTCCTCTTCCGCGTCCTTCTCGGCATCTTCATCCGTGGCCTCAGGCACGGAAAAGGGGATCAGCCTCAGCGGCGTGACCTGCTGGGAGATGACGCTCTTGAAGGTGTTGAAAATGACCGTGCATACGTCGAACTCGCCGGCCTCGAACATCTCGACAAGGCGCCCGGCGATGCCGGCGGCGGTTTCGAAGTCGGCGCCCGTCCGGGTGACGTGCTCGAGGGTATCGAAGATGATCGAGCCGTAGTCGCGATTCAGGGCATCGCGCCCCTTGCGCCCGACGCACAGCAGCTTCACCGTCTTGCCCTCGTTGTGGAGGGCTTGGACGTGCTGCCTGACCTCGCGCGCGATGTTGTTGTTGAAACCGCCGCACAATCCCCGATCGGCGGTGACGGCGACGATCAGGTGAACGTCTTCCGAGCCCGTCCCCGCCAACAAAGGCGGTGCGCCCTCCAGGGTCGGCAGGCTGGCGGTCAACGTCGCCAACATGCGCTCCATGAGGTCGGCGTAAGGCCGCGCCTCCTCGGCCGCCACCTGCGCCCGGCGCAGCTTGGAGGCCGCCACCATTTTCATGGCGGAGGTGATTTTTTGCGTCGATTTGACGCTGGTGATGCGGATCCGCAGATCCTTCAGGCTGGGCATCGAACGTGGGGTCCCGCTATGTCGATATCCCGAGGGGCGCCATGGCCATCAGTGGAAGGCGCCGGCAAAACCATCGAGGAAGGCCGTCAGCTTGTTCTCGGTGTCCTCCGAAATATCCTTCTCCGTGCGGATCGCCTCCAGGATGCCCGCCCCCGAGGAGCGGATCTCCTCGAGCATGGCGGCCTCGAAGCGGGTGACGTCGCCAACCTCGACCTTGTTGAGATACCCGCGCACGCCGGCGAAGATGGAGACCACCTGCTCCTCCACGGGACAGGGCTGGTACTGGGGCTGCTTGAGGATTTCCGTGAGCCGCGCGCCGCGCGCCAGCAGGCGCTGGGTGGAGGCGTCGAGGTCGGAGGCAAACTGGGCGAAGGCCGCCATCTCCCGGTACTGGGTGAGTTCCAGCTTGATGGAGCCGGCCACCTTCTTCATGGCCTTGACCTGGGCCGCCGATCCGACGCGGCTCACCGAGATGCCGACGTTCACCGCCGGGCGGATGCCTTGATAGAAGAGGTCGGTCTCCAGGAAGATCTGGCCGTCGGTGATGGAAATGACGTTGGTCGGGATGTAGGCGGAAACATCGTTGGCCTGGGTCTCGATCACCGGCAGGGCGGTGAGCGATCCGGCGCCGTGTTCGTCGTTCATCTTGGCGGCGCGTTCGAGCAGACGCGAATGCAGGTAAAAAACGTCTCCGGGATAGGCCTCGCGGCCGGGGGGGCGCCGCAGAAGGAGAGACATCTGACGGTAGGACACCGCCTGCTTCGACAAATCGTCGTAGAAGATGACGGCGTGCATGCCGTTATCGCGGAAATACTCGCCCATGGCGCACCCGGTATAGGGGGCCAGGAACTGCAAGGGCGCCGGCTCCGACGCCGTCGCCGCGACGATGATGGCGTAGGAAAGGGCGTCGTGCTCCTCCAGGGTCTTGACGATCTGCGCCACCGTCGAGCGCTTTTGGCCGACCGCCACGTAAATGCAGTAAAGCTTCTCGGCCTCGCTCTGGGCGGCCTCGTTGACGCGCTTCTGGTTGATGATGGTGTCGAGGATGATGGCGGACTTGCCGGTCTGGCGGTCGCCGATGATCAGTTCGCGCTGACCGCGGCCGACGGGAATCAGGCAGTCTATGGCCTTGATGCCGGTCTGCATGGGTTCGTGCACGGAGCGCCTGGGGATGATGCCCGGCGCCTTGACCTCGACACGGGAGCGTGCACTGGCCTCTATGGGGCCCTTGCCGTCGATGGGCTCGCCGGTGGCGTTGACGACGCGGCCCAGCAGCTCCTTGCCCACCGGCACGTCGACGATGGCGCCGGTGCGCTTGACGGTGTCGCCTTCCTTGATCGTGCGGTCGTCGCCGAAGATGACGACGCCGACGTTGTCGGTCTCCAGGTTGAGGGCCATCCCCTTGATGGCGCCGGGAAACTCGACCATCTCGCCGGCCTGCACCTTGTCGAGACCGTGGACGCGGGCGATGCCGTCGCCCACCGATAGCACCTGGCCGACTTCCGCGACCTCCGCCTCGGTCCCGAAATTGGCGATCTGTTCCTTCAGGATTGCGGAGATTTCCGCCGCCCGTATATCCATTACGCGGTTCCCTTCATGGCGAGGCGCATCGATTGCAGCTTGGTGGCGAGCGAGGAATCTACCATGCGCGAGCCAACCTGGACGACGAGTCCCCCGAGCAGGCCCGGATCGACCCTGGCGTTGACGGCGACATCGACGCCCATGGCCTTCTTCAAGGATGCCGCAAGGCCCGACACCTGCTTGTCGCTGAGTTGACTGGCCGAAATCACCTCCGCCGTCTCCTCGCCGCGGTGCGCCGCCCATAGCGCCAGGTACGCGGCAATCATATCGGGCACGGCGAACAGGCGGCGGTTGTAGGCCAAGACGCCGACGAAACGCCGCACCAGATCGCACAGTCCGGCGCGTTCCGCGACCGCCGCCATGGCATTCCCCTGCGCGTCGCGCGACAACGCGGGCGAGCGGATAAGCCGGCGCAGGTCATCGCTGTCCTCGATCATGTTGCCGAGGCTATTGAGGTCGTCCGCCACTTTGTCGAGCGACGCATCCGCCTCCGCCAACTGAAAAAGCGCCGTCGCATAACGGCCGGCGAGCCCGGTGGTGCCTGTGGTCTGGGATGGCAACTGGGAGGGTCCTCGACTTCAATATCCAAGATATGCCCAAGATACGCCCCAAGATATGCAAGGAGCGCCCGGGCGCACGTTGACGGGCGCGAAGACACGCCGCCGCAGGGGCCGCCCGCGCCCGGAAAACGCGTGTTGTCTAGCACACTCCCTGGGGCCGTGCAAGCCGGCCGCCGGGTCATTATTTATCCCCAAAAAAGGCGGAATTCCGCCGCTTTCCGAGTCTCCTCCCGGCGCTGGAAAGCACCTCAGAGGAAGCTGTTTGGATCGACGTCGACGCGCACGCGCACGCGGCGCGGCACGGGCGCCCGAGCCAGCCACCGGCGCACGACGGCTTGCACGCCGATGTTCATTTCCGCCTTCAGCAACAGGCGCCGGCGGTGCATTCCGCGCAACATGCCGAGGGGCGCCGGCGCCGGTCCCAGGGTGACGACGCCAGGGCCGCGTGGCGCCGTCCGGCCGAGCAGGCGGGCGGCGGCGTCAACCGCCGCTTCGTCGCGCCCCGATACGATGAGCGCCACGAGACGGCCGAAGGGCGGCATGCCGGCTTCCTCGCGGGCTTTCGCCTCGGCCTCCACGAAGCGGTCGCGCCGGCCCGACGCCAGGGCCTGCATCACCGGGTGCTCGGGCATGTAGGTCTGCACCAGCACCCGGCCCGGGCGCTCGGCGCGTCCGGCGCGCCCGGCCACCTGGTAGAGGAGCTGAAAGGTGCGCTCGGCGGCGCGCAGGTCGCCCCCGGCGAGACCCAGATCCGCATCGACGACGCCGACCAGAGTCAGCATCGGAAAATGATACCCCTTGGCCAGGATCTGGGTGCCGATGATCAGATCGACGTCATGGTCCTCGATGCGCCGCACCAGGTCCTCGGCGGCCTTGGGTCCGCCGACGGTGTCGCTGGCGGCGATGGCATGGCGCGCCCCGGGAAAGGCCTCCGCCACTTCCTCGGCCATGCGCTCGACACCCGGACCGCAGGCGGCGAGGCTTTCTTGCGCCTCGCACGCCGGACACGACCCGGGAAGCGCCACCGAATGGCCGCAATGATGGCACAACAGGCGGCCGGCGCGCCGGTGCTCGACCAGCCAGGCGGTGCATTGGGGGCACTGCAGCCGGTGGCCGCAGGCGCGGCAAAGGGTGAGCGGCGCGTAGCCCCTGCGGTTGAGGAAGAGCATGGCCTGCTCGCCACCGTCCAGGGTCTCGCGCAGGTCCGCCAGCAGGGGTGGCGACAGCCAGGCGGACTGCGCCGGCGGCTCGGCGCGCATGTCGACGAGCCGCACCCGGGGCAGGGTCGCCCCGGCGTGGCGGTCGGGCAGGTGCAGGACCGCGTAGCGTCCACGCCGCACGTTGACCACGGTCTCCAGGGACGGTGTCGCCGAGACCAGCACCGCCGGCACGTCGCCGAGATGGGCGCGCGCCACCGCCATGTCGCGGGCCCCGTAGACGACGCCTTCCTCCTGTTTGTAGGCGCCGTCGTGTTCCTCGTCGACGACGATCAATCCGAGATCCGGATAGGGCAGGAACAACGCCGAACGAGCGCCGACGACAACCCGCGCCGCGCCCTCGGCGACGGCCCGCCAGGTGAGGCGCCGCCGGCGCGCCGGCAGATCGGAATGCCACACCGCGGGCTCGATCCCGAAACGCTCCCTGAAACGCGACAGCCACTGGGCGCCAAGGGCGATCTCGGGCAGCAGCACCAGGGCCTGGCGCCCGCCCTGCAAGGCGCGGGCGAGGGCGTGAAAATAGACCTCGGTCTTGCCGGCGCCGGGCACCCCGTCGAGCACGGTGACGGCAAAGCCGCCACCCTCGACCCGCGCCGCCAGTTCCTCTGCCGCCGCCGCCTGTCCGGCCGAAAGGGCCGGCGCGTCGAGGCGCCAAGCGGAAGCAGCAGGCGTCGCCCTAGGCGAAGAGGTGGCCATCGGCACCGGCACGAGGGCGCCGGCCGCCGCCAAACCGCGCACCACCGACGGCCCGACGGCGGCCAGGCGCGCCAGGTCCGGCCCCGGCAAGGGCAGTCCCTCGGCCAGCACGTCGAAGACGCGCCGCCGCGCCTTGGTCATGCGCACTTCGGCGGTGCCAAGCGCATAGGCCACGACCGGGGCCGGGGGATTGAGGGCGGCGGGCACGCTCATCACCATCTTGAGGACGGCGCCCGGCGGCGAGCACGTGTAGGCACCAACCCACTCGACGAAGCGCCGCGCCACCGAGCTGAGCGGCGGAACCGGCAGGCGCGCCGAGACCTGCTTGAGCTTTTCCGGTGCCACGGCGCCGGTGGCGGCGCCCCACACCACACCCGCTACCTGGCGCGCTGCCAACGGCACGCGCACAAAATCGCCGTCGGCGAGATCGAGGCCGGCCGGCACCCGGTAGTCGTAGGCACCGGCCAGCGGCAGCGGCAGCATGACGCTGACGCGGCTACCGGCACCGTGACGGGAACTGGCGCGCGCGGAGGGCATGGTCTACACTCTAGCCTATTACGTTTACGTGGCGGCCAACGGTGCTTCAATAAACACGTACGGCCAGTATAAAAAAAAGAATGAACGGAAAACCGGAAGACTTCACCGCCGAGTCTGGCCCGGCGCCAGCCCAGGAAGCCATCACCGAGGAAGACATCGCCGGCTACCTGCGCCGCAATCCCGACTTCTTCGCCAAACACCCCGATATTCTTGAGGAGTTGACACCTTCGGCGCGGTGGGACGGCGTCGCCGTCGTCGATCTGAACCAGGTCATCGTCAAGCACCTGCGCGGGGAAATCGACAGCCTGCGCAACACCGCCCTCGATCTTATCGAGATCAGCCGCGCCAACATGTCGAGCCAGACCCGCACCCTGGCCGCGGCGCTGGCGCTCTTGAGGTCTGGCAACATCAGGGAGTTGCTGCGGGTGATCGGCGAGGAGTTGCCCCTCATTCTCGACGTCGACGTGGCGACGGTGGCTTTCCAGCCGGGCCAGTGGCCGCAGGCCGGACTGACCTCACCCCATATCGGCCGCTTGCCCGGCAATGGCGTGAATGAATTATTGGGCGCCGGCCGGAACGCGGTGCTCATGGATGACATGCTGGACGACGGAACCGTCTTCGGCGCCGGTGCCGGATTAGTGCGCTCCGCCGCCCTCGCCCGGTTGGGCCCCGGCCAGATGACGCCGCCCGGCTTGCTGGCTCTCGGCTCGCGCGAGGCCACCGCCTTCCACCCCGGATTGGGCTCCGATCTGGTGGCCTTCCTGGCCAGCGTTCTGGAGCCCTGCCTCCACAAGTTGCTGGAAGAGCCGGCCTGAAGCGCGCCGCACTTCCGACAATTTCCTTGCGAAGCGGGTAATACCCAAGATATAGCATTCATGTAGCTAAAAGGACACCATATGTCGGCGGTCTCCGCGCCAGACCCGGGTCGGCTTCCGGTCCATTACGCGGCCGAGCCGGCCGTCCTTTCGGCCATCGAAGAGTGGCTGGCTTGGCTCGCCCACGAGCGACACGCCTCGCCGCATACGGTTGACGGCTATGGTCGCGACCTCGCCGGATTCTTCCGCTACCTCTCGGCGCACCTGGGTTTTCCGCCTGGGCTGCAGGACCTGGAGGCCTTGAACCCGGCCGACGTCCGCGGCTATCTGGCCAGCCTCGGGGCGGCCGGCCTGGCGCGCCCGTCGATGGCGCGGGCGCTTTCGGTGGTGCGCGGATATTTCCGCTTCCTCGACCGCGCCGGCCTGGTGCACAACGCCGCCGTCGGCGCCGTGCGCACGCCGAAGGTAGGGCGCTCGCTGCCCAGGCCGCTCGCCGTGGCCGACGCCCTAGAGGTAGTGGAGCGACCCAGGGCTCTCGACGAAGAGCCCTGGGTCGCCAAGCGCGATACGGCACTGTTCACCCTTCTCTACGGGTGCGGGTTGCGCATCGGCGAGGCCCTGGCCCTGAACCGCCGAGACGCGCCGAGCGGCGAGCCTATGAAGGTGAGCGGCAAGGGCCGCAAGGAGCGCCTGGTCCCGGTACTGCCCGCCGTCGCCGAGGCCATCGCCGACTACCTTGACGCCTGTCCCCACCCGGGCGGCGACGGCGGCCCCCTTTTCCTGGGGGTGCGTGGTGCCAGGCTCAACGCCGGGGTGGCGCAGCGCCAGATGCGCCTGCTCAGGGCCGACCTCGGCCTGCCCGAATCGGCGACGCCGCACAGCTTGCGCCACAGCTTCGCCACCCACCTGCTGGCCGGCGGCGGCGACCTGCGTACCATCCAGGAGTTGCTCGGCCACGCCTCGCTGTCCACCACCCAGCGTTACACGGAAGTCGATGCCGATCGCCTGATGGAGGTCTACCGCGCCGCCCATCCTCGGGCGCGCCGATGACGAGCTAGCGCAGTCTCAGCGCCTCGAAGCGGCGGCGCGGGCGGACCAACTCATCCTGCGCCGCCACCAGGGCAAGCTCGCGGCGCCCCGCCTTCTTGGTCTCGGCGAGCACCGCGAACACCGCCGAGGCGGCGGCGCCCAGGGCGTCGCCGGGGCGCCGCGATTGCAGGTAATGGCCGAGGAAGAGGGCGGTGAACAGATCGCCCGTCCCCTTGGCCGAGTTCGACAGCCTGGGAACGGCGACCAGCCAGGCCTCGGACGGCGACACGGCAAGGGTCTCGACGGTTTCGGCATTTTCGGTGTTTCCGGCGCCAGACACCAGGGACGTCGCCACGACCAGGCGCGGCCCTCGCTCGAGGAGGACCCGGGCGGCGGCCAGCGCGTGCTCCACCGTCTCCACGGCGCGCCCTGTCAGGTATTCGAGCTCGAAGGCATTGGGGAGCAGGATATCGGCGCGGCCGACGGCCTCGGACTTGATGAACTCAGCCACCCCGTCGGCCACGTAGACGCCCTCGGCGGCGTCGCCGATGACCGGATCGCAGCAGTAAAGGGCGTCGCCGTTGGCCGCCTTGACGGCGGCGGCGGCGTCGAGAACCACCGGTCCTGTCTCGGCGGCACCGAGATAACCTCCGAGCACTGCCTGGCAGCCCGCCAGCGCGCCGCGTCCGGCGATGCCCTCGATGAGCGCCGCCACCTCCGACGTGTCGGCGACGCGGCCCCGCCAGTTCCCGTATCCCGGGTGGTTGGAGTAGGCGACCGTATTGACCGGCCACACCTCGAAACCGAGACGTTGCAGGGCAAACACCGCAACGGCGTTGCCGACGTGCCCGTAGGCCACCGACGACTGGATGGAGAGAATGGCCACGGCCTTGCTGCCCCGTTCACGTTTACCCGGTTCCCGACCTTGCCACAGGCGGCCTCCGGATTGTACTTATTCGCACTTGATAATATTCGCCTGAGTAAGAGTGGGGGGCACCATGACCAACGACGCGCGGCCACGCCGCAGCATGCTCTACATGCCGGGCTCCAACACCCGGGCGCTCGAAAAAGGAAAGGGCCTTGGCGCCGACGCCCTGATCCTCGACTTGGAGGACGCCGTTGCCCCGGACGCCAAGGAGGCGGCACGCCAGCAGATCGGTGCGGCGGTGAAGGCCGGCGGCTACGGCCACCGGGAATTGATCGTGCGCGTCAACGGGCTTGCCACTCCATGGGGGCGTGACGACCTGACCGCCGCCTGCGGCTTTGCCGTCGACGCCGTCCTCCTGCCCAAGGTGGAGAACGCCGACACCGTCCACCAAGCGGAAGAGGTCATGGATGGCGCTGGGGCGCCGCCCGGGATGTCTATCTGGTGCATGATGGAGACGCCGCTCGCCATGCTGCACGCCGAGGACATCGCCGCCGCCGGCGGGCGCCTCGGCGGCCTCGTCATGGGCACCTCCGACCTCGCCGCCGACCTACACGCCGCCCACACCCGCGACCGCCTGCCGATGATTACCGGGCTTGGCCTGTGCATCCTAGCGGCGCGCGCCGTGGAGCTGCCCATCCTCGACGGCGTGTACCTCGACCTCAAGGACGACGGGGGTTTCGAGTACGCCTGCGGGCAAGGCGCCGAGTTTGGTTTCGACGGCAAGACCCTCATTCACCCCAAGCAGATCGAGGCGGCAAACAAGGCGTTCGCGCCTTCGGCCGACGAAATCGAATGGTCGCGGCGCATCATCGCCGCCCACGCCGAGGCCGAAAAGGAGGGCCAGGGCGTCCTTCTCGTCGACGGCAAGCTCATCGAGAACCTGCACGTCAACGCCGCCAAGCGCCTGGTCGCCATGGCAGAGACCATCGCCGCCACCGAAGGGGGGGCATAGGGAACGACGCTGGACGCAAGATGTAGCCCAAGTCGCAGCGATGTTGAAACAACCCAAGAGAGCCTGTTAAGGAATGAGGCGTCAGGTATGCGGGTCCTGGGAAGCCCGCATAACGCACCGCCGAAGCGGCGCTCCTGACGCCTCATGGAGCCAGCCAAGCTCCGCGCACGGCGAAGCGCCATTCTCGATCTGACCACCCTCTCCGGGGACGTGCTCTGGACAGAGAACAACCACGGACGAGAGCGGCCCCGGTACGCCTCCGAAAAGTCCCGTCTCCAGAACCCTTCGTCGCCGCACCATGGATGGCGTAAGGCCTTGAATGGCGGACGGCCTCCCGGAGCCGAAGCCCCCGGATCGAAGACCATAGGTCCGCGAGAAACCCGGTCTTCCAACCCCGCGACGGCCACTCCGGGACAACCACGACCACCCCTTCGTACCGCCGTTTCACGAAACCCGGCCGGTCCCATAAAGGAACATGGCCCGATCCGCAACAAAGACCGCCTCGCACGGGAAACGAGGCCTTCGCCGACGACCGGTTCCGCTTTCCGGGGCCGAAGCCCCGGCCCGCTTCCCCCACCGTCCGCCCTCGGCCTTGCCGGCGCGCGCGGCGCTGGTTTGGCTTTGGGGCGGCGAGTTCCGGCGACGGAGGCAACCCCCGAAGAGCCTACCCGAACCGCACCGAAAACCGCCACTTCAACGCTTCTGCGTACACTTGATATAGTGAGTAGTAATAAGAGTGCTTTCAATAAGATGTTTTCACATTTATTTAGTTTTCTGTGTATAACATTTCTATATTTACACAATTTGTCCACAAGTTATTCACATACTTATAAACAATAATTTCAATGTTTGGTGACTTCAACGCCTTATACGAATAATCTTTTTCCTTCCATTAGAAATTTCTAATCAACTTGCCCGTGGGAAGCTGCCCATGCGGCGCCAAGGGGCGGACATTGACACAACTCATTGGAGCGTTTAAATGGGGTGGGCGCAAATCGGGACAGCGTGGACGGCGTGGACGGCGCGGACGGCGCGCCTGTGCCGGTCGCTTCTAAGGTTCAGGGCATGAAAGCTGGCAACCGCCCCCTCTCCCCCCATCTCCAGGTTTACCGGCCGCAGATAACATCCATCCTGTCGATTTTTCACCGGCTGACCGGGATGGCGCTGGCCGCCGGCGCCCTGCTTCTCGGATATTGGCTGACGTCGGCCGCCTACGGGCCCGAAACCTTCGCCCGCGCCCAGGATTTCCTGGCTTCCTGGTTGGGAAGGCTGGTCCTCTTCGGATTGACCTTCGCGCTCTTCTACCACCTGCTGAACGGCATCCGCCATCTGGCGTGGGACACCGGCTGGGGTTTTGAAATGCGCACCCTCAAGGCCACCGGCTGGCTCGTCATCGCCACCACGGTGGCGCTCACTCTCATCGCCTGGATCGCCGCCTACGCGGTGGCCGGAGGGGCGTGATGGAGATGCGCTCGGATCTTGGCCAGGTGCGCGGCCTGGGCTCCGCCAAAGAGGGGGCCGCCCAGTGGTGGGCCCAGCGTATCACCGGCGTGGCCTTGGTGCCGCTTTGCCTGTGGTTCGTGGTCTCGGCCATCTCCCTGGTCGGCGCCGACCTCGCCGCCTTCACGACGTGGCTCGGCGCGCACGGCAACGCGCTGCTCATGGTGCTCTTCGTCATCGCCCTGTTTCATCATGCCCAGCTCGGCGTGCATGAAGTGATCGAGGATTACGTCCACGGCGAAAAGGCGAAGGTGGCCAGCCTCGTCGCCGTAAAGTTCGTCGCCGCCCTTTTCGGGGCGTCGTGCGTGCTCGCCACTCTTAGGGTGTCGTTCGGAGGATGACCGGGAATGCCGGAAACCTATCCCATTACTGAGCACCACTATGACGTGGTCGTCGTCGGCGCCGGCGGCGCCGGCCTACGCGCCGCGCTGGGCATGACCACGGCGGGCCTCAAGACGGCATGCGTCACTAAGGTCTTCCCCACCCGCAGCCACACGGTGGCGGCCCAGGGCGGCATCTCGGCGGCGCTCGGCAACATGGACCACGACGACTGGCGCTGGCACATGTACGACACGGTCAAGGGGTCGGACTGGCTGGGCGATCAGGACGCCATCGAATACCTGTGCCGGGAGGCCATCCCCTCGGTGATCGAGCTCGAGCACTTCGGCGTACCCTTTTCGCGGACGCCGGATGGCAAGCTCTATCAGCGCCCCTTCGGCGGCCATACGCGGGCCGGTGACCACGCGCCGATGGCGCGCGCTTGTTCGGCGGCCGACCGCACCGGCCACGCCATCGTACATACTCTTTACCAGCAGTCGCTCAAGCACGAGGCGGAGTTCTTCGTCGAGTACGTGGTCATCGACCTGATCATGGACGCCGACGGCGCCTGCGCTGGCATCGTCGCGTGGAACCTCGACGACGGCTCGATCCACCTGTTCCGCGCCCACATGACGGTTCTGGCGACGGGCGGCTACGGACGTTCCTATTTCTCGTGCACTTCGGCCCACACGTGCACAGGTGACGGCAACGCCATGGTGGCGCGCGCCGGTCTGCCGCTCCAGGACATGGAGTTCATCCAGTTCCATCCGACCGGTGTTTATGGTGCCGGCATGCTGATCACCGAGGGCGCCCGCGGCGAAGGCGGCTATCTCACCAACTCGGAGGGAGAGCGCTTCATGGAGCGCTACGCGCCGACGTCCAAGGATCTCGCCTCGCGCGACGTGGTCAGCCGCTGCATGACCATCGAAATCCGCGAGGGACGGGGCGTCGGCAAGGACAAGGATCACATCCTTCTGCACTTGGAGCACCTCGGCATCGAGGTCCTGCAGGAGCGCTTGCCCGGCATCACGGAAACCTCGAAGATCTTCGCCGGCGTGGACGCCAGCAAGGAACCGATCCCGGTGCTTCCTACCGTCCACTACAACATGGGCGGCATCCCCACCAACATCCACGCCGAGGTGCTGCGTCCCACCGTCTATGCGGACGCCGTCGCCCCCGGGCTGATGGCAATCGGCGAGGCGGCCAGCGTGTCGGTGCACGGGGCCAATCGGCTCGGCACCAACTCCCTCCTGGATCTCATCGTCTTCGGACGGGCCGCCGCCAAGCGCGCCCGCGAAATCGTCGAGGCGGGGGCCGACCACAAGCGTCTGGCGGAGGACGCCTGCGACTTGGCGCTGTCGCGCCTCGACCGGTTGCGCCACGCCTCGGGGTCGCGGAGGGCCAGCGAGATCCGCCTCGACATGCAGCGCGTCATGCAGAACAACGCCGCCGTGTTCCGTACCCAGGAAGTCCTCGAGGAGGGCTGCCGGCTGATTGCGCAATGCGCCGCCTCGCTGGCCGACATCCGCGTCGACGACCGCTCGATGATCTGGAACTCGGATTTGGTCGAGGCGCTGGAGCTCGAGAACCTGATGGTCAACTCGGTGACCTCTATGGTCTCGGCCGAGGCGCGCAAGGAAAGCCGCGGCGCGCATGCGCGCGAGGACTTCGCGGCACGCGACGACGTGAACTGGATGAAACACACGCTGGCATGGATCGAGGACGGGGGCGGCGTGCGGCTAGCCTACCGCCCGGTGCATACCTACACGCTGACCGACGACGTCGAATACATCGAGCCCGAGGAACGGATTTACTGAGCGGAGGAACGAGCGTCGATGGTTGAATTCGCGCTTCCCGCCAATTCCAAGGTGGTCGAGGGCAAGACCCACAAGGCCCCCCCCGGCGCCAAAAACGTCCGCGTGTTCAAGGTGTACCGCTATGACCCCGACGACGGTGGCAACCCGCGGCTCGACAGCTTCGAGGTCGACATGGACACGTGCGGGCCCATGGTGCTCGACGCCATGATCAAGATCAAGAACGAGATCGACACCACCCTCACCTTCCGCCGCTCGTGCCGCGAGGGGGTGTGCGGCTCATGCGCCTTCAACATCGACGGCACAAACACCTTGGCCTGCATCAAGCCCCTCGACGAGATCAAGGGCGACGTCAAGATCTATCCCCTGCCCCACATGCCGGTGATCAAGGACTTGGTCACCGACCTCTCGGTGCCCTATGCCCAGTACACATCCATCGAGCCGTGGCTAAAGGCCGACACGCCGCCGCCCACCACGGAGCGCCTACAAAGCCAGGAGGAACGCGCCAAGCTCGACGGCCTGTGGGAGTGCGTGCTGTGCTTCTGCTGCCAGACCAGTTGTCCCAGCTACTGGTGGAACGGCGATCGCTACCTGGGCCCGGCGGTGCTGCTCCAGGCCTACCGCTGGATCGCCGATACCCGCGACGAGCACGCGGGCGAGCGGCTCGACGACCTGGAGGACCCGTTCAAGCTCTACCGCTGCCACACCATCATGAACTGCACCAGCACGTGTCCCAAGAGCCTCAACCCGGGCAAGGCCATCGCCGAGATCAAGATCAGCCAAGCGCAACGGCACTAGACGCCAGCTCACCCGCCTTCATCAAACCAGATCGATGTCGCCGTCGATGGCGTGCGAGACGCCCGGGGACTCGATGCTCAGTACGACGCGCGCCTTCACCGTCTCGCCGCCCTCGAGGCGGCCGTCGGCGAGGGCGTCTCGTACGGTATGTTCGATCCCGCGCTGCGAGGTGACGCCGACGTGCTTGAGGGACTTGCGAATCTGCATGTTGAAGACTTCTTCGTCCATATCTCTCCTCCTGGTAGTGGTGGTCCGGCACCAGCACTTTGTCGTGCGGCCGGCTCACGTTGCCGGTGGGCCGGAGGTCCGGTTGGTGGGGTAGGACCCGGCGCCCCCCAGAAAGGGCTGGACCAGCATCCGGTGCAGATGGAGCGCGCCGGGGTCGCGGAACATCTCGATGCCGATGGTCATCCCCTGGTGGCCGGCCGCCGGCTGGGCGCGGTAGGTGCCCATCAGCCGCTCCCACCACGGCAGACAGAAGCCGAAGTTGGAGTTGGCCTCCTCGGCGGCGATGGAATGGTGGACGCGGTGCATGTCCGGCGTCACCACCAGCCAGCGCAGCGCGCCGTCGAACGCGGCGGGCAGGCGCACGTTGCCGTGGTTGAACATGGAGGTGGCGTTGAGCACCACCTCGAAGGCAAGCACGGCCAGCGCCGGCGCGCCCACCACCACCACCACCGCCATCTTGATCAGGGCCGACAACAGGGTCTCGACGGTGTGAAAGCGCAACCCGGAACTGACGTCGAAATCGAGATCGGCGTGGTGCATGCGATGCAGCCGCCACAGCACCGGAACCGCGTGGAACAGGACGTGCTGCAGGTAGATGGCAAAATCCAGCACGACGAGCGCTAGGACGACGGCGAGCCAGGCTGGCACCTCCACAAGATTGAGGACGCCCCAGCCGCGTTCGGCGGCGGGTCCGGCGACGGCAAGCGGCGCCAAGGGCAGCACGGCGCGCAGCACAAGCACGTTGAGGGCGACGATGCCGAGGTTGGCATACCAGCGCACCGCCTCCGGTTGGGAAAGTGCGCGCCGCGGTGCCACCACCTCCCACGCCGCCATCGCCGCCAGTACGCCGAAGAAAAACGCCAATCGGACGGCGAATTCGCCGCCAAGAGCGAACTCCGTCATGTCCCTGCCTTCCGGGGATGATAATGCGCCTCTGCCGCCCGTTGAGCAAAGGGCTTATTCGTGACGATTTCCCCTGCTAAAATGCCGCCGACGCGACGGGGAAGATACCGTGAACCTCCACCGCATGCTGGCCGAACGCGCCGAGGCGGTGCGCCGCATGTCCACCAAGAAGGGCGGTACGGGCGGCGCCATTGTTAACGTTTCCTCCATGGCCTCGCGCATCGGCGGCGCCGGCGAATGGGTCCATTACGGGGCCTCCAAGGGGGCGGTGGACACCCTCACCATCGGCTTGGCGCGCGAGGTCGCCGACGAGGGCATCCGGGTCAACGCCGTCAGCCCGGGCCTGATCGACACCGACATCCACGCCGCCGGCTTCCCCGACCGCTTGGAGAAGTTGGCCCCTAACGTTCCCATGAAGCGCGGCGGCAGCCCCGAGGAGGTCGCCGAGACCGTGCTGTGGCTGATGTCGGAAGCCGCTTCCTACGTCACCGGCGTCACCGTCCCCGTCTCCGGTGGGCGCTAACAAGCGGAATGCTCATGACGACATCCAGCTCTCCTCTCGCCGGCGGCCCCCTCGACGCTTACCAGGCGCTACTCGAGGGCGGCGAAATTCGGCCCGACGCGGCGCAAGAACGCGCCGTCGGCAAGCTGCAGGACCTGCACACGGAACTCGTCGACTACGCGCCCCACGCCGGCAAGAAAGGATGGATGGCCCGCCTCGGGCTGGCCGCCGGGCGCACGGAACCGCCTCGCGGGCTCTACATCTACGGCGGCGTCGGGCGCGGCAAGTCCATGCTCATGGACCTCTTTTTTTCTCGGGCGCCGATCGAGGAACGCAAACACGTCCACTTCCACGCTTTCATGCTCGAGGTGCACGAGCGCATCTACAACTTCCGTCAAGCGGTGAAGGCGGGCGAGGCCCCCGAGTCCGCCGACCCCCTGGTCGCCCTGGCCCGCGTCATCACCGACAAGGCACGGCTGCTGTCCTTCGACGAGTTCCACGTCTCCGACATCGCCGACGCCATGATCCTGGGGCGGCTGTTCGAGGCGCTGTTCGATGCCGGGGTCGTCGTCGTGACCACCTCCAACCGCCCGCCGCAGGACCTCTACAAGGGTGGTCTGCAGCGCGATCGCTTCCTGCCCTTTATCGAGCTTATCGAGCAAAAGCTCGATGTCCTCGAGCTTGACGGTGGCGCCGACCACCGGCTGGCCGCCATGCGCCTGATCGATACCTATCGCGTTCCGGCGGGGCCGGAAACCGACGCCGATTTGGAGAAATACTTCGCGCGCCTCATCCTCGGCGCCAGCCCGACGCCCAAGCGGCTCACCATCGCCGGCCGCGAGGTCCATATCCCCCGGGCCGCCGAGGGGGTGGCCTTCGCCGACTTCGTCGATCTGTGCGGCCAGCCCCTAGGCACCGCCGATTATCTGGCCGTCGCCAAGCGCTTCCACACCCTTGTGCTTTCCAGCATTCCGCGGCTCGGATCCAACCACCACAACGAGGCCAAGCGCTTCGTCATCCTCATCGACGCCCTCTACGAGCACAAGGTGAACCTGATCTGCTCGGCCGACACCGCGCCCGAGGAGATATACACCGAGGGCACCGGGGCGTTCGAGTTCGGGCGCACGGTCTCGCGCCTCAACGAGATGCAATCCGAGGCCTACATGGCGGCCGAGCACATTCGCTGACCAAGGGTTGTAATGACCGCCCGGACACCAAAATTCTATTGGATAACGGTTAGTTAGCGGGATTGCGGCAGGCCAGCGGCGGGGTCGTTATCCTTGCCCTTGCGCCTGAATCGCGTTAACAACGGCGATCGTACCGGGCCATATGGCATGGAAAGTTGCCGGGCGCGCCGGGCGCACCGGCGCGATGTTACCACGGCAAGACACCCGCGCGGGGGATATTAGCAATGTCACGGAACAAGATCGCGCTCATCGGCGCCGGCAACATCGGCGGCACGCTGGCCCATCTGGTCGGCCTCAAGGAACTGGGCGATGTCGTCCTGTTCGACATCGTCGGTGGCATCCCCAAGGGGAAGAGCCTGGACATCGCAGAATCCTCGCCGATCGAGGACTTCGACACGCGCCTTCGAGGCGCCACGGGCTACGCCAGCATCAAGGGTGCCGACGTCGTCATCGTCACTGCCGGCGTGCCGCGCAAGCCGGGCATGAGCCGCGACGACCTGCTCGGCATCAACACCAAGGTCATGGGCGCCGTCGGCGCCGGCATCAAGCAATATGCGCCGGGCGCCTTCGTGATCTGCGTCACCAATCCGCTGGATGCCATGGTGTGGGCGCTGCGCGAGGCCTCGGGCCTGCCCCACAATCGGGTAGTGGGCATGGCCGGGGTACTCGATTCGGCCCGCTTCCGCTATTTCTTGGCCGACGAGCTGAAAGTCTCGGTGGAGGACGTCACCGCCTTCGTCCTCGGCGGCCACGGCGACACCATGGTACCCTTGGTGCGCTATTCGACGGTGGCCGGCATCCCGCTCCCCGACTTGGTAAAAATGAAATGGTTGTCGGGCAAGCGCCTAGACGAGATCGTCCAGCGCACCCGCGACGGCGGCGCCGAGATCGTCAGCTTGCTGAAGACCGGCTCCGCCTTCTACGCGCCGGCCAGCGCCGCCATCCAGATGGCGGAGTCTTATCTCAAGGACAAGAAGCGGGTGTTGCCGTGCGCCGCCTACCTGCGCGGCGAATACGGAGTGAATGGGCTTTACGTCGGCGTCCCCTGCATCATCGGCGCCAAGGGCGTCGAGCGGGTTATCGAGATTAAGCTCGAAAGCGCCGAGAAGGCGGCGTTCAAGAAGTCGGTGCGGGCCGTGCGCTCGCTGATCACCGTCATCAAACGGTTGAAGGACACCAAGACCCGCAAGAAGGCAGCACCCGTCCGCAAGGCCAGCGCCAAGAAAACAACGGCCAAGAAATCAGTGGCACGCAAGGCGCTGGCGCGGCGGAAGAGGCGGCGCTAAGCGGCGCGGCGGCGCACCGAGTGCCCGAACCACTGAAATGCCCAGACCATTGAAGCGGGGGGCAAAAAGATGAACATCCATGAATATCAAGCCAAGGAACTTCTCGCCAGCTACGGCGTCGCCGTGCCGCGGGGCGGCGTCGTCTACACGGTGCCCGAAGCCGGGGCCGTGGCCAAGGAGCTGGGCGGCCCGGTGTGGGTGGTGAAGGCGCAGATCCACGCCGGCGGCCGCGGCAAGGGTGGCGGCGTGAAGGTGGTGAAGTCCGTCGACGAGGCGCGCCAGGCGGCCGACAGGATGCTGGGCATGACCCTGGTCACCCACCAAACCGGGCCCGCTGGCAAGGAGGTCAAGCGCGTCTACATCGAGGAAGGCTGCGACATCGCGCGCGAGCTCTACCTCGGCATACTGGTCGACCGCGGCACCTCGCGCATTACCGTCATGGCGTCGACCGAAGGCGGCATGGACATCGAGGAGGTGGCGGCTAAGACGCCCGAAAAAATCATCATGGTGCCCATCGACCCGGCCATCGGCATGCAGGGATATCACGCCCGCAAGCTGGCCTTCGGCCTCGGCCTTGAGGGCAGGCAGGTGGGCGCCGCCGTGAAGTCTGTGAGCGCCATATACAACGCCTTCACCGAACTCGATTGCAGCATCGTCGAGATCAACCCCCTGGTGGTTACCGGAGCCGGCGACATCATGGCCCTCGACGCCAAGATGAACTTCGACGACAACGCGCTCTTCCGCCACAAGGAAATCACCGAGCTGCGCGACGAGGACGAGGAGGACCCCGCCGAGCTGGAGGCGGCGCGCCACGACCTCAACTACATCAAGCTGGACGGCAGCATCGGCTGCATGGTCAACGGCGCCGGCCTGGCCATGGCCACAATGGACATCATCAAGCTGTACGGCGGCGAGCCCGCGAACTTCCTCGACGTCGGCGGCGGCGCCACCAAGGAGCGGGTGACCACAGCCTTCAAGCTGATTCTGTCGGACCCCAACGTGGAAGGGATTCTGGTCAACATCTTCGGTGGCATCATGCGCTGCGACGTCATCGCCGAGGGTGTCGTCGCCGCCGCCAAAGAGGTCAGCCTGAGCGTGCCGCTGGTGGTGCGGCTGGAGGGCACCAACGTGGACCTCGGCAAAGAGATCATGGAGAAGTCAGGGCTGGCCATCGTCCCCGCCAACGACCTCGGAGACGCCGCCGAAAAGGTCGTCAAGGCCGTGAAGGAGGCTCAGTGATGGCCGTACTCGTCAACGCTGACACCAAGGTCATTTGCCAGGGCTTCACTGGCGCCCAGGGCACCTTCCATTCGGAACAGGCCATCGCCTACGGCACCAAGATGGTGGGCGGGGTGACGCCGGGCAAGGGCGGTACCAAGCACCTAGACCTTCCTGTCTTCGACACGGTGGACAAGGCCGTCGAGGAGACCGGGGCCAACGCCAGCGTCATCTACGTGCCGCCGCCGTTCGCCGCCGACGCCATCCTGGAAGGCATCGACGCCGGGCTGGAACTGGTGGTGTGTATCACCGAGGGCATCCCCGTAGTCGACATGGTGCGCGTCAAGCGGGCGCTATCGGGCTCGGAGACGCAGCTCGTCGGGCCCAATTGCCCGGGCGTCATCACGCCCGGCGAATGTAAGATCGGCATCATGCCCGGCCACATTCACGAGCGCGGCAAAGTTGGCATTGTGTCGCGCTCAGGCACCCTCACCTACGAGGCGGTAGCCCAGACCACGGCCGTCGGCCTCGGCCAGACGACGTGTATCGGCATCGGCGGCGACTCCGTCAACGGGACAAACTTCGTCGACTGCCTGGAGTTGTTCGTCGCCGACCCCGAGACCGAGGCCATCGTCATGATCGGAGAGATCGGGGGCTCGGCGGAAGAGGACGCCGCCCGGTTCATCACGGGCTCCCAGACCAAGAAACCGGTGGTCGGCTTCATCGCCGGCCTGACGGCGCCTCCCGGCCGCCGTATGGGACACGCCGGGGCCATCATCTCGGGCGGCAAGGGCGGCGCCGGCGACAAGATAGAAGCCTTGAAGAGCGCCGACATCCACGTCACCGAATCGCCAGCCGCCATCGGCAAGACCATGTTGAACGCCATAAAAGGATAGAGGACGGCCGCAAGAGGAAGGGCGCGGCCAACAACCGCGCCCGGCACGCATAAGATGACGACGACGTTAGATAGCTTTCTGAACAGCACCAACGCCACCTACATCACCGAGCTGTATTCGCGTTTCCTGGAAAACCCCAACTCGGTGGACCCGAGCTGGGTGGCGTTCTTTTCCGAGTTGCAGGAAGACGGCCGCGCCGTTCTCGAAGAGTTGCGCGGCGCCAGTTGGTCGCGGTCCGAGAGCGGTGTAATCGGCCGCGAAGGCGGCAATGGCGAGTACGACGGCGCCGCGGCGCCCATGATCGATGGGGCCCCGGCGGCGGGCTTCGCCAGAGGCTTGGCCGGTCTGGAGGGCGCCGGCCAGGTGCGCTCGGCAACCCAGGATTCCATTCGCGCCCTGATGCTGATCCGTTCCTACCGGGTGCGCGGCCACCTCATCGCCCGCTTCGATCCCCTAGGGCTCGAGGGCAATACCCACCACCCGGAGCTCGCCCCCAAGACTTACGGCTTCACGGAAGCCGATATGGACCGTCCCATCTTCATCGACCACGTGCTGGGGCTGGAAGTGGCGACACTCCGCGAAATCCTCCAGGTGCTGCGGGAAACCTACTGCGGGTCGATTGGCGTCGAGTTCATGCACATCATGGAGCCCGAGGAAAAGGCCTGGATCCAACGTCGCGTCGAGGGCATCCGCAACCAGACCCAGTTCACCCTGAAGGGCAAGCGCGCCATCTACGAGCGCCTGATCGAGGCCGAGGGCTTCGAGAGCTTCCTCCACGTCAAGTATCCGGGCACCAAGCGCTTCGGTCTGGACGGCGGGGAAAGCATGATCCCAGCCCTCGAGCAGATCATCAAGCGGGGCTCACAGCTCGGCATCAAGGAGGTGGTGATCGGCATGCCGCACCGGGGCCGCCTCAACGTGCTAGCCAGCATCATGCTCAAGCCGCACATCGCCATGTTCTCCGAATTCCAGGGGGTTGCCTCCAATCCCGACGACGTGGAGGGTTCGGGCGACGTGAAATATCACCTGGGCACCTCGGCCGACCGTGTCTTCGACGGCAACCAGGTGCATCTCTCGCTGACCGCCAACCCGTCGCACCTGGAGGCGGTCAACCCGGTGGTGCTCGGCAAGGTGCGCGCCAAGCAGGCGCAGCGTGGCGACGAGGCGCGCGAGCAGGTGATGGGGTTGCTCATGCACGGAGACGCCGCCTTCGCCGGCCAGGGTATCGTCCCCGAGAGCCTCGACCTCAGCCAGCTCAGAGGCTATCGCACCGGCGGCACGGTCCATTTCATCGTCAACAACCAGATCGGCTTCACCACGGCGCCGTCGAAGTCACGCTCCTCGCCCTATCCTTCGGACACTGCCAAGAGCATCCAGGCGCCCATCTTCCACGTCAACGGCGACGACCCAGAGGCCGTCGTCCACGTCGCCCGCATCGCCACCGAATTCCGCCAAGAGTTCAAGCGCGACGTGGTCATCGACATGTTTTGTTACCGCCGCCACGGCCATAACGAGGGCGACGAGCCGTCCTTCACCCAGCCCATCATGTACCGCGCTATCGCCAAGCACCCGCGCACCCGCGAAATTTATGCCGACCGGTTGATCGACGAAGGGGTGTTTACCGCCGAACAAGCCAAGACGGAGGTCAGCGATTTCCAGGCCAGGCTGGAGAAGGATTTCGAGGCGGCCTCGAGCTACAAACCCAACCGCGCCGACTGGCTGGAAGGGGTGTGGCAGGGGCTGGTCAGGTTCTCCGACATCGAGGAACTGCACGACGACGACACCGTGGCGCCGATGGAGACGCTGAAGGAAGTGGGCCTCGCCATCACCGCACCGCCGCCCAACTTCAACGTGCACCGCAAAATCTTGCGCCAGCTCGAGGCCAAGCGCAAGACCATCGAAACGGGTAAGGGCATCGACTGGGGGACGGCGGAGGCCCTGGCCTTCGGCTCCCTTTTGCTCGAGGGCACGATGGTGCGCCTGTCAGGGCAGGACTGCGGACGTGGCACGTTCTCGCATCGCCATTGCGTGCTCATCGACCAAGAAAACGAGGAGCGCTACTTCCCCTTGAGCGAAATTCGACCCGGCAAGCAGGCGGCCTTCGAGGTCATGGACAGTCCGCTTTCCGAGTTCGCGGTTCTCGGGTTCGAGTATGGCTACACCCTTGCCGAGCCCAATACCCTGGTGCTTTGGGAAGGCCAGTTTGGCGACTTCGCCAACACCGCCCAGGTGATCATCGATCAGTTCATCTCGTCGGGCGAATCCAAGTGGCTGCGCTTGTCGGGGCTGGTCATGCTGCTGCCCCACGGCTTCGAGGGGCAGGGGCCGGAGCACTCCTCGGCGCGCCTCGAGCGCTACCTGCAACTGTGCGCCGAGAACAACATGCAGGTCGTGAACCTGACCACCCCAGCCAATTACTTTCACGCCCTGCGCCGCCAGACACGCCGCAATTTCCGCAAGCCCCTCATCGTCATGTCGCCCAAGTCGCTGCTGCGCCACAAGCTGGTAACCTCAAAACTGGCCGAAATGGGCCCCGACACCAAGTTCCGCCGCATCATCCCCGAGATCGACCGGCTTGGGCTCGACAAGAAGGTGCGCCGCATTGTCCTGTGCTCGGGCAAGGTCTACTACGACCTGCTAGCGGCGCGCCGGGAAGCGGGCATCAAGGACGTGGCCATCGTGCGCGTCGAGCAGTTGTATCCGTGGCCGCGCATGTCGGTATCCCAGCAGATTTCGCGCTATCCCAACGCCGAGGTGGTGTGGTGCCAGGAAGAGCCGGCCAACATGGGCGCCTGGACCCACGTTGAGCCGCGTCTGGTGTACATCCTCCGATACCTCGGCCATAAAAAGGCGGCGCATCCGCTCTACGTCGGCCGCAAGGCCTCGGCCTCGCCGGCGACCGGTGTCGGCAAGATGCACCAGGTAGAGCAGACGCGGCTCGTCAAGGAGGCCCTGACCGTGGACGCGGCAGCGCTACCGCAACCCTTCCGGCCGGTGCCCGCCTGACCGGCGCCGGGCCGCAGCAGTTTGAAAAGAGGGAATCATGGCAACTGAAATCAGAGTCCCCACCCTTGGTGAATCGGTTACCGAAGCGACGGTCGCCAAGTGGTTCAAGGCGGTCGGCGACGCCGTGGCCGCAGACGAGCCTCTCCTCGAGCTGGAAACCGACAAGGTGACACTCGAGGTCAATGCCCCGACCGCCGGCAGCCTCACCGAGATCGCCGCGCCCGAGGGCAGCGAGGTAGAGGTAGGCGCGCTGCTTGGCGTCATCGCCGAGGGCGAAGGCGCCCCCGCCGTCAAGCCGGCACCCGCCGCCGAGCCCGAGCCCTCCCCGGCACCTGAACCTACGGTAGCGGCTCCGGCGGCGGCCCCAGCTCCGGCGGCCGCCGCACTGTCGCCCGCCGTGCGCAAGCTGATCGCCGAACACAATCTCGATGCCGCCGCCATCTCCGCCACCGGGAGGGGCGGTCGACTGGTCAAGGCCGACGTACTTTCCTTCATCGAGAAGAGCGTCGCCGCCTCGGCACCGGCTCCGGTCGCATCTGTTGCACCCGCGGCACCCGCCGCGGCGGGTGCCCAATACCCGGCGCCCCCGACCGGTCCCAGGGAGGAGCGCGTGCCCATGACGCGCCTGCGCCGCGCCATTGCCGCCCGATTGAAGATAGCCCAGGACACGGCGGCCATGCTGACCACCTTCAACGAGGCCGACATGGGCGCCGTGATGGCGGCGCGACAGCAATACCGCGAGACCTTCCAGAAGAAGCACGGCGTGCGCCTCGGCTTCATGTCGTTCTTCGTCAAGGCCTTAGTAGTGGCGCTCGCGGAGATCCCGGCGGTCAACGCCGAGATCGACGGCGACGATATCGTCTACAAGAACCACTACGACATCGGCGTCGCCGTGGGCACGCCGCAAGGTCTGGTGGTGCCCGTCCTGCGCGACGCCGACACCCTCGGCTTTGCCGAGATCGAGACGGCGATCGGCGACTTCGGGCGCCGCGCCCGTGACGGCAAGCTGACCCTGGACGAGATGCAGGGCGGCACCTTCACCATCACCAACGGCGGTATCTTCGGTTCGCTCAACTCGACGCCCATCCTCAATGCGCCACAGTCCGGTATCCTCGGCATGCACAAGATCCAGCAGCGCCCCATGGTAATGGACGACGGCTCCATCGAGGCTCGGCCCATGATGTACTTGGCGCTTTCGTACGACCATCGCGTCGTCGACGGCCGCGAGGCGGTCACCTTCCTAGTCCGCGTCAAGGAGTGCATCGAGGACCCGAGCCGCATCATGTTTGCTACGTGAATGGGAGACGGCATGGAATACCGCAACCCAAGGAGATAGCGAATGCCTGACAACACCTTCGATCTGGTCGTCATCGGTGGCGGCCCGGGCGGCTACGTGGCCGCCATCCGCGCCGCCCAGTTGGGAATGAACGTGGCCTGCGTGGAGAACCGCGGTTCGCTTGGCGGCACCTGCCTCAACGTCGGGTGCATCCCGTCCAAGGCGCTCCTGCAATCCTCCCACCACTTCGAGGAAGCGGCCAACCACATGGCCGCCCACGGGGTGAAGACAGGAAAGGTGTCCCTCGACTTAGGCGTCATGCTGAAGCGCAAGGACCAGGTGGTCGACGACCTCACCAAAGGCGTCGAGTTCCTGCTTAAGAAGAACAAGGTCACCTACGTGCAGGGCACCGGCGTCGTCAGCGCCGCCGACACGGTCACGGTGACCCCCCTCAAGGGCAAGAAGAAGGAAAAGCTCAAGACCGAGAACATCCTTATCGCCACGGGCTCCGAAACGACGCCCATCCCCGGTGTCAAGGTCGACGAGAAACGGATCGTCACCTCCACCGGCGCCCTGGCCCTGAACAAAGTGCCGAAGACAATGGTGGTCATCGGCGGCGGCTACATCGGCCTCGAGATGAGCTCGGTGTGGCGGCGCCTGGGCGCCCAGGTCACCGTGATCGAGTTCCTCGACCGCATCCTGCCGGGCATGGATGGCGAGGTGTCAAAGCAGATGCAGCGCATCCTCAAGAAGCAGGGCCTGGACTTCAAGTTGTCAACCAAGGTGACCGGCGCCAAGGCGGGAAAGGCTGGCGTCAGCCTCACCGTGGAGCCGGTCGGCGGCGGCAAGAAGGAGACCCTGAAGACGGAAACCGTGCTGGTCTCCACTGGCCGCCGGCCCTTTACGACGAGCCTCGACCTGGACAAGGCCGGCGTCCAGGTGGACGAGCGCGGCTTCGTCAAGGTGGACGAGGACTTTCAGACCAACGTCGCCGGCGTCTTCGCCATCGGCGACGTCATCGGCGGCGCCATGCTCGCCCACAAGGCCGAGGAAGAGGGCATCGCCTGCGTCGAGATCATGGCCGGGCAGGCCGGACACGTCGATTACGGATCGATCCCGGGCATCGTCTATACATGGCCCGAGGCCGCTGCCGTCGGCCAGACCGAGGAACAGCTCAAGGAAGCCGGCATCGAATACAAGGCCGGCAAGTTTCCCTTCACCGCCAACAGCCGGGCGCGCTGCAACGCCGACGCCGACGGTTTCGTCAAGGTGCTGGCCGACGCCAGGACCGACCGCGTGCTCGGCGTCCACATCGTCGGCGCGCTAGCCGGCGACCTCATCCAGGAGGCGGTGCTGGCCATGGAGTTTGGCGCCTCCGCCGAGGACATCGCGCGCACCTGCCACGGCCATCCCGGCATGAGCGAGGCGGTGAAGGAAGCGGCCCTCGATGTCGAGGGCCGCGCCATCCACATGTGAGAGGTCGGCTCCGAATTCGGTCCGCGGAGAACATCGGCCTCGCCCTTCGGATGGCGCATCCTTCGACACGGCCCTGCGGGCCTACTTGAGGCATGAGGGGGTGGATCGTAGGTATTCATATGATTCCTCATGCTGAGGAGCCGGCAACGCCGGCGTCTCGAAGCATGGGGGCCGGTCGGCGACTTTGCAAATCGGCACGAGTGGCATTTAGGAGCTCTCCATGAGCCGGGGCGTTGTCCTCAGCACGGTCATGTGCCTGATCCTCGCCTGTGCGCTCATCGACGCCTTCGCCTTCGCAGCGCTGCTGCCCGTCTTTTTCCGCGAGTGGGGCCTGACTAACACCGAGGCAGGGTGGATCGCCGGTGTCTACTTCGGCGGCTACACCGTCGCCGTCGCCGTGCTCGTCAGCCTCACCGACCGCATCGACGCGCGCCGCGTCGTCATCGCCGGCACGGCGACAGTCTTCTTGGCGGCAGCCGGGTTCGCTCTGTTCGCCGAGGGCCTGCGGACGGCCATCCTGTTCCGCGCCCTGTCGGGCATCGGGCTGGCCGGCCCCTATATGCCGGGGCTGCGTGCCCTCGTCGACCGCCAAGACGGCGCCCACCACCCACGCACCGTCGCCATTTACACCGCCACCTTCAGCCTAGGCACGGCGCTCTCCTTCCTGCTCGTCGGTTGGCTCGAGGCGGGCTTCGGCTGGCGCCCCGCCGTAGCGGCCGGGTCCGCCGCCGCCCTCGCCGCCACCGGGCTCGCCGCCCTGCTGCCCGCCGTGAAGCCGCCACCGCCGCCCGAAACCGCGACCCGGCTTCTCGACTTCCGCCCGGTGCTCGCCAACCGCCGCGCCATGGGCTACGTGCTGGGCTACGGGGTGCACGCCTGGGAGCTCTTCGGTCTGCGCTCGTGGCTGGTCGTCTTCCTGGCCTTCAGCCTGGGGCTCGGGGCTGGCGCCGGCGGGCCGGCGCCGACGACGGTGGCCAGCCTCGGCGCCCTGGTGGCGATGGCGGCGAGCATCGCCGGCACCGAGGTGGCGGCGCGCGGCGATCGGCCCCGCGTCATCTCGATTTTCATGCTGGCCTCGGCGGCGATGGCCGGTGCCGTTGGCTTTGCCGCCGCCCTGCCCTACGCCTGGGTGGTGGCGCTGGTGCTGCTCTACAACGCCCTCATCCAGGCCGATTCGGCGGCGCTGACCACAGGCGCGGTGCGGGCGGCCGAGGACGGGCGGCGCGGCACGACCCTGGCCGTCCACTCCCTGGTCGGCTTCGTCGGCGCGGCTCTCGGGCCGCTCGCCGTCGGTGTCGTGCTCGACCTGTCGGGCGGCGGGCGCACGGTGCTCTCTTGGGGGCTCGCCTTCGCCTCCATGGGGGTGGTCGGGCTGTTCGGCCCGCTGGCGCTGAGGGTGCTGGCGCGCCGGTGAAATTGGGGGCTCGATCTTGGCGCTTTACGCATTATAAAGGAGGGGGAGATGTAATAGAGCGTTCGTCCGTGCGCCAGTGCGGCGAATGTCGAGCGCTCGGGTGGCTTGGAAGTTGCCAAAACCACGACAGATCAATTGATCACCTCGGAGATAAATCTCGAGAAAATCAAGATTCTCGTCGACGACGACAACGCCTTCATGCGCTCCCTTATCCCCCAGTTGCTGAAGGTCCTGGGGGTGCGCGAAATCTTCGAGGCATCCGACGGCCAAGAGGGCTACGAGGTGGCGCGCTAGGTGAACCCCGACATCGCCCTCGTCGATTGGGTCATGGAGCCCGAGGACGGTATCTATTTCGTCAAGAATATCCGCGGCGCCGAAGACAGCCCCAACCGCCTCATGCCCATCATCATGGTATCCGGATACTCCGAAGAGAGCCGAGTGCTCGCCGCCCGCGACGCCGGCGCCAACGAGTTCGTGGTCAAGCCCTTTTCCGCTACTTCGCTCTTCACACGCATCCAATGGGTCGTCGAGAACCCCCGGAGGTTCGTCACCACCGACACCTATTTCGGGCCCGACCGGCGCCGTAAGGACGTTCCGTTCAAGGGCGACGACCGGCACGCCGGCGATCAAGGAGAGAAAGCTCTGGCCGATGAAGGCGACGAGGTCTTTCTCGACGTCGAACCGGCCCCGGCCAGTGACGAAGCAGACGCCGAGGCGGGCAATGGCGATGGCGACGACAAGGCGCCGACCTGACCGGCGAGGCGCCCTCAGGCCGCCTTACTGATGTAGGATTCGATCAGCTCTTCGGCGATCTGCACGGTGTTGAGGGCCGCTCCCTTGCGCAGGTTGTCGGCCACCACCCACAGGCTGATCCCGTGCTTGACGGTGGGGTCCTTGCGGATGCGGCTGACGTAAACCGGGTCCTCGCCGGCGCATTCGGTGGGCGTGACGTAGCCCTCATCGGCGCGGTGGTCGATCACCGTGACCCCGGGCGCCGCCTTGAGCGCCTGGCGCGCCTCATCCTCGGTGATGGGCTTGGCGAACTCCACGGTCACCGCCTCGGCGTGGCCGACGAACACCGGTACGCGCACGCAGGTAGCCACGACCTGGATGTTGGGATCGAGAATCTTCTTGGTTTCCACCACCATCTTCCATTCCTCCCTAGTGGCGCCGTCGTCCATGAAGGAATCGATGTGGGGGATCACATTGAAGGCGATCTGCTTGGTGAACTTATTCTGATGCTTGTGCCACGGCTCGTTGGTGTAGATGCCGCGCGTCTGGTCAAACAGCTCGTCCATGGCCTCCTTGCCGGAGCCCGAGGTAGACTGGTAGGTGGCCACTACGACGCGCCTGGTGCGGGCCAAGTCGTGCAGGGGCTTCAGCGCCACCACCATCTGCATGGTCGAGCAGTTGGGATTGGCGATGATGTTGCGCTTGGCATACCCGGCGAGGGCGGCGGCATTGACCTCGGGCACCACCAAGGGCACGTCCGGGTCCATGCGGAAGTGGGATGTGTTGTCGATGACCACGGCGCCAGCGGCGGCAGCGCGCGGCGTGTACTTTGCCGAGACCTTGGCGCCCGGCGACGAGAGCACGATGTCGGTGCCAGCGAAGTCGAACGCCGCCAGGTCCCGCACCTTGAGCACGTCGTCCTCGCCGAACGACACCTCGACGCCGACCGAGCGCTCGGAGGCGAGTGCGATGACCTCGTCGGCGGGAAACTCGCGCTCCGCCAGTATGGCCAAGAGCTCGCGCCCCACACTGCCGGTGGCGCCGACCACTGCAACCTTGTAGCCCACGATCCTAAACCCTCGCTTCCATAGACGATTCCCACCCTCTCGGCGCGGGCCTTCCCAACAACGAACGCCGGACCCCCCGGCCCGGCGCCAAACCGGCAACGCGCCACCTGGGCGCGCGCTCGTCGTGGCGGCCCCGACAATCCCCGCGAGGCCCAGGCCGCCGGAGCCTCGCGCGCCAAGAGGCGTTCAGCCGCCGGGCTTGGTTTCGGGCTTCGGCGCCGGTGTCTGCGCCGTCTCCACCGGTACCGATGTGCTGGCTGTCTGCTTGGCGCCCCGGGCGCATGCGCCTTCGGCGAAGGCCGCAGTGGAAAGCACGAACAGCCCCGCGGTGGCAAGCGCGATGATCTTTTTCATGAGCCGTTTCCCCTGTCAAGTGGCTCCGATCACCGGCAAGGTTAGCACGGCGGCTTCCTGGGAAACAAAGAAAAAGCGGGGCGACGGGCGAGGCGTCGCTCACACCGCCAACATGTCGAGCGCCTCGGTAACCGCCTCGCCCATGGCCGAGGTGGAGACCCGGGTCTTGCCCGGCTGCATGATGTCGGCGGTACGCAGGCCCTGGTCGAGGACGGCGCCGACGGCGTTCTCGACGAGACCGGCCTCCTCGGCCATGTCGAAGGAATAACGCAGCATCATGGCGAAGCTGAGCAGACAGGCCAGCGGGTTGGCCATATCCTGGCCGGTGATGTCGGGGGCGCTGCCGTGCACGGGCTCATAGAGCGCCATACGCCGCCCCGTCGCGTCGGCCGTCCCCAGGCTCGCCGAGGGCAGCATGCCGAGTGATCCCGTCAGCATGGCCGCCTCGTCGGACAGCATGTCTCCGAACAGGTTGTCGGTGACGATGACGTCGAACTGCCCGGGGTCGCGCACCAGTTGCATGGCGCAGTTGTCGGCGTACATGTGAGAGAGCTCGATGTCGGCGAATTCGGCGCCGTGGAGCTTGCCCACCTCTTGGCGCCACAGCACGCCGCTTTCCATGACGTTGGCCTTTTCCACCGAGCACACCCGGCGTTGGCGCTTGCCGGCGAGTTCGAAGGCGACGCGGGCGACGCGCTCGATTTCGGGCGTCGTGTAAACCTGGGTGTTGACGCCGCGGCGCGTGCCGTCGGCCAGTTCCTCGATGCCGCGCGGCGCTCCGAAGTAGACGCCGCCGGTAAGCTCGCGCACGATCATGATGTCGAGGCCCTTGACCACCTCGAGCTTGAGGGTCGAGGCCTCGGCGAGGGCGTCGAAGACCACCGCCGGGCGCAGATTAGCGAACAGGTCCATCTCCTTCCTGAGCCGCAGGAGCCCGCGCTCGGGCTTCTTCTCGAAGGGCAGGGCATCCCACTTGGGGCCGCCGACGGCGCCTAGCAGCACGGCGTCGGACGCCATGGCCTCGGCCATGGTGGCGTCGGCCAGGGGCGTGTCGTGGGCGTCGAGCGCGGCACCGCCGACCAGGCCGTCGGCTACCTCGAAGGTGATCGACCGGCTTTTGTCCATCCACTCGATGACGCGGCGCACCTCGGCCATCACCTCGGGGCCGATTCCATCGCCCGGCAGGAAGAGAAGTTTCTTGTTGGCGGGCATGGTTTTCTCCGGTCCTTGCTGCTTATCCGTGGAGCCAGGGTTGTGTCGCCTTTTTCTCGGCCTCGTAGGCATCGATGCGCGCTACTTTTTCCAGGGTCAGCGCGACGTCGTCGAGGCCGTTGAGCAGGCAGTGCTTGCGGAAAGTGTCGATCTCGAAGGCGATGACGCCGCCGTCGGGGCCGGTAATTTCTTGTTTTTCCAGGTCGATGGTGAAGGTGGCGTTGGTGCCGCGCCCGGCATCGTCCATCAGTTTATCGAGTTCGGCCTCGCTGACGCGCACCGGCAGGATGCCGTTCTTGAAACAGTTGTTGTAGAAGATATCCCCAAACGACAGCGCGATGACGCAGCGGATGCCGAAATCCAATAGCGCCCAGGGGGCGTGCTCGCGCGACGAGCCACAGCCGAAATTCTCGCCGGCCACCAGGACGCTGGCCTTGCGGTAGGGCGCCCGGTTGAGCAAGAAGTCGGAAACCTCGTTGCCGTCGGCACCGTAACGCATATCGAAGAACAGGCTCTTGCCCAGGCCCGTGCGCTCGATGGTCTTGAGAAACTGCTTGGGGATGATCATGTCGGTATCGACGTTGATCATGGGCAGCGGCGCCGCGACGCCGGTGAGCTTGGTGAATTTTTCCATTTCCGTCCTCCCCTAGGGTTTTATCGTTTTAGATTGAAACGATCTAAGACGTGAATAAGCCCCTAATATGTATTAGAGGGCGATTCACGTTTCAAATTAATTCAATTTGAAACGATCGCACTCTAGGCCAGTTCGCGCACATCGGCGAGGTGCCCGGTGACGGCGGCGGCCGCAGCCATGGCCGGGCTCATCAGGTGGGTGCGCCCGCCCTTCCCCTGGCGGCCCTCGAAGTTGCGGTTCGACGTGGAGGCGCAACGTTCGCCAGGTTCCAGCTTGTCGGCGTTCATGGCCAGGCACATGGAACACCCCGGCTCGCGCCACTCGAAGCCGGCCTCGGTGAAGAAGGCGTCGAGGCCTTCGGCCTCGGCTTGTTCCTTGATCAGTCCTGAGCCCGGCACCACCATGGCGCCGACGTGATCGGCGACGGTTCGGCCCTTGGCAACGGCGGCGGCGGCGCGCAGGTCTTCGATGCGACCGTTGGTACACGAGCCTATGAACACTCGGTCGATGGGAGTTTCCACGAGCGGCGTGCCGGGCACCAGGCCCATGTAGTCGAGGGATCGTTGCATGGCGAGGCGCTTGTTCTCGTCCGCTTCGGCGGCGGGATCGGGAACGTGCCCGGTGATCGGCAGCACGTCCTCGGGCGAGGTGCCCCAGGTCACGTGGGGCGCGATGTCGGCGGCAGCAATGGCGACCTCGGCGTCGTAGGCGGCACCGTCGTCGGAAGCCAGGGTCTGCCAATAGGCGACGGCCTGCTCCCAGGCGCCGGCCTTGGGCGCCAGCGGCTTTCCCTTGAGGTACTCGAAGGTGGCCGCGTCGGGGGCAATCAAGCCGGCCCGGGCCCCCGCCTCGATGGACATGTTGCACACCGTCATGCGGCCTTCCATGGAAAGGCCGCGGATGGCGTCGCCGGCGTATTCGATGACGTGGCCGGTGCCCCCCGCTGTGCCGATGCGCCCGATGACGGCGAGGATCAGGTCTTTGGCCCCGACTCCCTGGGCGAGATCACCCTCGACCGTGATCCGCATGTTCTTGGCTGGGCGCTGCACCAAGGTCTGGGTGGCCAGCACGTGCTCCACCTCCGACGTGCCGATGCCGAAGGCCAGCGAGCCGAAGGCGCCGTGGGTGGCGGTGTGGGAATCGCCGCACACGATGGTCGTGCCGGGCAGGGTGAACCCCTGCTCGGGTCCGATGATGTGGACGATGCCCTGGCGCACGTCGTCCATAGCCAGGTAGGGGATGCCGAATTCGGCGACGTTCTTCTCGAGGGTGTCGACCTGGAGGCGGGACTCTTCGTCCTTGATGGGGCCCGTGTGCTTGGTGGTAGGTACGTTGTGGTCGGCCACGGCCAGGGTGGCTTCGGGACGGCGCACGGCGCGCCCGGCTGCCCGCAAGCCCTCGAAGGCCTGCGGGCTGGTTACCTCGTGGACCAGGTGACGGTCGATGTAGAGTAGGCACGTCCCGTCTTCGCCGACGTCGACCACGTGTCCTTCCCATATCTTGTCGAAAAGCGTGCGGGGGCAAGCATTCATTGTTCGTGTATCCGTTGCACTAAGCAGGACGTGGAGCGCCGTCTACTCCTTTGGCTTGGCCTTGGCCTTCTTTTTCTTAGCGGGCTCGGGTCCGACCTTTTCGGCGTTCGCGGCGGCGGTCTCCTCGGCTGGGGGTTTCCCGGCGGCGGCTTCCTTGGCGGCCATCCGCGCCGCCCTGGTCGCCGGGCTTTCGACCTTCTCGGCGATACGCGCCGACTTGCCGGCGCGCTCGCGCAGGTAAAAGAGCTTAGCGCGGCGCACGGCGCCGCGGTGCACCACTTCGATCCCGGGGATGGACGGCGAATAGAAGGGGAAGACCCTCTCCACCCCCTCGCCGTACGAGATCTTGCGTACCGTAAACGACGAGTGCAGGCCGGCGTTCTTGCGCGCGATGCACACGCCCTCGAAGACCTGAACGCGCTCGCGGGTGCCCTCGACCACCTTGACACTGACCCGAACCGTATCGCCAGGCGAGAATTCGGGCACGGGCCGGGCCTCGACGAGCTTCTCGATCTGCTCTTTATCCAGTTCCTCGATAACGTTCATGGCACTCGTTCCTTCGGTTCAAGTCTTTTCGTCGTACCATCGTACAGCGTCCACAGGTCGGGACGCCGTTCCCGGGTAACCTTCTCGGCCTCGGCTTGGCGCCAGGCGCGAACCCGCTCGTGGTCCCCCGACACCAGCACCTCGGGCACCCCCCGGTCCTGCCAAACCTGGGGCCGGGTGTAGTGGGGATACTCGAGCAATCCCTTCTCGAAACTCTCGTCAGTCAGGGACTCCGGCTTACCGACGACGCCTGGCAGAAGACGCACGCAGGCGTCGATCAAGGCGATCGCCGCGGGCTCCCCGCCCGACAGCACGAAGTCGCCTAGGCTGATCTCCTCGACGCCGCGCGCCTCCAGGACCCGTTGGTCGACGCCCTCGAAACGGCCGCACAGCACGATCGCCCCTGGGCCGCCGGAAAGGCCGCGCACCCGCCCCTGGGTGAGCGGCCGGCCGCGCGGCGTGAGATAGACGAGCGGCGCCTCCCAACCCGGCGCCGTAGCGGACGTAAAGGCGGCGTCCACAACGTCGGGGCGCATGACCATGCCGGCGCCGGCGCCGAAAGGTGCATCGTCGACGGTACGGTGTTTATCGCCCGCAAAATCGCGTATGTCCACCGTTTCCAGCGCCCAGATTCCCTCCTCCAGCGCCCTCCCCGCGACCGATGCGGCAAGCCCGCCCGGAAATATTTCCGGGAACAAGGTCAGGACCTTGGCGGTCCACGGGATGCCGGAAGGCGCCATGCTCAGTCCCCGCCATCGGCGTCGGCGCCATCGTCATCCGTGGCCGGCTCCAGCAGCCCGGCCGGCGGATCGACGACCACCTTGCCGGCGGCCATGTCAACTTCAGGAACGGTGGCACGGGTGAAGGGCACCAGGACACCGCTGTCGCCCTCGGCGACGATCTCGAGGATGGGGCCGGCGCCGAAATCATGGACCGCCCGCACCGCACCCATTGCCCCGCCGCCGGCCAGCTCGGCCCTGAGGCCGACGAGGTCGGCATGGTAATACTCGTCATCGCCAAGCTCGGAAAGGACGGCACGCGGCACATGAAGCAGGAGCCCCTTGAGGGCTTCGGCGGCGGCGCGGTCCTCGACCCCGTCGAGGCGCGCGATCACCTGTCCTCTCGCCTGCCCGCTCAACTCGATGCTCCATGACCGCCCGCCGCTCTCGTCATAGACCCGCCCGTAGGCCGCGACGTCGTCCGCTTGCTCGGTGAAGCTCTTGATACGCACTTCGCCTCTCATGCCACGGACCCCCGAGATGACGCCCAGACACACGAAACCGCCCTCGGCAGGGGTCGGGTCCACGGGCGCCGTCATGACGTTTGCGCTCGGCACCCGGCCCTACCCCGCCGCCTTATCGTCGGACGGCTTCTCCTCGGCGACGGCTTCCTCGGCCGCAATTTCCTCGGCGGCAGCTTCCTCGGCGGGAGATTCCTCGGTCTCTTTTTCCTCGGCCGCGGGCTCCTCGGCCGCGGGCTCCTCGGCCGCGGGCTCCTCGACCGCGGGCTCCTCGACCGCGGGCTCCTCGGCCAGTTTCTCCTCGGCGGCAGCTTCCTCGGCGGGAGATCCCTCGGTCTCTTTTTCCTCTGCCGCGGGCTCCTCGGCCGGTTTCTCCTCGGCGGCCGCTCCCGCGGCCGG
>DASCNF010000022.1:0-10382 GCA_036011345.1 Rhodospirillales bacterium | reverse complement strand
GTCCTTTATTTAGATAATACGAGACGATCGGGACCGTTTGTTCGTGGTAGGCGCGCAGTCTGGCGCGCACGGTTTCGGCAGTATCGTCGGTGCGCCGCGTGAACTCCGTACCGCCGCATTGATCGCACGCGTTATCCGTCGCCGGACGGTGAAACTTGTCGTGGTAGCCGGCGCCGCATTTAGCGCAGGTGAAGCGACCGACGATGCGTTCGATCATGGCGTTTTCATCCACCTTCATCTCGACCACCCGGTCCAGTTTCAGGTCTTTCTTCTGCAGCATGCGATCCAGCGCCTCGGCCTGCGCGGTGGTCCGGGGAAAGCCGTCGAGAACAAACCCTTTCCTGACGTCTTCCTGGTCGATGCGCGCTGCAATCAACTCGATCATCAGCCCGTCCGGCACCAGTTCACCGGCATCGATAATCCCTTTAGCTTTTCTCCCGAGCGCGCTGTCCGAGGTGATTTCCTGGCGCAGCATATCGCCCGTGGAGAGCTGAGCCATGTTTCGCACCGCCTCCAGACGCTTGGCCTGGGTTCCCTTCCCGGAACCCGGTGCCCCGAAAAGAATGATGTTCATCCCCGGCGGTCCTTGAGCTTCGACCTCTTGACCAAGCCCTCGTACTGATGGGCCAAAAGGTGGGATTGCACTTGAGCCACCGTGTCCATGGTCACGGTCACCACGATCAGCAGGCTAGTCCCGCCGAAATAGAACGGCACCGAGTACCGCGATATAAGGATCTCCGGCAACAGGCACACGATGGCCAAATAACCCGCTCCAACCACGGTCAGCCGGGTCAAGACGTAGTCCAGGTAATCCGCCGTGTTCTTGCCGGGTCGAATCCCCGGCACGAATCCTCCGTACTTCTTCAAGTTGTCCGCCGTCTCGGCGGGATTGAACACCACCGCCGTGTAAAAGAAGGCGAAAAACACGATCGTTCCGATGTAAATGGCCAGATAAAGAGGCTGGCCACGCCCCAAATAGGCGGCCACCGTGGTCAGCCATTCCGGCCCCTGGCCGGCCGAAAAGCCGATCACCGTGATCGGCAGAAGCAGGATGGAACTGGCGAAGATAGGCGGAATGACACCTGCCGTGTTGAGCTTCAGGGGAAGGTGCGAGCTTTCCCCACCGGTCATCCTGTTGCCGCCAACTTGACGCTTCGGATATTGCACCACGATGCGCCGTTGCGCCCGTTCCACGAACACGATGAAAAAGATCACGCCGACCGCCATGGTCAGAAGAAAGATAATGAAAATGGCCGACAGCGCCCCGGTCCGCCCCATTTCCAGCGTCCCGGCCAGTGCCGTCGGCAGGTTGGCGACGATGCCGGAAAAGATGATCAGCGAAATACCGTTGCCGACGCCGCGGGCGGTGATCTGCTCGCCCAGCCACATCAGGAAGAGGGTGCCGCCAATCAGCGTCACGACGATGGTGAACCGGAAGAAAAGCCCCGGATCGATGACCGCCGGGCCGGCGCTGGAGGTCATTCCCTCAAGGCCGACGGCGATGCCATAGGCCTGCAGCGCAGTGATAAATACCGTCAGGTACCGCGTGTACTGGTTGATCTTCTTGCGGCCAGTCTCGCCTTCCTTCTTCAATTGCTCGAGTGGTTGGTAGACGGCGGTCATCAACTGCATGATGATGGCGGCCGAAATGTAGGGCATGATGTTCAGCGCAAAGATCGTCATTCGGCTGAGCGCGCCGCCGGCAAACATATCGAACATGCCGAGGATGCCGCCGGCCTGGCGGCTGAAGACGTCGCTGAGGACGACCGGATCGATGCCGGGCAAGGGGATGTACGTCCCGAGCCTGTATACGATGAGGGCACCAAGCGTAAACCAGATACGCTTCTTCAGTTCCGTAGCCTTGGAAAAAGCCCCGAAATTTACGTTGGCCGCAAGCTGTTCGGCCGCGGAAGCCATGTGTGCGCCCTTTTCCTATGCGGCCGGCTGGCCGTCGTCGGAGCCTGCCTTTGTGTCCGCCTCTTGCCCGGACGGCGTTTCGGGGGCATCATCGGAAGCGGTCTCGGTGCCGGCCTCGTCCGCTTTCTTGCCCTCTCCCTTGCCCTCGCCTTCGCCCTTGCTCTTACTCTTGCCCTTGGAGCCGTCCTTGTCTCCACCCTTGGCCTTTGCTTCGGCCCGCACCTTGGCCCGGCCCCGCGTCTCGGGCTTGGCCTTGGACCCCGGCAGGACGACCTTGCCCCCCGCCTTTTCGACGGCGGCGATGGCGGCCGCCGAGGCGCCGCTCACTTCTATGGTCACCTTGGCCTTGATCTCGCCCTTCGCCAGGAGCCGGACTCCGTCGCAATGCCCCGTTACCAAGCCGGCGGCACGCAGGGTTTCCTGAGTCACCGGCTTCGCCGCGTCCAGCTTCTTGGCGTCGATGGCTTTCTGCAGGTGCCCGACGTTGACCTCGGCGTAATCCTTGCGGAAAGGTTTTTTGAAACCGCGCTTAGGCAGACGCCGATAGAGCGGCATCTGTCCGCCCTCGAAGCCGAGGAGAGAGACCCCGCTCCGCGATTTCTGTCCCTTGTCGCCGCGGCCGCTCCTCTTGCCCTTGCCCGAGCCGATCCCACGGCCGACCCTGGTGCGCGGGTGCCGTGCGCCGGGGTTATCCTTAAGCTCGTTCAGTCGCATGATTGCAGTTCCCATGGTTCGGGCGAGGCCGCGAAGCTTACCCGAATTCTTCAAATTTCACGAGATGGTGGACTTTCCTGATCATGCCGCGCACGGCAGGTGTGTCCTCGAGCTCCCGTGTTTTGTGCATCTTGTTCAGACCGAGACCGACCAACGTCGCCCGCTGACCTTTAGGGCGGCCAATGGGACTGCCTATCTGGGTCACCTTCAAGGTTTTCTTCTTGGCCTCGGCCATGGCTCATTCCCCGTTGGCTGTCGCCGTCTCGGCGCGGCGTTGCACGATCTCCCCGACCTTCTTGCCACGCTTGGCGGCCACCGCCCGAGGCGACAGGCAGCGAGACAAGGCATCGAACGTCGCCTTCATCATGTTGTGGGGATTGGCCGACCCCATCGACTTGGCTACCACGTCCTGAACTCCCATGGTTTCGAATATGGCGCGCATGGGACCGCCGGCGATGATGCCGGTACCCGGGGGCGCGGCGCGCACCACCACCTTGCCGGCCCCGAACCGGCCGTTGACGTCGTGATGCAGCGTACGGCCCTCGCGGAGCGGCACGCGAACCATTTCGCGCTTCGCCTGTTCGGTCGCCTTGCGGATGGCCTCGGGGACTTCGCGCGCCTTGCCGCCGCCCATGCCAACGCGACCTCGGCCGTCGCCCACTACCACCAGCGCAGCGAACGAGAACCGGCGACCGCCTTTCACGACCTTGGCGACGCGGTTGATGCTGACCAGCTTGTCGATCAGCTCGCTTTCATCGCGATCGCCACGATCGCGGGGACCCTGGCTCCCGCGCCCCGGCGTCCGTCTGGGTGTGCTTCCCATGCAATAATTCCCTTAAAAGCTAAGACCGCCCTCGCGGGCCGCTTCGGCAAGTGCTTTGACCCGGCCGTGGTAGCGAAGGCCGCCTCGATCGAACACCACCTTCTTGATGCCTGCCGCTGCGGCGCGCTCGGCAATCAACGCGCCCACCGCGCTCGCCGCCTCGATGTTTCCTCCGCTGCGCAATTTGGCGCGCAACCCTTTATCCAAGCTGCTGGCGGCGGTAAGCGTCCGGCCCTGCCGGTCGTCGATGACTTGGGCGTATATGTACATGTTCGAACGAAAAATCGTCAAACGCAGACGGTCCCCCGAACGCCTTCGCAGGTTGGACCGCGTACGTTGCTTGCGGCGCGAAAACAAATCCAATTTCCTGGCCATGATCTACTTTTTCTTACCCTCTTTGCGGTGCACGTATTCGTCGACGTATCTGATGCCTTTGCCCTTGTAGGGCTCCGGCGGACGAAAAGCGCGAATTTGAGCGGCGACTTGTCCGACGCGCTGTTTGTCGGCGCCGAACACGTTGATGTGGGTCTGATCCGGGCACTCGATCTTGATACCCTCGGCAATCGGATAGCGCACCTCGTGGCTAAAGCCCAACTGCATGAGGAGGTCCTTGCCCTGGACCTGGGCACGGTAGCCGACACCTTGGATCACAAGTTTGCGAGAGAAGCCTTCGGCGACACCCAAGATCATGCCGTTCACCAGACTTCGCGCCGTACCCCACATCTTCTGGGTGCGCAGTCCGTCACCCCGCGGTTTGACGGTAATTTGATCCCCGACGCGAGAGATTTCCACCTCCGGCACCAGGGTCCTCGAAAGCTCGCCCTGCTTGCCCTTGGCGGTGACGTGCTGACCCGAAATCTCGACGCTGACGCCGTCGGGAACAGTTATTGGTTTCTGGCCTACACGCGACATGACGTTCCCTCACCCAATTCGCTCAAAACACCTGGCAGAGCACTTCGCCGCCGACGTTGGCGTCGCGGGCTTCGCTGTCCGACATCACGCCGCGCGGCGTCGACAGAATGGATATTCCAAGTCCGTTGTAAATCCTGGGCAGGTCCTTGATCTTCGAATAAACGCGGCAGCCCGGTGTCGAGACCCGGTTGATTTCCCGGATAACGGGATCGCCGTTATGGTATTTTAGCTCGATCTTGATCTCGCTAATTCCGGGGTGAACCTCATACTGAGAGTAGCCCCGGATGAAGCCTTCTTTTATCAACACATCAAGGACGTTGGCGCGCAGTCTCGACGCCGGCGCGGTGACGGTCTCCTTGTGGGCGCGCTGACCGTTACGGATGCGCGTAAGGAGATCAGCCAAAGGGTCGGTCATAGACATGCTTTCGCTCCGTTACCAGCTCGATTTCACCATGCCGGGAATCTGTCCTTTGCCCGCGAGATCGCGGAGCGCGATGCGCGACAGCCGGAACTTGCGGTAGTTGCCGCGCGGCCGGCCCGACAGTTCGCAACGCAACCGGACCCGCGTCGGCGACGAATTGCGCGGCAACGCGCCAAGCTTCATGCGCACGTTGAAGCGCTCCTCGGGCGAGCTTGTCGTGTCCCTGGCCAAGGCCTTGAGGCGGGTTCGCTTGGCGGCGTATTTCTTGGCCAGGCGTTGGCGCTTTTTGTTTCTCTCGATGGCACTTGTCTTTGCCATATAGCTTTCTCCGTCAGACGATCAATTTCCAAACGGCATGTCGAAACCCTTGAGCAGAGCCCGGGCCTCGGCATCGGTCTTGGCGGTGGTGCAGATGACGACGTCGAGGCCGCGGATTTCGTCGACCTCGTCGTAATCGATTTCGGGAAACACGATCTGTTCCTTGAGCCCCAGGGCAAAATTGCCGCGCCCGTCGAAGCTCTTCCGCGAAAGCCCCCGGAAATCGCGCACTCGGGGCAAGGCGATATTGACGAGGCGGTCCAGGAACTCGTACATGCGCCCGCGCCTCAGCGTAACCTTAGCGCCGACCACCATATCTTCGCGCAGCTTGAAATTGGCGATCGCTTTCTTAGCTTTCGTTATCACCGGTTTCTGGCCGGCGATGCGTGTCATGTCATCGACCGCACCTTCGATCTTCTTGCGGTCCAGGGCGGCCTCGCCGACTCCCACGTTGAGAACGATCTTGTCGAGGCGAGGCACCTCCATGAGGTTCGAATAGCCGAACTCCTCGACCAGGGCGGCGCGGATCACTTTATCGTAATGCTCGTGAAGGCGTGTCATCACCGGTTTCCTACTTGTCCAAGACTTCGCCCGAGCGCTTGGCGTAGCGCACCTTGCGGCCGTCCTTGAGAAATTTGTAGCCGGCGCGCGTCGGTTGGTCGGTCTTGGGATCGATATGGGAAAGGTTGGAGAGGTGGATCGAAGCCTCCTTCTCGACAATGCCGCCACCGCCGCTCGCCGCGCTCGGGCGCGTGTGGCGCTTCACCATGTTGACGCCCTGAACGAAGGCCCGGCCTTCCTCGCGCAACATCTTGAGCACCTCGCCGCGCTTGCCCTTGTCCTTGCCGGCCAAGACGACGACCTGGTCCCCTTTCTTGAATTTCGGCTTTGTCGCCATCACAACACTTCCGGGGCTAGCGAGATGATCTTCATGTAGCGCTTGGCCCGCAGTTCCCGCGTCACGGGACCAAAGATGCGCGTACCGACAGGTTCGCCCTGCTTATCGATAAGCACGGCGGCGTTGCGGTCAAAACGGATGGCCGAGCCATCTGGCCGGCGGATTTCCTTGGCGGTGCGCACGACGACGGCGCGCATGATTTCACCTTTCTTGACGCGGGCACGGGGGATGGCTTCCTTGACCGTGACGACGATGACGTCACCGACCGAGGCGTACTTGCGCTTGGAACCGCCCAACACCTTGATGCACTGCACGCGGCGCGCACCGGAGTTGTCGGCGATGCTTAGATTTGTCTCGGCCTGAATCATCGTCTTTCCACCCGCACCTTCATCGGTGCCGTTCTCACGCGTCCCCGCCCGCCACTTCCCAGCGCTTGCGCTTGGAAAGGGGGCGGCTTTCGCGGATACGCACCAAGTCACCTACCTTGCAGGCGTTGGTCTCGTCGTGAGCCGCGTACTTGCTGCTGCGCCTGATGAACTTCTTATATAAAGGATGCATGACCCGACGTTCGACCAGGACCACGATGGTCTTGTCCATCTTGTCGCTGACCACCACACCCTGAACGACGCGTCTCGGCATACCTCTTAACCCTCCTTCGAGACCTGGGCCGCGCGTGCGCCCAGTATGGTTCGAATACGCGCAATGTCGCGGCGCACTTCGCACACGCGGGCCGTGTTGGCGAGCTGCCCGCTGGTCGCCTGGAAGCGCAGGTTGAACGACTCCTTGCGCAAGTTGACGAGTTGGTCCTTCAACTCGTCCTCACTTTTCGCCCTTAGGTCCACCGCCTTCATGGCCTCAATCTTCCTCGCCCAATCGCGACACCACGCGCGTTCCCAGCGGCAGCTTGGCGGCGGCCAACTCGAAAGCTTGCCGCGCCGTCTGCCCGGTTACGCCGTCGACCTCGAACATGATCCGGCCGGGCTTGATACGGCAGGCCCAGTACTCGGGCGCGCCCTTGCCCTTGCCCTGGCGCACCTCGGCCGGCTTCTGGGATACCGGGAGGTCCGGAAAAATGCGGATCCAAACGCGCCCTGTGCGCTTCATGTGGCGCGTGATGGTGCGCCGCGCCGCCTCGATCTGGCGCGCCGTGACCCGGGCCGGCGTCATCGCCTTCAATCCGTAGGAACCGAAGTTGAGTCGGGTCCCGCCCTTAGCGGCGCCGTGGATGCGGCCCTTGTGTGCCTTACGGAATTTTGTTCTTTTGGGGCTGAGCATGACTTCTACCGTTGCGTTTGCTGGTCGGCGGCGCGCTTGTCGATGGCCATCGGGTCATGAGCCATGATCTCGCCCTTGAATACCCACACCTTTACACCGCAGGTGCCGTAAGTCGTTTTGGCGGTGGTCAAACCGTAGTCCAGGTCGGCGCGCAGGGTGTGCAGGGGCACGCGGCCCTCGCGGTACCATTCCATGCGGGCGATTTCGGTGCCGCCGAGACGGCCGCCGCAATTGATGCGGATGCCCTGGGCGCCGAGGCGCATGGCCGATTGTACGGCGCGCTTCATAGCGCGGCGGAAATGGACGCGGCGCTCGAGCTGTTGGGCGACGTTTTCGGCGACCATCTGGGCGTCGATCTCGGGCTTGCGAATCTCGACGATGTTGAGATGCACGTCGAAGCCGGTCATCTTGGTGAGCTCGGCGCGCAGCTTCTCGATGTCGGCGCCTTTCTTGCCGATGACCACGCCGGGCCGCGCCGTGTGAATGGTCACCCGGGCCTTTTTCGCCGGACGCTCTATAACGATGCGCGAGACGCCAGCCTGTGCCAGGTGGGTACGCAGAAACTCGCGGATCTTCAGGTCCTCATGGAGAAGCTCGACGTAGTCGTCTTCCGCGTACCAGCGCGAATCCCAGGTGCGGTTGATGCCAAGCCGAAACCCGATCGGATTTACCTTCTGTCCCATTACACCACCTCCTCGCCCTCGCGAACCACGAGACGCAGATTGCTGAACGGCTTCTTGATCCGCCCGACCCGGCCACGGGCGCGGGCGCGCCAGCGTTTCATGACAAGCGTCCGTCCCACCGAGGCCTCGGCAACGTACAGACGGTCGACGTCCAGTTGGTGGTTGTTTTCGGCGTTGGCAATAGCCGCCTGCAGAACCTTGCGCACTTCGACGGCGACACGCCGGTGCGATACCATGAGTTCGTTGAGGGCCGCTCCGCATTTCTTACCGCGGATGGTGTCGGCCACCAGATTCAGCTTCTGCGGGCTGACACGTATCTGTCTTGCCACGGCCATCGCTTCGTTGTCGGCAAGAGGCCTTTCGGTGGATTTCTTACCCATGGTCTATTCCCTTTTCACCCGCTTATCGGCGGTGTGGCCGAAAAATGTGCGCGTCGGCGAGAATTCTCCGAACTTGTGGCCGATCATGTTTTCGGTCACCAAAACGGGAATAAACTTGCGTCCGTTGTAGACGCCGAAAGTGAGGCCCACAAACTGCGGCAGAATCGTCGAGCGGCGCGACCATATCTTGATGACCTCATTGCGGCCGGAAGCGCGCGCCTCCTCCGCTTTCTTGAGCAGATAGCCGTCGACGAAAGGACCTTTCCATACGGATCTAGCCACAGACCCTCTCCCTCTACTTGGCGCTGTGACGACGGCGCATGATCAAGGCGTCGGTCTTCTTGTTGTGGCGGGTGCGCTTGCCCTTGGTCGGTTTGCCCCAAGGGGTTACCGGGTGACGGCCGCCTGAAGTGCGGCCCTCCCCGCCGCCGTGTGGATGGTCGATCGGGTTCATGGCGACGCCGCGCACCGAGGGCCGCTTGCCCAACCAGCGCTTGCGTCCCGCCTTGCCCAGCTTGATCCGGGCTTTGTCGGAATTGGAGACGGCGCCGACGGTCGCCATGCACTCAGCCCGCACCATGCGCAACTCACCGGAATTGAGCTTGATCTGCGCATAGCCCTGGTCCTTGCCGACGAGCTGCACGTAGGTGCCGGCGGCGCGGGCAATCTGCCCGCCCTTGCCCAGCTTCATCTCAACGTTATGGATAATGGTGCCCACTGGGATGTTGGCCATGGGCATGGCGTTGCCGGGCTTGATGTCGGCCTTCTCGTCGGCCACCACCACATCGCCCGCCTTCAGCCTCTGGGGCGCCAGGATGTAGCCGAGTTCTCCATCCTCGTAGCGGATGAGAGCGATGAAGGCGGTACGGTTAGGATCGTAATCCAAACGCTCGACGGTTGCCGGCACGCCGAACTTGTTGCGCCTGAAGTCGATTTTCCGGTAGCGCCGCTTGTGGCCGCCGCCGCGGCGGCGCGCCGTGATGCGTCCGGCGTTGTTGCGCCCGCCTTTCTTGTTTAACCCGGAGGTCAGGGACTTCTCCGGCTTACCCTTCCACAAGGCTGATCGGTCGACGAGCACGAGGCCGCGGCGTCCCGGCGTGGTCGGATTGTACTGCTTCAGGGCCATCTATCAGACTCCCGTGGTCACGTCGATCGACTGGCCTTCGGCCAGGGTGATGATAGCCTTCTTGGTATCACCGCGCTTGCCGGGACGACCCTTGTAGCTCTTTGCCTTGCCTTTCTGGCGCAGGGTGTTCACGGCTATCACCTTGACGTCGAACAGCCCTTCCACGGCGGCCTTGATCTCGGGTTTAGTGGCCGCCAGCGGCACGCGGAAGCTCACCTGGTTCTGCTCTGAAAGCAGGGTCGTCTTCTCGGTGATGATCGGCGCGCGCACCATCTCGTACATGCGCGACTTGCTGATCATCGGAGCGATGCGGCGCGACCTGCTCATTTCAAGCGCTCCACCAGCCGGTCGACGGCGTCCTTGGTGAGGACCAGCGTATCGCGGCGCAAGATGTCGTAGACGTTGGCTCCTTGGCTCGGCAACACGTCTAGGTGGGTGATGTTGGACACGGCGCGCACGAAGTTGGCGTCGGTCTCGGCGCCGTCAATGACGAGCGCCGAAGCCCAGCCCAGCTTACCGAGACGTTTGACCAACTGGGCGGTTTTCGGTTCTTTCAACTTGGCCGTGTCAAGCACCACCAGCTTGCCTTCCGAACGTTTTACCGAAAGGGCCGTCTTCAGGGCCAGCTTGCGCACTTTCTTTGGCAATCCATAGTCGTGGCTGCGCGGCACCGGGCCGAAGGTGACTCCGCCACCGCGAAGCTGCGGCGCCTTTTTGGAACCGTGTCGGGCCCCGCCCGAGCCTTTCTGGCGAACTATTTTGCGGGTCGATCCCTGGATCTCGCTGCGCGCCTTCACCTTATGGGTGCCGGCACGACGCTTCGCCAACTGCCAGTTGACGACGCGGGCGAGGATGTCGGTACGCGCATCGAGGCCGAACACCGTATCGTCGAGATCGATGGTGCCGACTTTCTTG
>DASCNF010000021.1:0-2905 GCA_036011345.1 Rhodospirillales bacterium | reverse complement strand
GACCGCCCAGGCCGTCGGCGGCGTCGAGCGCCTGATCCCCCACGTCAAAACCCACCGCGCGCCGTGGCTGGTGGCCGATCTTTTAGCCCAGGGTGTGCGTGCCTTCAAAACGGCGACGCCGGCCGAGGTTGAGATGGTTCTTGCCGCCGGCGCCGGCGAGGTCCTGTGGGCCTATCCCTCGGTCCAGGGTAGTGCCGTCGAGCGCGTTATCGCGGCGGCCCGCCAACACCCCGAAGCGCGGGTCTCCGCCCTTGTCGATTCGCGGCCCGGCTTCGATCTTTGGCACGCGCGTCTGGACGGCGCCCGGCCGTCCCCGGTGCGGCTCTATCTAGACATCGATCCCGGCCTCGGTCGCTCCGGCGTTCCCTTTGGGCCCGTGGCTCGTGAATTGGCCGCCGATCTGGCCCGGGCCGGCGTGTTCGCCGGCTGGCACCTCTACGAGGGCCACTTGCACGATCCTGACCGGGAGCGGCGCGCCGCGGCCGTCGGGCGGATCGCTTCGGACTTGTTCGACTTCCTCGCCGAGGCCGATCCCGACCCGGACGCCTCGGACATTGTCGCCGGGAGCAGCTACACCTTCGATCTTTGGCCGCCCCATCCGCGCCTGCGGTTGTCGCCGGGGAGCTGGGTCTTCTCCAGTCTGCGCCACGCGCGGGACCTCGCCCATCTTGGCTGGCGCCAGGGTGCCTATGTCCTGGCCACCGTGATCACGGGCCATGGCGAGACCGTCACCCTCGACGCCGGCCTCAAGGCGGTGGGCTCCGACCTGCCCCTCGGCGAGCGCTTCGGCTGGCCGGACGAAATTCGGGAAATGACAGAGGAATACGCCGTCGTCGGCGCCGCCGAAATGACCATCGGCGAGCGCGTCCTGCTGACCCCCGGTCACGCCTGCACCACGGCCTACCTCTATCCCGAGGCCTGGGTGCGCGGGCTCGATGGCCAGTGGCGGATACGGCCGCAAATGGGAATCCAACGATAACCCGGGAATGCGCGCGAACCGCCCCTCACGAAGCGGCGGAGGGCGTCAATATTCGCTCATCAGCCACGATTTGTCCGCCAGGGTGGCCCTTTTTCCACCGTCGCAGGCGAGGACGCCGCCGTGGGCGACCCGGTCCTTTGATGCGTCGAAGACGTAGACCGTGACTGTCTCGGGCGTCACGTCGTAGGCCCTGCAGGTAAACTCGGTGATACCTTCGATGAGTCGGCGGCGTTAAGGTTTGCCTTCCACTGCATCACAAGCCGACTTTCGGCACACCTCTGCCGGTGCTAGTTTGACCGGGCCTCGGTTTATGGGAAAGGGGGCAAAAAGGGGGAAGGGGGAAGCCGATGGCGGCACCTTCTGCGGCCGTCCCGTGACGGAAAGCCCGTCCGATTCTGCTTTGGCGGCGGGTCGCTCCCTGCTTATCCTCACGCCATTCTTGTTGTACGGCCCGCTCGACTACGCGTTGCGCGTCAACAATGCGATGATCGTGCCGGCACTGGTCGACGAGTTCGGCTTCGGCCCGGCCGAGCTCGGCTTCGTGACCAGCGCCTTCTTCGTCGCCTTCGCCCTGGCCCAGCTGCCGATAGGGCTGGCGCTGGATCGCTACGGCCCGCGCCGTGTGGTCGCGACATTGCTGGCCATCGCCACCATCGGCTGCCTCGTCTACGTCACGGCCACGGGCATGGTCGGCCTCACCGTGGGCCGGTTCCTGATCGGCGTCGGCATGGCCGCCAGCCTGACCGGTGGCTTCACGGCGGGGCGCCTGTGGTTCCCGCCCCGACGGCTGGCCTCGATCACGGCGACCCTGGTGGCACTGACGGCACTCGGTGGCATGGTCGCCACGGGGCCGATGGTGGAACTGCTGACCGTCGTGTCATGGCGGGGCGTGATCGCCGGCCTGGCCGGCGCGTGCCTCGTCGTCATGCTGACCGTGCTCGCCTTCGTCCCCCGCCACGCCGCCGCCCCGGCGGACCGGGACCGGCCTTTGCGGGCCTATGGCGTGATCCTGACCAGTCTTCGGTTCTGGCGGTTCACGCCCATCGCCATGGGCGGCGTGGGCGTGGCGATCGCCTACCAGACCTTGTGGGCGCCGCTGTGGCTGCGCGACGTCGCCGGCTACGATGCAACCATGCAGGCTTGGGTATTGTTCGCCATGTTCACGGCCATGCTGTTCGGCAACCTCGGCTTCGCCTGGCTGTCGGCCCGTCTTGGCGGCCGGCCCCAGGTCCTGCAGGCGCTCGCCCTCGGCGGCTTCGGCCTGTCGATCGGGCTGCAGGTACTGCTGGCCGTGACCCGGGGCGGGCTGGCGCCGGGCCTGCTGTGGACCGCGTCGGCACTGTTCTTTGCCTGCCCGATGGTGGTGTATGCCATCGTCGCCCGGTCATATCCGCCAGGAACCGCGGGACGGGCGGCAAGCGCCGTGAACGGGCTGATGTTCGTCACCGTGTTCCTGACGCAGTGGCTGACCGGCGTGGTGATCGACACCTTCCCCGGCACGGCCGATGGCGGCTACGCGGTGTCGGGCCACCTGGCCTCCCTGTGGGCCGTCATCACCCTGCAAGTCCTGGCTTTGCTGTGGTGCATGCTTGCCGGCCGCCTGGAGGCCCGGGCGGCTGGCCCCGGGACCATGCCTACGGAGCGGCACGGTTGAGCGAGACCTGGGTGCTGGCCTACGCAATCTCCTCCAGGGGAATCTCCCCCCCCCTTTATCACGGCCCAGGGCGATGACCTTCTCGCCAGACCGCGGCTCGTCCACGTAGGAGCGATCGAGAACCATGCTTGGCCTCACACCCGGTTGCCACCGAATTTCTGGTGGAACAGGTTGTCGGCGGGCACCCGGTCATAGCTGAGTTGGCGGAAGTCGTCCGCGACCTCGCCGTCGACGATCCAGTCCGCCAACTCCCGGGCTATGGCCGGGGCGGT
>DASCNF010000020.1:0-3939 GCA_036011345.1 Rhodospirillales bacterium | reverse complement strand
CGCGTGCGCATCGACGCCGGTACTCTCAACAACATCGGGTGCCCCCTTGCTGGCACCGGCAGCCACCGGCGCTGGTTTCCGAAACCTCAGCGAGGATGCACCCATACCAATTTATCCAGCAAGTTTAGGACTTCACCGGCCTGGCCTATGACTTCGACGTCTGGTACGCTTGGTGGAGGCGGACGCAATCAGAATAGGGATTTCACGTGGCCCCCGTCGATGACATAGCTTTGCGCCGTGATGTATCCGGCGTGGCGCGAGCACAGGAACGCGCAGAGGGCGCCGAATTCCTCTGTTCGGCCGAGACGTTTCATCGGTCCCTCCTGGGCATAGATCTCGGCCGCCTCCTCGGCGGTGGTGTCTTCGCGCCCGACGAGCTTGTTGGCCACCCGGAGCAGAAGCTCGGTGTCGAAGGGCCCGGGCATGATGCTGTTGGCGGTGACGCCGGTCTCGGCCAGCTCGCGCCCGAGCGTGGCAAAGGCCCCGACCAGCCCTGGCTTTAGCGAATTGGCGAGGGCCGTGCCGCGTGTCGTTTCCTTGGCCGACATCGAACTGATATTGACGATGCGCCCAAAGCCAGCTTCCACCATGTCTGGCACGCAACGCCGGACGATATCGACTGCCGAGGCAATGACCAGCTCGAAGGCCTGGGACCAGTCATCCGCGGTCACGTCCATGAAGGCGCCGGTCTGCGGACCCCCGGCGTTGGTGACAAGGATGGAGATGGCCCCGAGATGGGCCTTGGCTTCCGCGTAGAGGCGGGCACGATCCTCGGGCTGCGCGATATCGGCGGCGATGAAATGGGCGTTGGCACCTAAATTCTCGGCCGCCGCCGCGCCGGTCTCGGGGGTGCGCCCACTGATCGCCACCTTCACCCCCTCGCCGACGAGGGCCTTGGCGCAACCGAAGCCCAGGCCCTTGGTGCTGGCCAGCAGCAGCGCCGTCTTGCCGGCAATCCCCATATCCATGGTTTCCTCCCCCTTCCCCGACACCTTCAGAACTTGCGCTCGGCAATGAGGTCCTCGCCCATGCGAGAAAGACGAATGTATTGGGCGAGGATGTGCATCAGCGACTGGTGGGTGTCCTCGATGACGCCGTAGTTGTCTCCCTCGGCGTGCACGCGCACGTTGGCCAGGTCCGCCGTGCGGCCGCCGGAAAACCCGGTAAAGGCGACCACGTCGAGCCCGTTGCCGCGGGCCCATTGGGCGGCACGCACCACGTTCTCGGAATCCCCGGACGCGCTCACCGTCAGCAGCACGTCACCCGGACGCGCCGCGGTGCGCAGTTGAAACGCGAATATGTCGTCGTAGGAAATATCGTTGGCGATGGCCGTGATCATGGGGACGTTATCGCTCAACGAAACGACGCGCGGCACCAGATCGGTGTTGGTCTGGATGAGCTTGGCGTGGTCGCACACGAAGGCGTTGGCGATGGCTGCCGAGCCCCCGTTGCCGCATACGAAGAGCGTCGCGCCCCTGTCGTAGGCGTCGGCCAGGAGGCGCGCCGCCTCGGCCATCCTAGTGCGGTCCACCGATGCGTGAGCGACGGAAACACGCTCGAAATAGGCATCGCAGAAAGCGGCGATCTCCTCGTAATTTTTGTCGGGAAAGGTCATCGGACGGATCTACCTAGAACTTGTCGGGCGGGCGCAACGGGTGGGTAACCGCGATTCTCGCTCATTCTGGTCCCCGGTTCAACGGCGCGCATCGGGAACCGGCAACAGCAAGACCATACCGACGACGAAGAAGGCGACGACGGTCGCCATGCCGACGCGCTGGCTGCCCGCCGCCGCCGTAGCCCAGGCGAGCACGGCTGGCCCCACGAAAGCCGTGGCCTTGCCCGACAGCGCGTAGAGGCCGAACATCTCGGTGCGCAGGCGGGCCGGCGCCAAGTGCGCCATATACGAGCGGCTGGCCGCCTGAGCCGGACCTACGAAAATGCCCAAGGGTAGGCCCAGCGCCCAAAACAGGCCTTTGCCCTCGACCACGAGCAGGCCACCGCCCAGCACCGTCAGCGCGGCGATCGAGATGAGCACGGTGCGCTTGGGGCCGATCCTGTCGTCGACCCAGGCGAACAGGGCTGCGCCGGCGCCGGCGGTCGCATTCAAGGCGATGCCGAAGACGACGAGCTCCGCGAAGTCGAAGCCGAAGGTGCCGACGGCGTAAATACCGCCGAAGGCAAACAGGGTGTTCAACCCGTCGGTGTAAATCATGCGCGCCAGCAGGAAGCGCGCTACGTCGGCGTAGTCGCGAACGTGCCCGAGGGTGGCGACCAGAGACGCCAAGCCCCGGCGTACGGCCTCGGCGGGGGCCAGTCCGCGGGCCCGCGTCTCCGGCGTGAAGAGGAAAAGCGGCACGGAGAAAATGGCGAACCATGCCGCCACCAGAAACGCCGTGGCGCGCACGTGCTCGGCCGCCGCCTTGTCGAGGCCGAACCATGGCACCTCGGGCTGGACAAACCCGACAAGCACCAAGCCCAGGCAGGCAAGCCCTCCAGCATAGCCGAGGCCCCATCCCCAGCCGGAAATCCGCCCCATCCAGGCGCGCTCCGCCAGCTCGGGCAGCATGGCGTTGTAGAACACCATTCCCATCTCGAAGGCGAAATTGGCGAGCCCGACAAAAACCAGCGCCCAAAGCACCCAGGACGTATCGGGGCGGACGAACCAAAGCATCGCCGTGGCTGCCACGCAGATGGCTGAAAAAGCCATGATCCAGGGTTTGCACGGGCCGGCATGATCGGCAGTAGCGCCGAGAACAGGCCCCATGAAGGCGACCGCTAGGGCCGAGACGCTCATAGCGTATCCCCACTGGGACGTTCCGCTCACCGGATCGGCGGCGACGGATTCGATGAAATAGGCGGCGAACACGAACGTGGTGATGACCGTGGGGAAAGCGGAATTAGCCCAATCGAACAGGCACCAAGAGAAAAGGGCGTGGCGCGGGGTTCGGCGTTTCTCGCTCTCGGGGACTCCTGGCGCGGGGGCCAACGTTTGATGTCGCCGATTGCTACGAGGGTGCCGCAGAGGCGACAAGCGAGCGGAACTGCTGGCTGGCCACGGCAATCATGGAAAGATCGGTGAGTTCCGTCGACCACAGCTCGGACAAGAGCTGCTCGGCCTGATCGATGGCCGTTTGTTGCTTTCCAGACCAGATGGCGATCGCCTTTTGCGCGTCCTTCGTGCCACCCGCGAAGTCCAGTACCTGGGAGGTCAGGTCCAGCTGATGGGCGTAAATCTCCTCGATCAACGCCGCCACCGCGAGTTGTTGCCAGTAGCTGCCCGAATCGATCCTGGCCGCCGCGCCGCGCAGGCGCCCCAAACGGAAGCGCGCGCCAACCGCGAAGTAGAGCCGCGCCACGGTGCCAACGGCGAGCTTGCGCTGAGTGGCGAGGCGTATGATATCGCACCCGGTGTACAGATTGACCATCCCGGCAACGCGCAATGCCAAGTCCTTGGGAACGCCGTGATCCATGTAAGGTTGCGCCCGCAGTTTCGCGTCGTTGAGATAGTGGGGCGGAACCACATCATTGAGAGACGAGGCCAGGGCGGAGACGCCGTGTTCGTAACGCGCAACATGGGTGCCGATGTCAAGCGGTTGGCGACCGTTGCGCAGGAACCACAGGATGACCCACTCCATGAGATTGCACATTGTGAGGCTCATGGCCGTCTGCACCCTGGCGGGCACCTTGTTGTCGAGGCTTTCGATTTCCTGCCACAATCCGCGCAACCCGAAGACTTGGCGCGCGATGACGTAGGCGCGAACGATGACGCTCGGCGCCATGCCGGTTTTTTCGGCGAATTCGTGAACGAACGTTGCGCCGACGCGATTGACCATGCTGTTGGTGACGACGGTGGCGATGATTTCGCGGCGCAAACGGTGGTTTTCGATGTCTTTTCCGAATTTGTTGCCGAGCAGGCTTGGGAAGTAGAGCACCAAGTCG
>DASCNF010000019.1:0-5754 GCA_036011345.1 Rhodospirillales bacterium | reverse complement strand
CGCCGTTCGAAGGCGACGATGATCTCCCCCTCGACACCGGCGCACATGGCCTCGGCGTCGGTCGAGAAGGTGCCCTCGAGCGGCGCCCCGTCGAGGCCGCTCATGGCGCCCATGTTGGTGTTTCGAAGCCCCGTCAGTTGGCCCCGTTCGTCATAGGCGAGGCGGGCGCTGAAGCGCGCCCCCCGGTCGGTCAGCGCCACCATGCGCCAGCCGTCGGCGCTGACGCCGAGCGCCGAGAAGTCGCCGAAGCGGGGATCGGGCGAGCTCAGTGCCAAACCGCCCTGGAAATCGAGGCGGCCGACGGTGGTCTGGCCGGCGTCTTCGGCGTTGAGGGGGAATGGTCTCAACTTCGACACGCACCGCCTCAGCGTGCGCCCCGATGGCACCGATGGCACACCACGCGGCGGCAAAGAGACAAAGGAATAGGGGGTTCGAGACTCGCATGGCCGACCTTGGTGTCCGTCCCGGCACAGTCATGGCACCATCCCGCCGGCGGCGGCCACACGGGGCTGTTACAGGTCTTCTGGCCAACGTCGGGCTCCATGGAATACGCGAAGGATTTCGATGGTGTTTCCGCGTACGCGATAGGGGATGACAAAAGGTGTCCCCGTGACCACCAGTTCCCGTGTGCCGGGTACCCGGCCCGGCCTCCCGAGGGCTGGATGGCGGCCCAGCCGCTCCACGGAGTCACGCACGTGGCTGATCATTCGGGCGGCGGCTCGCGGATCGTCCTTGGCGATGTAAGTGGCGGCTTGGTCGAGATTGCGGAGGGCGGCGCGGACCCACCTAATCCGCATCGGCCCACTTCGCTAATGTCTGGGCTGCCTCCTCGGTGGAGGCGAAGTCACCGGCGTCGGCCTCCTTGATGCCCTTCTCGATTTCGGCTATTTGCCAAGCTTCGCGCCCCACGTACTCCTCGATGGCCCGCGCCACGACCCAGGAACGGGGGCGCTCGACGGCGCGCGCCAGGGTGTCTACTTGGTCCTTGAGCCGCGCGTCGAGGCGCACGGAAAAAACGGAGGAGTCTGTCATGATCTACTTTGTACTATAAAAAAATATATTGTAGTTATTTGTGTACAACGTGCCAAGGGTTTTGTTTAAACCGGGGTGCTTGCGGCCCACCATCCGCCCCCACCCTAATCCCACGGCCCCTTGCGGCTGTCGGGAACGATCGAGCGGCGTTTGCGGCGTCGGCGGCGTGGCGCGGTCCGGCCACGGCGCCCCAGCAAGCCGCCGCCGTCGAACAGCGGCACCGTCTTGTGGCGGAACGGTACGATGAGCGCGGCGCCGGCGACGAAGCCGCCGATGTGCGCCCACCACGCCGTGTCGCCGCCCGCCGCGCCCCCGCTCATGGTCGCGTTGAACACCTGCAGCCCGATCCAGGCGCCGAGCACGACGAAGGCCGGCAGGCGCGTCACCATGAGCATGAACAGCACCAGTACCCGCGTCTTCGGATGGAGCACGAGATAGGCGCCGAGCACGCCGGAAATGGCGCCGCTAGCGCCCACCATGGGGGCGATCGAATCGGCATTGAGGGCGGCATGCGCCAGGGCCGCGGCGACGCCGCAAAGCAGGTAGAACACCAGGAACCGCGAGTGACCCATGGAATCCTCGATGTTGTCGCCGAAGATCCACAGGAACGCCATGTTGCCGATGAGGTGCATCCAGCCGCCGTGCAGGAACATGCTGGTGACCAGGGTCAGCGGTGCCGGCACCAGGACCAACTCGGGGGCTAGTTCGCGGATGCCGAACAGCACGGCGGGGATGGCGCCGAGCCCGAGGATCGCGGTCTCGCCCTCCGCCGCCAGCGACACTTGCCACAGGAACACGACGACGCAAATGCCGACGAGGACGGCCGTCAGGTACTGGAACGGGATACGGGTGAGCGGATTGTCGTCCTTCAGAGGGAACAGCGCCATGGGGCGGCTTTCCTCGAGGTTCAGGCGATGGGTCGTGTTTCCGGCGGACGGCCGCCGCCGACGGTTTCCCTCAACGGCGCCCCGCGTGGCGCCGCTGGCCGGGGAATTCCACGTCCTCGTCGAACAGTTCGGTGAGATTCTGCATCACCGTGCCGCCGAGTTCCTCGGGGTCGATGATGGTGACGGCGCGGTTGTAGTAGCGGGTAACGTCGTGGCCGATGCCGATAGCCGTAAGCTGGATCGGCGAGCGCGTTTCGATCCATTCGATGACCTGGCGCAGGTGACGCTCCAGGTAATTTCCCGGGTTGGCGGAAAGGGTGGCGTCGTCGACCGGCGCGCCGTCGGAAATGACCATCAGGATGCGCCGCTGCTCGGGCCGCGCTAGTAGCCGGTTGTGGGCCCACAGCAGGGCCTCGCCGTCGATGTTTTCCTTCAGGAGGCCTTCGCGCAGCATCAAGCCCAAGCTCTTGCGGGCGCGCCGCCAGGGGGCATCGGCCGCCTTGTAGACGATGTGGCGCAGGTCGTTGAGGCGGCCCGGATTGCGCGGCTTTCCGTCGGCCACCCATTTTTCGCGCGAGGCGCCGCCCTTCCAGGCACGGGTCGTGAAACCGAGGATCTCCACCTTGACGCCGCAGCGCTCCAGGGTCCTGGCCAGGATGTCGGCGGAAAGCGCCGCCACGGTTATGGGACGCCCGCGCATGGAGCCCGAGTTGTCGATAAGCAACGCCACCACGGTGTCGCGGAAGTCGGTTTCCAGTTCCTGCTTGAACGACAGGGGGTGGAAGGGATCGATGACGACGCGCGCCAAGCGCCCCGCGTCGAGCAACCCTTCTTCGAGGTCGAATTCCCATGACCGGGTTTGCTTGGCCATGAGGCGCCGTTGCAACCGGTTGGCGAGGCGTGCCACCAGGCCTTGCAGGCTAGCCAGTTGCTGATCCATCTGGGCGCGTAGGCGCGCCAGCTCGTCCGGCTCGCAAAGCGATTCGGCCTCCACCGCCTCGTCGTACTCCGTGGTATAGGGGCGGTAGACGGGGCCCCGCGCCCGGCGGTTGTCGGGCCACGAGTCTCTTCTCTCGGAGCGGCCCGAGGGATCCTCGTCGCCCTGGCCGGCCATGTACTGCTCGTCGGTATCGCCGTCGCTGGTGTCGTCGCTGTCCTCGAATTCGTCTTCGCCTTCGTCGGCGGAAAGCGCGCCTTCAGTTTTCTGGTCGCCCCCCTCGGAGCGGTCGTCCTCGGACTGTTCCTCGTCCTGCTCGCCTTCGTCGTCGCCGTCTTCGTCGTCGAGGGCCTCGGTGTCGTCGATCAGCGCCAGGTGATCGATCAGCTCGGCGAGGGCCTCTGAAAACGATTTCTGGTCGTTTACGCGCTCTTCGAGGCCCTCGATTTCCCCGCCGATCCGTTCGTTGACCCAGTCCCGCCACAGGTCGACCATGCCTGCCGCCTTCTCCGGCGGCGCGGTGCCGGTCAGCCTTTCCCGCACCAGGAGGCCGATGACCTCGGGCAAATTTTTCTCCTCGCGCTCAGTGACTTCGTCGTAGCCGCGGTGCCGGCAGCGCTCCTTGAGGACCGCCTCCAGGTTCTCGGCCATACCGGCGAAGCGTTTGCAGCCCAGGGCTTCTACACGAACCTGCTCCACGGCGTTGTAAATCTCACGGGCTTCACGCCCGCCCGGCAGGTGGCTCTGGTGCACCTTCTTGTCGTGGTGGCGCAGGCGCAGTGCCATGGCATCCGCCGAGCCGCGCAGGCGGGTCACCTCCAGTGGCGCTAAATGATGAGGCGGCATGGGGAGGCGGGCGGCGTCACCGGACAGGTTCGGCACCTCGTGGGCAAAGGACACGGTCAGCTGCGGAAGCCCGGACACCGCCCTCAGGGTCGCCGCGGTCACCCGTTTTAGAAGTTCCTGGCGATCTTCGGATTTATCCATGTTGGCATCCTTGCCAGGCTTCGGCCTCGAATTCATATATTCAGGGGCTTATTCACGTCCCGGATCGTTTTGATCGAGGACGATAAGACCCTAGGACAGCGTGGGGTTGGCCGCCGATCCGGTCTGTTCCTCGCCGAAACAACGTTGATAGTATTCGGCGACCACGGGGCGCTCTACTTCATCGCACTTGTTGAGGAAGGTGAGGCGGAAGGCGAAGGCTTGGTCGCCGACGATTTCGGTATTTTCCGCCCAGGTGAGCACGGTACGCGGCGACATGACCGTGGATATGTCACCGTTGATGAACCCTGCCCTCGTCAGCGCCGCCAGTTCCACCATCGCGCCCACCGTTTGCCGCCCCTCCGGGGAGTCGTAGGACGGTGCCTTGGCGGTCACGATCCTCACTTCGTCGTCGTGCGGCAGGTAGTTCAGCGTGGTCACGACGTTCCAGCGGTCCATCTGGCCTTGGTTGATCTGCTGGGTGCCGTGATAGAGCCCCGTGGTGTCGCCCAACCCCACCGTGTTGGTGGTGGCGAACAGGCGGAAATAGGGGTGCGGACGGATGATCTTGTTGCGGTCGAGCAGCGTCAGCTTGCCGTCCACCTCGAGCACGCGTTGGATGACGAACATGACGTCGGGCCGCCCGGCGTCGTATTCGTCGAAGCACAAGGCCGTCGGATGCTGCAACGCCCACGGCAGGATACCCTCGCGGAACTCGGTCACCTGCTTGCCGTCCCGCACCACGATGGCGTCCTTGCCAATGAGGTCGATGCGCGAGATGTGGCCGTCTAGGTTGACCCGGATGCACGACCAGTTAAGGCGCGCCGCCACCTGTTCGATGTGGGTCGACTTTCCGGTTCCGTGGTAGCCCTGGATCATGCAGCGGCGGTTGTGGCAGAAGGAGGCGAGCAGGGCTAGGGTGGTTTCGTGGTCGAACTGGTAGGCTTCGTCCGTATCGGGGACGTGATCGCTGCTCTCGCTGAAGGCCGGCACCTGAAGGTCGCTGTCGATGCCAAAGGTCTGGCGGACGGAAATGGTGATGTCCGGCGCGTCGAGCGGGTGGTGGGCGTCGCCAAAATTGGCGGCATCAGCTGTTTGGGCGGTCGTCATCGAACGATAATCCCATAATTGTCTGAAGGGCGCTGGGGCGGACGTGTGCTGTTAAAGGATCGAAAGCCCGCGGGTCAAGAGTCAAAGCTGGCCATGATTGTGCGGTAGGCGTCACTGATTTGCTTGAACTTTTCCTCGGCCGTCTTGTCGCCGCCGTTGGCGTCGGGGTGGTGGCGCTTCACCAAGGCCTTGTAGCGGGCCTTGACGGTATCCGTGTTGATGGGGGGAGTGAGGTCGAAGACGAGCAAGGCCTGTTCCTCGAGCGTCCTGGCGCGCCGCGCGCCGGCCCCGGGTGGCGCACCGTTGAGAAACCCGAATCCGTCGCGTATCTGGCTCGAATCGAAACGGTAGTTGCTGCCGCCCAACGGCCAGGTGGGTCGCTGCCAGACCGTATCCCGGCGTACGTCGGCCTCCACCTGTTCGTCGGTCATGCCCGAGAAATAATTCCAAGTGGCGTTGTATTGTCTGATGTGGTCGAGGCAAAACCAGGAATATTCCGTCAGCACCTCGCGAGAGCGCGGCGCCCGGTAAAGCCCCATGTCCTTGCAACCGGCCCAGGCGCAACCGTTCTCGGTGCCGTCTTTGGCCTGAGATGCCCAATACCGCGACTTTCCTTTTCTTCCAGACATGTGATCAACTATGGTGGGTCGGCGCGTGTAGGGCAAGCGCCGGGCTTCGGACCGGTCGATGCCGTGCCCTCCCGCCAGGAGCTGCCCGGGTATGAGTGTGGCCGCCGCCATCGAGAAGAAACTAAAGGAGGCGTTTTCGCCGCTACGCCTGGAAATCGTCGACGAATCCCACCTG
>DASCNF010000018.1:0-5641 GCA_036011345.1 Rhodospirillales bacterium | reverse complement strand
TTTGGAAGTCCTCTTGTTTATCGGTATCCCAGATCGCATCGAACGGGGAGCATGTCGCGCAAGGCCATTCTTCGCTCTGAGTACTTCGGTTGGAAATCGTAAGCAATCATTCTCTTTCACAAACCTGTGACAATTTATCCCTAGAACTTCTTCCGGGACTCCTCGGGGGCAAACATCATGGAGTCCTGGCCGTCGGCCACGCCGACGTGGCATTCGTAACAAAACTTCACGTTGGCCGAACCCTTGCCGCCGGTCATGCTGACGATCTGGCCGTTGGGCATGACCAGGGTGTAGCGCCAATCGAAAGACGCCCTGTTGAAGCCCTTGTCCATCTTCTCCATGGCGAACATGGGGCCGATAGCTACCTTGCCGTCCGGGCGCACCACGAAGCTGTCCTTGGTAAGCACCGAGCCGAGCGGCATCGTGCCCGACTTCTCGAATCTCTTGTAACGGTAGTCGCCGTGGGAATTGGTGTAGTTGTTGACGTAGCGGCCGCCGTGGGTGCCCGACTGGTAGGGAGCGTTGTTGACCGCCAGCCAGTCGGTATAGCCCTTGATCTGGCGCAGGCCGGCCTTGGCGTAGGCCACCTTCATCTCTCCCTTGAGGCAGGCGTGAACGGCGCCCTGATCCGATCACGAACCCTGGAACAAGGAGGGATAGGAGAAAAGCCCCGGCGCCCCGCCGGTGTGCACGAAGACGACGGTGTCCTCGGCGCCGAGCTTTCCGGTGCGCGCCAGGTCGAACAGCCCGGCCATCGCTTTGCCCGTGTAAACCGGATCGAGCAACAATCCCTCGAGACGTGCCACCGTGGTTACCGCCTCGACCATCCCGTCGGTGGGCAGCCCGTAGCCCGGGCCCGAGTAGTCCTCGTTGACGTGGAGATGGGCGGGCGGCACCTCCGCCTCGACGCTCAGGAGATCGAGGACGCCGGGCACGATGGCCTCCACGTCCCGCCTGATGGCGCCGTTTGACGGCTTGACCCCGATGGCCACCAAGGCGAGGGGCGAGCCAAGGGTGGCCAACCCGCCGGCCAGCCCCGATTGCGTTCCGGCGCTGCCCGTAGCGTGGACGACGTGGGTAGCGCCGATGTCGGCGCCCTGGGCGATGATCTCCTCGGCGCAGCGCACGTAGCCCAGCGCGCCAACCGGGTTCGAACCGCCCATGGGGACGATGTAGGGCACGCCGCCACGGCCGCGCACCGTATCCACTAGGTCCTCCATGTAGCCGGTGGCGTCCACAGATGCTTCGATGACGTGGACGCTGGCGCCCATGAGATGATCGACCAGCACGTTGCCCGAGTGGAAGTACTCCTCGTCGCGCCCTTCCACAATGTCGCACAGCACGGCCTCCGCCTTGAGCCCCAGCTTGGCGGCGGCGGCCACCGTCTGGCGCACGTGGTTGGACTGCACGCCGCCCACGGTGATCACGGTGTCGGTGCCCTGGTCGAGGGCGTCGGCCATCAGGAACTCCAGTTTGCGCGTCTTGTTGCCGCCGAAGGCCAGCCCCGTAGCGTCGTCGCGCTTGACGTAAATGGCCGGTCCGCCTAGGTGCTCGGCGAGGCGGGGCAGGGGTTCCAGCGGCGTCGGGGCGTGGGCCAGGGGCACCCGCTGGAAGCGTTCGGTCAGGGGATAGTGCATGGTTCAGGGCCTTTCCTCGGGTCGGTGGGCGCAGCGCAGTCTACAGAATGAGGCGCCACCTTGACACCTGCCGCGCCGCCGCCCCACTGTCGGCCGTCATGGCGAAGGACACCATAGCGGTGCGCTGCGTCGCCACCTGCGTCGACGAGCCCGAGGAGGGGCGCCAGGCCTATGTCGATGGCCTCGCCGAACACGGCGTCCCGGTGTGGCGGGCGCTTAAGGACGACGGCTTGCTGGCGTCGCGCTGTCTCTACGAACAGGTCTCGGTGATGAAGGAGCGCAAGGGGGTGCCGGCGTGGCCCTACCTGCACCTGGACGTGATGGCGCAAGGCGCGGAGCCCGGCGAGTTCTTGCGCCGCCAGGGAGCGGACCTGACGGCGGCGGGCGCCGATTTCGGGAACGCCCATGTGTTGTGCGTCGAGATTGCCGAGAGCATGCCACTCGGCTATCACGAGGCGGCCGAAGGGGCGGAGAGCGGGGCAGCAGTCTTCACCGTCGAGTATATCGATGTCCATGAGCCGTTCCTCGACGAATACCATCTCACCATGATGCGCAACGTCGGTCCCGCCTTCGCGGCCATGGTCGAAGCCGGCGACGTCCTGAGCTTCCGGGCCTTAGAGACCAAGGCGGTGGTCTTCGCTAGGGACGGCCTTCCGGGCTGGAACCAGATCCACCTGATCGGCTGCCGGCCGGACAGGGTGGAGCGCCTATGGCCGGACCTGGACGCCGCCTTGCAACGGGGCGCCCCGGAAGGCCGCGGCATCAAGGAGTTTTTCGGGCCCCTGCCCGAGATCAGGGATATTCTGCGCATGAACGTCAGCCGGCGCGTCGCCGCCCTTTCCCTCGATCCGTGAGGAGCAACCCCCGCCGCCCTTGCGGTGGTGCTGAAACTTCCTAGAATGTGCCGGCGCAAGCGCGGGATGAATAGAGGGGAGGCGTTGGCCATGTCAGACACCGTCAAATTTCTGCTTAACGAAAGCGACATACCCGAGAGTTGGTACAACATTGCCGCCGACCTGCCGGAACCGCTGTCGCCGGTCCTCCATCCCGGCACCGGTCAGCCCATCGGCCCCGACGACCTGGCGCCTCTTTTCCCAATGGCCCTGATCGGCCAGGAGGTGAGCGCCGAGCCAACCATCAAAATCCCCGAAGAGGTACGAGACGTCTACCGCATGTGGCGCCCGACGCCCTTGTGCCGGGCGCGGCGGCTGGAGCGTGTCCTCGATACACCGGCTCGGATTTATTACAAGTACGAGGGTACCAGCCCGGCCGGTAGCCACAAGCCCAACACCGCAGTTGCCCAGGCCTATTACAACAAGGCCGAGGGCATTACCAAGCTGACCACCGAGACCCGGGCCGGTCAGTGGGGCTCGGCGCTGGCTTTCGCCGGCGCCCTCTTCGGGCTCGAGGTCGACGTCTTCATGGTCAAGGTGAGCTTCCAGCAGAAGCCCTACCGCCGCGCCCTGATGGAATCCTATGGGGCGCGCTGCGTGGCCAGCCCCAGCGACGAAACTGAGGTAGGGCGGCGCATCCTGGCCGAGACTCCGGACAACACCGGTAGCCTCGGCATCGCCATCAGCGAGGCGGTGGAGGTGGCAGGAGGGCGCGACGACACCAAGTACAGCTTGGGTAGCGTCCTCAACCACGTGCTCCTGCACCAGACCGTGGTCGGCCAGGAAGCCGTCAAGCAAATGGAGATGGCGGGCGATTATCCCGACGTCATCGTGGCCTGCACCGGGGGCGGCAGCAACTTCGCCGGCCTCGTCTTTCCGTTCCTCGGCGAGAAGCTGCGCGGCGGGCGCGACGTGCGCGTCATCGCCACCGAGCCTACCAATTGCCCGACCCTGACCAAGGGCAAGTTCGCCTACGACTTCGGCGACACCGGGCACCTGACGCCGCTGGTCAAGATGCACACCCTGGGCTCCATCTTCGTGCCGCCGGGCTTTCACGCTGGGGGCCTGCGCTATCACGGCATGGCGCCGATCGTCAGCCACCTCAAGGACCTCGGCATCATCGAGGCTATGGCCTTCTCGCAGTCCGAGTGCTTCGCCTCGGGCGTGCAGTTCGCCCGCACAGAAGGCATCATCCCGGCGCCTGAAGCCACCCACGCCATCCAGGGCGCCGTGGTCGAGGCCCTCAAGTGCAAGGAGGAAGGAGCGGGGCGCAACATCCTCTTCAATCTGAGCGGACACGGCAATTTCGACATGCAGGCCTACACCGATTATTTCGCTGGCGACCTCTTAGACGAGCCCTACGATGAGGCGGCCCTCGCCGAGGCCCTCTCCACTCTGCCCCCGGTGGCGGCCAAGTGAGGACGGAAAAACTGGATCAATTTCGAGCGAATAACCGGTGATTTTGAAGGAGGGAAAGCATGGCTATCAAACCCTAATACGGCGGTGGGGCTCGTATTTCTCCGCTGGGACGTGTCCAGTCTAGCGGCCCGATGGTTGAGATATAGTGAATCTCCGCCCGCTACTCAGTCGATTCGCGATTCGTCGCGGAACATGACCTTGTGGCGGGTCTCCTTGATCCACGTTTCGATGGCTTTCTGGTCCATGAAGAGGTCGGCGTTGTAAGTCTCGAAGCTGCGGATCTCGTGCATGGCCTTCTTCCATCGCTTGTAGGGTGCCTTCAGGGGCTTGCCGAAGACCAGAATATCGATAATGGCAAGGTCTTCGGGTACGCCGAACAGGGGCTTGAGTTCCGATTGCGCGTTCTCCTGGCCGATGGCGGTCACCCACCACACACCGTAGCCCAATGCCGCCGCCGCTAAGTGCGCCGACATGGTCGACACGGCGACGCTTTGCAGTAGGATGCGCTCGGCGTTCTGCTTGTACAACGCGTCCAACTCGGAGCCGTCGTTGAGCACCGGAAAGGCGTTGATCCAGCGGAAGTCGGCGACCACCACGATGACCCCTGGTGCCGTGGCCAGGCCGCGGTAATTGGGAGTCGGGAACTTCATGCCGAGCTTGGCGCGCCTCGACGCCTCGGCGATGAAGTAATCGGCCATGGCCGCCTTGGCCTCGGGCTCGCTGACCACCACGTAGTGCCAGGGCTGGGTGTTGGCGCCCGACGGCGCGTGGCGCGCCGCCTCGAGGATCATGTCGAAGTGCTCGCGCGGGACCTCAATATCGGGATCGAATTCGCGGCTGGTGCGGCGGTCGCGACAAATCTCGATGAGGGCGTCGTATAGCTCGGTGGAAGCCATGTCCCTGCCTTTCCGATTGTTGATCCGGGCCCGGGACATGATGACCGCCCGGCCATGGCGCTTCAACGGTCTTGCGAGCTTCGGAAAATCGGCCTAGAAAACCGACGGTTCCACGGGTCCGGGGTGTGGCGCAGCCTGGTAGCACGCCTGCTTTGGCAATCAAGGGCATCCTTCGCTCAGCCCGCGCCTCCCGTTGCGTCGCTGCTTTGACTTTCGTCTCCTGGCACTTGACCACTTCCGTCGTCGATAGACCAACCCCTCCCAAGATAGGAGTTGATTACAATCTTTCGCGCAAAAAATGGATAAATGAGCCAAGCTATACCGAAAGACACCATACTTAGGACGAAGCTTATGACGAAATGTTTCCAGACACCCTTAAACGCGAAAAACAGGCCGCCAAACAATAAGCACCAAAGCCAACTCAAATCTGAAATTGGCTGTTTATATCCATTCACCGGGTTAGTCGCATAGATTGCAGCCATTATATCGTTCGGCCGACGATCGGCCAGAGTACTCATGACCAGGGCACCAACCACCAAGACGCTACCGGCGTATTGCACCACGGTGAGGCTTTCGCCGAGAAGGAAGGCCGCCACGGTCATTGCGACGATCGGTTCCACGTTGAAAAACATCGCTGTACGCGCCGCGCCGATCATGTTGATGGCCCCAAAATGAAGGAAGATGCCGAGCGCGTAGCGCAGGCCGGAACCGACGAGGCCACCTCATCCCGCACCGGCCGTCGGCAGGGCCGGGCCGCCGAAAGCGTAGACGATGGCGATCATGACCGAAAAGCTAC
>DASCNF010000017.1:0-14523 GCA_036011345.1 Rhodospirillales bacterium | reverse complement strand
TGTTTCACTTATCGCTTGGCTGACGTAGATGGATGAATTTATGAGGAATTTTCAGGTTTTATGATTACTTTCTCCGGTCAATCATGAAAAGGGCGCGAGCAACCAAGCGACGCGGCACCGGCCCGCGGCCGGTCGACGTACATGTCGGCGCCCGCGTGCGCCTGTGGCGTACCTTGCTCGGGTTGAGCCAAGGCAAGCTCGGCGACGCCCTGGGTCTCACCTTCCAACAGGTTCAGAAATACGAACGCGGGGCCAACCGTATCGGTTCGAGCCGGCTTTTCGAGCTCAGCCAGATTCTCGACGTACCGGTTTCGTTTTTCTTCGACGACATGCACGACGAAACCAAGGCCAAGCCATCGCGTCGGGTTTCCGGCCTGAGGGACCGATTGCAGGCCGTATTCGAGTCGGACGCGTTGAGCCGCCGGGAGACCCTGGAACTGGTCCGTGCCTCCCACAAGATATCCGACCCCCGGGTCCGCAAGCGGTTGTTCGAACTGACCAAGTCCCTGGCGGATAAACCCAAGAAGCGCTAGCCGGCCGGTTCGCGAGCTGCGGCGCGTCTCCCGGCATGCCCTCCCGAAGCTTTCCTGAAATCCCTTGACGGGGGTTGTAAAGCTTGCCACAAGAGCCCCCGCCCGTCGCCGCTCCAGGGGGGGGGCCGCGGATGGATTTGCACCGCTTGCCACCACGCAAAAAAAAGGCGCTAAGTGGGCTTGGGACGGCGTCCTCCGACCTTAAATATCGGCGAAACGCGCGTTGAGACCCCTGGTCCATCAAGAACGACATGTCTAGATCAGCGGGGTAGACCGTGCCTAAGACCGATTATCTGTTCACGAGCGAGTCCGTCTCCGAGGGACATCCCGACAAGGTTTGCGACCGCGTTTCCGACGCCGTCGTCGATACCTACCTTGCCGCCGACCCCCATTCGCGCGTCGGCGTCGAGACCCTGTGCACCACCAACCTCATCGTGCTTGCCGGCGAGGTACGGGGGCCGGACACCATCATCCACGCGACCCTGGAAGACGTTGCCCGCGCCGCCGTCAAGGCCATCGGCTACGAGCAGGAGCGCTTTCACTGGCGCGACGCGGAGGTCAACATCTACGTGCATTCCCAATCGGTGGACATTGCTCAGGGCGTGGACGCCGCCGGCAACAAGGACGAGGGCGCTGGCGACCAGGGGCTCATGTTCGGCTTCGCGTGCACTGAGACCGACGTGCTCATGCCGGCGCCGATCTATTATTCCCACGCCATCCTGCGCTCACTGGCCGAGGCCCGCCATTCCGGCGCCGAGCCGGGGCTCGGCCCCGACGCCAAGAGCCAGGTCACCCTTCGCTACGTGAACGGCCGGCCGGTAGGCGCCACGTCGGTGGTCGTTTCCACCCATCATGCGGAGAGTCTAAACCAGGAAGAAGTGCGCGAGATTGTCCGCCCCCACGTTGTCAACGTGCTGCCCGAGGGCTGGATGTGCGCCGAAGATGAGTTCTACGTAAATCCGACCGGCCGTTTCGTCATCGGCGGACCGGACGGCGACGCCGGGCTCACCGGGCGCAAGATAATCGTCGATACCTACGGCGGCGCGGCGCCCCACGGCGGCGGCGCCTTTTCCGGCAAGGACCCGACCAAGGTAGACCGCTCGGCCGCGTACGCGGCGCGGTACGTGGCCAAGAACGTCGTCGCCGCCGGTCTCGCCGACACCTGCACCCTTCAGGTTTCCTATGCTATCGGTGTGTCCAAGCCGCTGTCGCTGTACATCGACACCCATGGCGCCGACCGGGTGGATGAGGAACGACTTTCGAAAGTTCTTCAGGACATGGTCGATCTATCGCCGCGCGGCATCCGCGAGCACCTGGAACTCAGCCGGCCCATTTACGCACGCACCGCGGCCTACGGGCATTTCGGAAGGGCGCCGGAGCCCGACGGAGGATTCTCCTGGGAACGCACCGATCTGGTCGACGACCTGCGCGCCGCGTTCGGAGCCAGTTGACGGGCGGCGCGGGGCGTAATTCCGCCGACCGTTTCCGCTGGCACGGGCGGCGCCATGGCCACGCGCTGCGCAAAGGCCGCCACGCACTGATCAAAGAGCTATTGCCGCGTCTGCGCGTGCCTGCCGAGGTTGGCGGCGCGCCCGCCGACCTCGCGGCTCTCTTTGCGGAAACCGTCGAGGACATCTGGCTCGAGGTTGGCTTCGGTGCCGGCGAGCACTTGGTGGAACAGGCCTGCCTCCATCCCGCCGTCGGCATGATAGGGTGCGAGCCGTACGTCAACGGGGTGGCCGCCCTGCTGGCCCGCGTGGAGCGCGATGGACTGTCCAATGTCCGGATCTTCGACGACGACGCGCGTCTTTTGCTTCCCCGCCTGCCCGACGCCGTCATCGGGCGGGTCTTCGTGTTGTTCCCCGATCCATGGCCCAAGAAGCGCCACCACAAGCGCCGGTTCCTGGCCAAGGAAAACCTGGACACCCTGGCCCGGGTCATGAAGGACGACGCCGAGCTCAGGTTCGCCAGCGATCATATGGAGTTTGTCCGCTGGAGCCTCGACAAGGTCACCCGGCACCCCGCGTTTTGGTGGCCGGCGCGCTCGCCCAAGGCGTGGCGCCGGCGTCCCGAGGATTGGTTCGAGACCCGCTACGAGGTCAAGGCCTTGGCCCAGGGCGATACCTGCGTGTATCTCACCTTCCGCCGCCGCCGCCGCGCCGCCGCCTTGGCTTAAGAGGGCGCGGCGGGCCTCTCGGGGACGCACGAAACCTCTTGTGTTCAGGCGTCAAGCGGTTATATTTAGTATCGCTTTTACTTTGATTGACTTCGTTGAGCGCGACCGGTTGATAGGGTTTGATGGGGTGGGCCACTGGCCCACTCTTTGTTTTTTGGGCCACCTCTTTGGAGAATGCGCGCGTCAACAGCAGGTAGCGCCGATGAGCTTGCTTGGTCGTGTCGAGAGGCTGATCGCTCCCACCGTCGAAGCCTTGGGGTTCGATCTCGTGCGGGTGAGCATCTCCGGCAAGCGAAAGCCACGGGTGCAGATTATGGCGGAGCCCAGTGGCGGCGGGGCGATGAGCGTGGATAATTGTGCGGATATCAGCCGCGCCATCTCCGCCGTGCTTGAGGTGGACGACCCGATCGAAGGGGCGTACACCCTGGAGGTGAGTTCGCCGGGCATCGACCGTCCGCTGGTGCGCCTCCCTGACTTCGCGCGTTTTGCCGGGTTCGAGGCGCACCTTGAAGTAAGCCAGCCCATCGCGGAGCGCTGGAATTTCCGCGGCCGCCTCCTCGGCGTCGTCGGAAACGCGGTACGAATCGAAGTGGAGGGCGGCCCCGTGGAGGTGCCGTTCTCCGACATCAGGCGGGCCAAGCTGGTCCTCACCGACGAGCTGCTCGCCGCGACGCAGGATACGCAAGCAGGCTAGGGTGGAAAGAAAATGGATACTGACACGACTCACGTGCGCCCCGAGCTACTGCAGGTGGCGGAAACGGTGGCGCGCGACAAGGGTATCGGGCGCGAGGAAGTGTTGGAGGCCATGGAACAAGCCATCCAGAAGGCGGGGCGTTCCAAATACGGTCAAGAGCATGACATTCGCGCCACCATCGACCGCACGTCGGGCATCATTGATATGGCCCGCTATATCGAGGTAGCCGACCCGGTCGAGGAGGAGATTACGCAAATCAGCCTGGAGGATGCGCGCGGGCGCAAGGCAGATGCCGAGATTGGCGAATTCCTGCTCGAACCGCTGCCGCCCATCGATTTCGGTCGCATTGCCGCCCAGACCGCCAAGCAGGTGATTGTGCAAAAGGTGCGCGAGGCCGAGCGCAAGCGTCAGTACGAGGAGTTCAAGGATCGCATCGGAGAAATCGTCAACGGGCTCGTCAAGCGCATAGAGTTCGGCAACATCATCGTCGACTTGGGACGGGCGGAGGCCCTCCTGCGCCGCGACGAGAGCATCCCGCGCGAACACTTCTCCACCGGCGACCGCATTCGCGCCTACATTTTGGACGTGCGCGAGGAGCCCCGCGGCCCCCAGATATTCCTGTCTCGCAGCCACCCCAATTTCATGGCCAAGTTGTTTGCCCAAGAGGTGCCGGAAATTTACGACAGCATCATCGAGATCAAATCGGTGGCCCGGGATCCCGGCTCGCGCGCAAAGATTGCCGTGATTTCCAACGACTCGAGCATCGATCCCGTCGGCGCCTGCGTCGGCATGCGCGGATCACGCGTCCAGGCGGTGGTCAGCGAACTGCAAGGCGAGAAGATCGACATCATCCAGTGGAACCCCGACCCCGCCACATTCATCGTCAACGCCCAGGCCCCCGCCGAGGTCTCCAAGGTGGTGCTCGACGAAGAGGCCAACCGCATCGAGGTGGTGGTGCCCGACGACCAGCTCAGCCTCGCCATCGGCCGGCGCGGCCAGAACGTGCGACTCGCCTCGCAGCTCACCGGATGGGACATCGACATCCTGACCGAGGCCGAGGAATCGGACCGACGTAACGAGGAATTCCGCGCACGCTCTCAGGCATTCATTGACGATCTCGATGTCGATGACGTGGTCGCCCACCTGCTGGTTACCGAAGGATTTTCGACCATCGAAGAGGTCGCCTTCGTTCCGGAAGAGGAGTTGACCAGCATCGAGGGCTTCGACGAATCCATGGTGCGGGAATTGCGCGACAGGGCGCGCGTTTTCATCACCGAGGAAGATGAAAAGTCGACGCAGCGCCGGCGTGAGTTGGGCGTCGAGGACGCCGTCGCCAAAATCGAGGGACTGATGCCGGGCATGCTTGTGGAGCTTGGGGAAGCCGGCATCAAGACGCTGGACGACCTCGGCGATCTGGCCAGCGACGAACTCCTGGAAATCGTCTCCGTCGGGGCGCTCACGCAGGACTCAGCCAACGCCGTCATCATGGCGGCGCGCGCCCATTGGTTCGACGACGAAGAAGGCGCGCCGGGCGCAGACGCCGCGGAGGCCGGCGGCGGCGCCGAAGCGGCAGAGGAGACCGAAGCGAACGCCGAGACGGATAAGACGGACGAGTAGGCCAACCTGGAAAAAAAACGCCATCGCCGGACCGGACGACGAGACTGCCGGCGTCCGGAAATTTGACTAAGAACGGGATGAGATATGATAAACATGGCCCGGACCGGATCCGGGAAGGCGCGGGCGCCATGGAACATGGGCTGAAATGACAGAGACCGAAGAACACGACGAGTCGACGCAGAAAACCGGCAAGAAGCCGCTCAGCATTTCGCGGCCGGGCAAGCTCGAACTCAAGAAAACCGTCGGCGGCGGCCAAGTCCGCCAAAGCTTCTCTCACGGCCGCTCCAAGGTGGTGGCCGTGGAGGTTCGCAAGAAGCGGACCTATGCGTTGGATCCCGGTGGCCAGATGGCCGAGGTCAGGGTCGCCCCGGAACTCGTCGAGGAAGAAAAACCCCTTCCCGCCGGCGCCGTCGACCTCGACGTCGAAGCCGACGAGGTCCTTGGCGAGGAGACGCGTCAGGGCGGGCCTAGTCTGACCACCGAGGAAAAGGCGGCCCGGGTTCGCGCCCTCCAGGACGCCATGAAGACGGATGAGGACACCATCGTCGCGGGCGGCGCGGTGTCGTCCGAAGTGGCGCCGACCCCCGAGGACGAGGAGCGGGAGCGGCTGCGCGCCGAGGAGGAAGAGCAGCGCCGGCGCTCCGAAGAGGAATCGGCGCGTGCCGCCGAGGATGAGGAGGCGAGGCGCCGCGAGGAACAGGCCAAGGCCTCGGCCGCCGCCGCCGCTGCCAAGCTCGAGGCTCTGGGGGGAGCCGAAGAGCCTGATACACGCGAGGATCGTGGCCGCGTAAAGCGCGGGTCGCGCGGCGAGCCGCGCCGGACCGTTCCCGGTGTGCGCCGCGGCGAGCCCCGGCGGCGCTCGGCTTCCGGCCGATTGACCATCGTCGAGGCGCTCAGCGGCGATGAAGGGCGCACCCGTAGCCTCGCTTCGGTAAGACGCGCCCGTGAAAAGGAGAGGCAAAAGCAGCAGGCGCAGGCACGCGCCGATGGCCAAAAAATCGTACGCGACGTGGTCATTCCCGAAAACATATCGGTGCAGGAACTTGCCAACCGCATGGCTGAGCGCGGGACCGATGTCATCGGGGCGCTAATGAAGATGGACGTCATGGCGTCGATGGACCATGTGGTCGATGCCGACACGGCGGAACTCGTCGTCGCCGAATTTGGCCACAACGTCAAACGGGTCAGCGAGTCGGACGTGGAAATCGGTCTAATGCGGGAAGCCGATGCCGAAGCCGACCTAGTCCACCGGCCGCCTGTGGTTACCGTCATGGGGCACGTCGATCACGGCAAGACGTCGCTTCTCGACGCGCTGCGCGAAACCGACGTCGCGGCGGGTGAGGCCGGCGGTATCACGCAGCACATCGGCGCCTACCAGGTTGAAATGTCGTCTGGGGCCAAGATCACTTTTATCGACACCCCTGGACACGAGGCCTTCACGGCCATGCGGGGGCGCGGCGCCAAGGTCACCGATATCGTGGTGCTGGTGGTTGCCGCCGACGACGGGGTCATGCCTCAGACGATCGAGGCCATTGATCATGCCAAGGCCGCGGAAGTCCCCGTCATCATCGCCGTCAACAAGATCGACAAGTCGGGCGCCGATCCCAAACGCGTGCGTACCGACCTGCTCCAGCAAGACATCGTGGTCGAGGAGATGGGCGGCGATACCCTGTCCGTCGAAGTTTCCGCCACGGCGCGGATCAACCTCGAAAAACTCGAGGAGGTCATTCTCCTGCAGGCGGAAGTACTCGACCTCAAGGCCAACCCCAAGCGGGCCGCCGAGGGCGTGGTCATCGATGCGAAGATGGAGGTCGGCCGTGGGTCTGTGGCAACCCTCCTGGTGCAGCGGGGCACGCTGAAGGTGGGCGACGTTTTCGTCGCCGGCAGCGAGTGGGGCCGCGTACGGGCACTCGGCGACCAACGGGGCCATGGCATCGACGAAGCCGGTCCAGCGATGCCCGTGGAAATGCTTGGCCTCAACGGAACGCCGTCGGCCGGCGACGATTTCGTGGTGGTGGACGACGAAACCCGCGCCCGCGGAGTTGCCGAGTTCCGTCAGCGCCGGGACCGCGAGGCTCGGGTGGTGGCCGGCGCGCGTGGCACGCTCGAAGAGATGTTCGAGAAGATCCATGAAGGCGAGGCCAAGGAGCTGTCCGTGGTGATCAAGGGCGACGTGCAGGGGTCCGTCGAGGCCGTCCATGGGGTGCTCGATAAGCTCAGCACCGACAAGGCCCAGGTGAATGTCCTGCATGCGGCGGTCGGCGGCATCAACGATTCCGATGTGACCCTGGCCAAGGCAGCCAAGGCGCTGATTATCGGGTTCAACGTACGTGCCAATCCCCAGGCCCGCGATTTGATCCGGCGCGACGGCGTGGAAGTCCGCTACTATTCCGTCATTTACGACGTCGCCGACGACCTGAAGCGGATCCTGACCGGCATGTTGGATCCCCTCTTCAAGGAGAACTTCATCGGATACGCCGATATTCGCGAGGTCTTCAACGTCTCCAAGGTGGGCAAGGTGGCTGGCTGCATGGTCACGGAAGGCTTGGTGCGCTGTGGCGCCAAGGTGCGGCTGTTGCGTGACGACGTGGTCGTTCACGAAGGCGCGCTCTCACAGCTCAAGCGCTTCAAGGACGATGTCAAGGAGGTCAAGGAAGGCACCGAATGCGGCATGGCCTTCGCGAACTACCAGGACATCAAGACCGGCGACATCATCGAGTGCTTCGAGGTGGAGGAAATCGCCCAGGAGCTTTAGTGGCCGGGCGCACCCGCCTTCGCGGCTTCTCCGATCCCGGGCCGGGGCTTGCGCTTTACCGATCGAGGACACCATGACCAGAGGGAGAGACAGAACTCCCAGCCAGCGCCAGTTGCGCGTCGGCGAGGAATTGCGCCACGCGCTGGCCTCAATATTCGAGCGCGGCCAAGTACGCGATCCCGGTCTGGAAGGAGTTTCAGTGACCGTCACCGAAGTCCGCATGAGCCCGGACTTGCGCAATTCCACCGTTTACGTGATGCCGCTCGGCGGCGGTGACACAGAGTCAGTGATAGACGCCCTGCGGCACGCCAAGTCCTACCTGCGCCACCAGGTGGCGCGGACGGTGCGGCTCAAGCGTGTTCCCGATATGGACTTCCGCGCCGATGGCTCGTTCGACGAGGCGCACCACGTCGACACCTTGCTCTCCAAGCCTCGGGTCGCCAGCGATTTGCAAGGGACGCCGCGGCACCGGGATAGCGACAATGGGGCGTAAGCGCCGGGGCCGTGCCGTGCACGGGTGGATGGTCATCGACAAGCCGGCGGGAATGACGTCGGCGGCGGTCGTGGGCAAGGCGCGCCGCCTCACCGGCGCCGCAAAAGTGGGGCACGGCGGTACCCTGGATCCGTTGGCCACCGGGGTCCTTCCGCTGGCCTTCGGCGAAGCCACCAAGACGGTTGCCTGGGCGATGGATGGCGCCAAGGTATATCGTTTTACGGTGCGCTGGGGTGAAGCGCGCGCCACTGACGACGCCGAGGGCGCAGTGACGGCGACTAGCGACGCGCGTCCGACCATTGAAGAGATCGCGTCCGTCCTGCCGCGTTTCATTGGCGATATCGATCAGGTGCCGCCCGCCTATTCGGCGGTCAAAGTGAGCGGCAAGCGGGCCTATGCGCTGGCCCGCGACAACCAGCCTGTGGATTTGCCACCGCGGTCCGTGATCATCCACCGCCTGGAGCTCATCGGTGCCCCTGACGCCGACCACGCGCAATTCGAGGCGGAAACCGGCAAAGGCGCGTACATGCGAAGCCTAGCGCGGGATTTGGCGGTGGCGGTGGGCACCGTCGGGCACATCGAGAAACTGCGGCGCACCCGGGTCGGCCCCTTTGCCAAGGAGGACGCGATTTCCCTGGAAAAATTGGCGGCCCTGGGGCATAGTGCGCCGCTTGCGGACTATCTGCTGCCTGTCGAAACTGCGCTGGACGTCATCCCGGCGCTGGTTTTGACGGAGGTGGAAGCGCGTCGTCTGCAACGCGGTCAGCCCCTACCGGTGCTACCCGTAGCAAGCCGGTCACCCCTCACCGATATCGCCCAAGGCGCCGTCGTGTGCGCCATGGCGGAGGGCAGACTGGTGGCACTGGCGCGTATCAGAGGCGGCGAAATCTGGCCTCTCCGAGTACTGAACGTTTGAGACTTGAACAAAATGATTTGGAGGAAAGCAATAGACGATGTCGATTAACACACAACGCAAGCGCGAGCTGGTCAATGAATTTGGCGCCAAGGAAAACGACACGGGGTCGCCAGAAGTTCAAGTCGCTATCCTGAGCGAGCGCATCGGCACTCTCACCGAGCACTTGAGAACACACAAAAAGGATTTCCATTCGCGCCGCGGCCTCCTGAAGATGGTTGGCCAGCGTCGACGTCTGCTCGATTATCTGAAAAGCAAGGAAGTCGAGCGCTATGGGAAAGTGATTCAGCGCCTAGGATTGCGCCGGTAACGGTGCTCAATAGGGTGCCACCATGCATCCATCTTCGCCAATCCGGTCTTTGCTACGTCGCGGCCGGTTACGCGCGAGATGCTTCGCGTCGTTGACGACGCAGTAACGGAACGACGGAATAACGCCGGGCTGCATGGGCGGCGGTGAAATCGTAAACCCGCTGGATCGCTCCAGCGCCGGCGAAGAGTTCAAGGAAGGAAGACAGTAGGAATGTTTAAGGAATTCACAAAGGAAATCGAGTGGGGCGGTCGCACGCTAACTCTCGAGGCTGGCAAGTTCGCCCGCCAGGCCGACGGCGCCGTCATGGTGACCTACGGCGAAACCAAGGTGCTGTGCACCGCAGTCGGCGAAAGATCGCCGCGGCCGGGGTTGGACTTCTTGCCCCTCGGCGTACATTACCAGGAGAAGACATTTGCCGCCGGCAAGATTCCCGGCGGCTTCTTCAAGAGAGAGGGCCGGCCCTCCGAAAAGGAGACGCTTACCTCGCGGCTTATCGACCGTCCTATCCGTCCGCTTTTCGCTAAGGGCTTTCAGAACGAGACGCAGGTCATCTGCACCGTGCTTTCCCACGACCTGGAAAACAATCCGGACATTGCGGCCATGGTCGGTACTTCCGCCGCGCTGACTCTTTCCGGCCTTCCCTTTATGGGGCCGATCGCTGGTTGCCGGGTCGGTTATATCGCCGACGAGTACGTCCTCAATCCGCACATCGACGAGATGCTTAACAGCGCCCTCGATCTCATCGTCGCCGGCACCCGTGATGGGGTGCTGATGGTCGAATCGGAGGCGGGCGAGCTTTCGGAGGAGATTATGCTGGGCGCCGTCACCTTTGGTCATCGCGCCTTTCAGCCAGTCATCGATGCCATCGTCGAACTCGCCAAGGCCTGCGCCAAGGAGCCCTGGGACCTTCCCTCGGCGCCGGAAGGCAAGGAGGAGATCGGGGCGTGCGTGCACGCCGCCGCTGAGGCCGGCTTGCGCGACGCCTACGCCGAAACGGTCAAACAGACGCGCCAGAACAAGCTGGCGGCGGTCAAGGATAAGGTCGCGGCCGAAATGAAGGAAAATACCGCCCTCGACCAGAAACTGGTTGCCGAGGTGCTGTCCGGGGCCTTGAAGGACCTGGAAAAGGACATCGTGCGCCGCGATATACTGAACACCGGCCAACGCATCGACGGACGCGACACGCGCACGGTGCGGGCCATTGTCGCCGAGGTCGGCCTGCTTCCGCGTACCCACGGCAGCGCCCTTTTCACCCGCGGCGAAACCCAGGCGCTGGTGGTGGCGACGCTGGGCACCGGACAGGACGAACAGATTATCGACGCACTGTCTGGGGATTACCGGGAACACTTCCTACTTCATTACAATTTCCCGCCCTACTCCGTTGGCGAGGCAGGCCGTTTCGGTTTTACAAGCCGCCGCGAGGTCGGCCACGGCAAGCTCGCGTGGCGCGCCCTGCATCCGCTGATGCCCTCCAAGGAAGATTTCCCCTACACCATCCGAGTGGTCTCCGAGATCACCGAATCCAACGGTTCTTCCTCGATGGCCACGGTGTGCGGTTCCTCTCTCGCCCTCATGGACGCGGGGGTTCCCTTGACCCGGCCGGTGGCCGGCATCGCCATGGGCCTGATCAAGGAGGACGACGGCTTTGCGGTGCTCTCCGATATCCTTGGCGACGAGGACCATCTGGGCGACATGGACTTCAAGGTCGCCGGCACCGAGGTCGGCATCACTTCTCTTCAGATGGACATCAAGATCACCTCCATTACCGAGGAAATCATGAAGGTGGCCTTGGAGCAGGCTCGCGATGGCCGCATGCACATCCTCGACAAGATGGCGGACGCTCTCTCGGTATCGCGCGACGGCATCAGCACCCATGCGCCGCGCATCACGATTATAAAGATCAATAAGGAGAAGATCCGCGAGGTGATCGGTCCGGGCGGCAAGATGATCCGCGAGATTTGCGAGGTCACCGGCGCCAAGATCGACATCGAGGACGACGGCACCGTCAAGGTGGCGGCGGTCGACGGGAGCGCCGGCGAGGCGGCCATCGAATGGATTCGCAGCATCACCGCCGAACCCGAGGTCGGCGCCATCTACACCGGCAAGGTGGTGAAGACTCTCGATTTCGGTGCTTTCGTCAATTTCATGGGCAGCACGGACGGCCTCGTTCATATCAGCGAACTGGCGCCGCGGCGAGTGGGCGCCGTCACCGATGTGGTCAAGGTCGGCGATATGGTCAAGGTCAAGCTCATCAGCATCGACGACCGGGGCAAGATGAAGCTCTCCATGAAGGTGGTAAATCAGGAAACCGGCGAGGATCTGAGCGCCAATCCGGACAAGGTGGAAGCCGCGAACTGACGGGCACCCGAGGCGGCGCGGACGGTCGCCGGAGGGTGTCGTGACCGGGGGCTTTAGGCTGCCTCCGGTCATCGGCCATCGGGGCGCCGCAGCCGTAGCCCCCGAGAACACCTTGGCGGGGTTCGCGAGGGCGGCGCAACTGGGCGTCGCCTGGGTCGAGATCGACGCGCGCTTGACCGCGGACGGCCGGTGCGTGGTCTTTCACGACGAAACCCTCGAGCGTATCGCGGGGGTCCCCTCGCGTGTCGACGATGTGACGTTATCCGTGCTGTCGGGGCTTGACGCCGGTGTCTGGTTCGATCCCGTCTTTGCCGGCCAGCGGGTGCCGACCCTGGACGCGGCGCTCGTTGCCATCGGCGGGCTTGGACTCGGCGTCAACATCGAACTCAAGCGCTGTCGTGGAGGGGAGGCGCGGTTGGTCGAGGAGGTGGCCGGTGCCGTGTCCCGCAACTGGCCGCCTCACCTGTCTCCGCCGTTGATCTCCAGTTTCGACGGGCCGCTCCTGGCGCGGTCTCGGGACATGGTTCCGCAACTGCCGCGGGCTTTGATCATCGGGCGGCTGCCCGGCGACTGGCGCGGCACTGCGGCACGGCTCGTGTGTGTCGCCGTTCACTGTCGGGAAACCCAGGTCACGGCGGCTCGGATATCCCGTATCAAGGCGGCGGGTTATGCCGTGGCCGCCTTCGTCGTGGACGACCCCGGACGGGCGCGCGAGCTCTGGGACTGGGGAATCGACACCGTCTTCACGGACAGCCCCGGTCCCGTTCTTGCAGCGTGGCGCGCCGGCGCGGGCGCCTCATGAGGGGCATGCCGAGAGATGGGGTCGTCTTTTGCTAAATCGCTCCATATATGGTTTATATAGCAGTGCCGTAACGGGTGGCTTGGGGCTTCCAATGATTTGGCTATGGGTACTTGAAGGGCGCGGCGCGCCGTCCGAATGCCATGGGGCTCGGCCAGGGTCGGAAACGCTTTGAGCAAGAAAAGCAGCTTTTCGCGCCATGAACTCCTGGAATGCGCGCATGGAAGGCTATTCGGCCCGGGCAATGCGCAGCTGCCCTTGCCTCCAATGTTGATGTTCGACCGCGTCGTGCGCATCGCGGAGGATGGAGGAGGGTACGGAAAGGGAGAATTAGACGCGGAACTGGATATCGCGCCGGACCTGTGGTTCTTTCCCTGCCACTTCGAGTCCGATCCGGTGATGCCGGGCTGTTTGGGGCTCGATGCGTTGTGGCAGCTGGTCGGCTTTTTCCTGGGTTGGACCGGAGCGCCGGGCCGGGGCCGCGCGCTGGGAGTGGGCGGCGTCAAGTTTTCCGGTCAGGTGGAGCCGACGGCAAAATTGTTGACCTATCGTATAGACATCCGGCGGGTATTTCGGCGCGGCTTTACCTTGGGAATTGCCGATGGCATCATGAGCGTCGACGGGCGTTCGGTTTACGAGGCCAAGAATTTGCGCGTCGGGGTGTTCACCTCGATGGACGATTTTTGACGAGGCACTCATGAGAAAAGTTGTCGTCACCGGCCTGGGCATTATTTCCAGCATCGGCAATAACGCCGAGGAGGTGACGGACTCCCTGAAAAAGGGGCGCTCCGGCGTCACTTTTTGCGAAGAGTACCGGGACATGGGCTTTCGCAGCCACGTGCAGGGCGCGCCCAAGATCGACTTGGAAGGCGCCGTCGACCGCAAGTGGCGCCGCTTTATGGGGGACGGCGCCGCCTACAACTACCTGGCGCTGGAACAAGCCATCGCCGATGCCGGGCTCTCGGAAGCCGAGGTCTCGAACGAGCGTACGGGCATGATCATGGGGTCGGGTGGTCCGTCCACTAGCAACTTGGTGCAGGCCGCCGACGTGGCGCGCCAAAAAGGCCCTAAGAAGGTGGGGGCCTTCATGGTCCCGAGGACAATGTCGAGCACCAACTCGGCGACGCTGGCCACGCCCTTCAAGATCAAGGGCCTGAGCTACTCGATCAGCTCCGCTTGCGCGACAAGCGCGCACTGCGTCGGCAACGCCGCCGAGCTGATCCAATGGGGTAAGCAGGACGTCGTCTTCGCCGGCGGCGGCGAGGAGCTTCACTGGTCGCTTGCCGTATTGTTCGATGCCATGGGTGCGCTCTCGTCCAATTACAATGACACCCCTGAAAAGGCCAGCCGGCCCTTCGACAAGAACCGGGACGGCTTCGTCATTTCCGGCGGCGCCGGGGTCCTCGTTCTCGAGGAGTTCGAGCACGCCAAAGCGCGGGGCGCCAGGATTTATGCCGAGCTTGCCGGTTACGGCGCCACCTCGGACGGTCACGACATGGTGCAGCCGTCCGGTGAGGGCGCCGTCAGGTGCATAAAGATGGCCATGGTCGATCTCGATGTGCCGGTCGACTATATCAACACCCACGGCACCTCGACGCCGGTCGGCGACACCCAGGAGTTGAAGGCGATTAGCAAGGTGTTCAAGGATCGCAACCGTATTCCCTCCTTCAGTTCCACCAAATCTCTTACCGGACATTCCCAGGGCGCCACCGGAGTGCACGAGGCGATTTATTCGCTGCTCATGATGAAGCACGGCTTTATAAGCGCCTCGGCGAACGTCGATGATCCCGACCCCGAACTCGAGGACATGCCCGTTGTCCTCGAGTGTCAGGACGGACTGGCCCTCAACTGCGTCCTTTCCAACAGCTTTGGCTT
>DASCNF010000016.1:0-4508 GCA_036011345.1 Rhodospirillales bacterium | reverse complement strand
GCCCATGTATTCTTCCGGCGTCACCACCTCGACCCGCATGACGGGCTCCAGCAACTTGGGTGAGGCGCCCTGCATGCCCTCGCGGAAGGCGCTGCGGGCGGCAATCTCGAAGGCGAGAACGCTAGAATCCACGTCGTGCGAGTCGCCGTCGTAGAGAATCGCCAGGCAATCGGTAACCGGGAATCCCGCCAGCACGCCCGATTCCTTGGCCCCAATCAACCCCTTTTTGACACCGGGGATGAATTCCCTGGGCACCGAGCCTCCGGTCACCTTGCTTTTGAACTGGAAGCCGGAACCCGACTTCAGGGGCTCGAAGCGCAACTTGACCCGGGCGAATTGGCCAGCCCCGCCGGTTTGTTTCTTGTGGGTGTAATCGACCTCCCGCATCCGGGAAATCGTTTCACGGTACGCCACCTGCGGCGGCCCCACGTCGGCGGAGACCTTAAACTCGCGCCGCATGCGGTCGATGATGATCTCCAGGTGAAGTTCGCCCATGCCCTTGATGACCGTCTGGCCGCTTTCCGGGTCCGTGGAAACGCGGAAGGAGGGATCCTCGGCGGCAAGCCGCGACAGGGCCGTCGCCATCTTGTCCTGATCGGCCTTGGTCTTGGGCTCCACGGCAACCTCGATCACCGGATCGGGGAACTCCATGCGCTCCAGAATCACCGGGCTGTCGCGGTCGCTCAAGGTATCGCCCGTGGTCGTCGCCTTGAGGCCAGCAAGGGCGACGATATCGCCGGCACGGGCTTCGGTCACGTCCTCGCGGCTATTGGCGTGCATGAGGAGCATGCGGCCGACCCGTTCGGCCTTGTCCTTGACCGTATTGCGAACCTGGCTACCGCTGGTGAGCAGGCCCGAATAGACGCGGATGAACGTCAACGACCCGACAAACGGGTCGTTCATGATCTTGAAGGCGAGTGCCGAGAAGGGTTCGTCGTCGCTGTTGGCGCGCTCGATGGGCTCATCCGTGCCCGCCTTGACGCCGTGAATGGGCGGCACGTCCGTGGGCGCGGGAAGGTAATCGACGACGGCGTCAAGCAATGGTTGGACACCCTTGTTCTTGAAGGCAGAGCCGCAAAGGACAGGAACGATGGCGCCGGAAATGGTGCCGGCGCGGACACACTTCCTGATGGTTTGGGGGTCCGGCTCCTTGCCTTCGAGGTAGGCTTCCATGGCGGCATCGTCCTGGTCGATCACCACCTCGATCAGCTTTTCCCGGTACTCGGCGGCCTGCGCCGCCAGATCCGAGGGAATACCCACCTCCGTGAACTCGGCACCCAGGGTCTCGTCCATCCAAGTGATGCCCCGCATCTCGACGAGATCTACGACGCCGGTGAAGTCGGCTTCGCTGCCTATGGGAAACTGCATGACTACGGCGCGGGCGCCGAGCCGTGTTTCCAACATGTCAACGCATCGGAAGAAATCGGCCCCCACGCGATCCATCTTGTTGACGAAGCAGACCCGCGGAACCGCATACTTGTCGGCCTGCCGCCAAACAGTCTCCGACTGGGGCTCGACGCCGGCAACGCCGTCGAACACGGCCACCGCCCCGTCGAGCACGCGAAGCGAACGCTCCACCTCGATGGTGAAGTCCACGTGACCGGGCGTGTCTATGATGTTGATACGGTAATCCCGCCACGCACACGTGGTCGCCGCGGACGTGATTGTGATCCCGCGCTCTTGCTCCTGCTCCATCCAATCCATGACGGCGTTTCCGTCATGGACTTCGCCGAGCTTATAGGAGCGTCCCGTGTAGTAGAGGATACGTTCCGTGGTCGTCGTCTTACCGGCATCGATGTGGGCCATGATGCCAATATTCCGGTAGCGTTCGAGGGGCGTGTTGCGGGACATGATTTTCGGCGCCTCGACACACTTACCAGCGATAGTGGGAGAAAGCCTTGTTGGCTTCCGCCATGCGGTGGGTGTCTTCCCGCTTCTTAACCGCCGCGCCCCGGTTGTTGGCGGCATCGAGAAATTCCCCCGACAGCCGCTCCATCATGGTGTTTTCCGATCGCTTGCGGGCGATGTCGACGAGCCAGCGAATGGCCAGGGTGCTGCGGCGATCGGTGCGCACTTCCACCGGCACCTGGTAGGTGGCTCCTCCCACCCGGCGCGACCGCACCTCGACCGAAGGTCTGACGTTTTCGATGGCCTCGTGGAACAGCTTCAACGGATCCTGGCCTGCCTTCGCTTCCATGATGTCGAAAGCGCCGTAAAGGGTTTTCTCGGCCACCGACTTCTTGCCACGGAGCATCAGTCCGTTCATGAACTTGGTTACCACCCGGTCGCCGTACTTGGCGTCGGGCAGGGTATCGCGCTTTTCGGCGGACCGGCGGCGGGACATCCTACGGGCTTCCTTTACTTGGGCCGTTTGGCGCCGTATTTGGAACGGCGCTGGCGGCGGTCCGGGACGCCCTGGGTGTCGAGGGTGCCGCGGATGACGTGATAACGCACGCCGGGGAGATCCTTGACGCGGCCGCCACGGATCATCACCACCGAGTGTTCCTGCAGATTGTGTCCCTCGCCCGGAATGTAGCTGATGACCTCGAAAGCATTGGTCAGACGCACGCGCGCCACCTTGCGCAGCGCCGAATTGGGTTTCTTCGGCGTCGTCGTGTAGACCCGTGTGCACACGCCGCGCTTTTGCGGACAACTCTCGAGAGCCGGCACCTTATTGCGTTGCACGGGCACCTTTCGCCCCTTGCGAACCAATTGATTAATCGTCGGCATCTTGCGTCAACCAGCCTTTACCACCGTGCACGCGCCGCCATTCGGCGCATCCCAAAACGTCGCGAATACCCCGAAAGAAGCGAGAGGCTCCTCTCGGCCCTCGACCCCTGCCGCATCGGCGGGCATCACAACCAATTTTTCATATCGCAAAGGGGACTGCGTCTAGACCGGACGGTCTACCACCAGTCCCCCGCGGAGAGGCCGAATACTAGTTTAGGTGGCAGCGGCCAGTCAAGCAAAAGGAAGCGGCAATTTTCGGCTGTTTTCCGGTACCCTCGGCGATGTCTAAGAAGCGCCGGGGAAGGCCCGCCGGCGGCCCCGATTGGGAACGCCTCCCGAGCCTTCGCGCAGGCGTATTTCCATTTTCTCACTAGGCGCCGCCGGCAGCCATCTCCTCCTCGGGCGCCTCGATCGCCTCGACCGCCTCGGCCGCCTCGGCCGCCTCGGCCGCCAACCGCGCCGCCGCTTCACGCTCCTCCAATTCTTGCGCTGCCTTCGCCTCCAATTCGCGGTCCCGCTCGACGGCAACATCGCGCAACCGGTTCATCATACTGCCCGTGCCCGCCGGGATCAGGTGGCCGACGATGACGTTTTCCTTGAGCCCCTCGAGCCGGTCTTCCTTGCCCGAGACCGCGGCCTCGGTCAGGACGCGCGTCGTCTCCTGGAAGGACGCGGCGGAGATGAACGACTGCGTTTGCAGGCTGGCCTTGGTGATGCCCAGAAGCACGGGTGTGGCCTCGGCTGGTTTGCCGCCTTCGTCGGCTGTTTTGGCGTTGATCTCCTCGAACTCGCTACGATCCAGCTGTTCTCCGACCAGGAACATCGTGTCTCCGCCGTTTGTAATCTCCACCTTTTGCAGCATCTGGCGAACAATGACCTCGATGTGCTTGTCATTTATCTTCACGCCCTGCAGGCGGTAGACCTCCTGAATTTCCTTGATCAGGTAATGGGCCAGCACCTCGACGCCAAGCACTCTGAGGATGTCGTGGGGCACTGGGTTGCCATCCATCAGAGAATCGCCGGCTTCCACGTAATCGCCTTCCTGAACGCTGATGTGCTTGCCCCTGGGGATCAGATATTCCTTGGACTCGCCCTTGCCGCTTGTCGGGACCACGACGATGCGGCGCTTGGCCTTGTAGTCCTTACCGAACTCGACGCGGCCGTCGACTTCGGCGATGATGGCATGGTCCTTCGGCTTGCGGGCTTCGAACAGCTCCGCCACCCGTGGCAAGCCGCCGGTGATGTCCCGGGTTTTGGCCGACTCGCGCGGTATGCGTGCCAACACGTCGCCGGCATTGACTTTCTGCTCGTTCTCCACCGAAAGGATGGCGTCCACGGACATGAAATAGCGGGCCTCCAGACCGTTGGCGAGAGTGACAACCTTGCCCTTCGCATTACGCAGCGTGATCCTAGGCCTGAGGTCCATACCCTTGGGTTGTTGCTTCCAGTCGATGACGACCTTGGAGGCGATCCCGGTGGCCTCGTCGAGCCGTTCCATCAAGGATATGCCTTCCGCCATGTCCACGTAATTGGCGATGCCCGGTTTTTCGGTAATGATGGGAAGAGTGTACGGATCCCATTCCGCCAACCGGGCGCCGCGCTTGACCTTTTCCTTGGTCTTGACGAGTAGCTTGGCGCCGTAAGGGACGCGGTAACGGGCCCGCTGGCGCCCTTGGTTATCGAGCAGCATGAGTTCCGTATTCCGGCTCATGACCACTTGCACGGCCTCGCTGTTTTTCACCGTACTGCAGTTCTTGAGTTCGACCTGGGACTCGTAG
>DASCNF010000015.1:0-5354 GCA_036011345.1 Rhodospirillales bacterium | reverse complement strand
GGGCTCGCCCTGGACGACTTGCGAGCGCCCGATGTCGAAGAAATAGCCCTGGCACCAGCCGATGATGGCCTGGGTGTAGACCGAACCCGACTCGATCGGCTTGGTGGTGCGTGGCCTGAGCCAGCCTAGCAGGCAGCCGCGCAGGGCCAACTCCTTCTCGGTTTGGGTATAGATGTCGATCTCGGTGGTGCCCTGCCGGTTGGCGAGCTGGAAGTTGAGCTCGCTGACCTCCATCACCGCATTGTTGGCGTAGCGGATAATCTTCATCTCGGGCTCGCTCTTGATCATCATCATGTCGAGCAGCATGGCGTCAGAGACCGTCCATTCGACGCCGGGCAGGGCCTCCTTCAATTCCTCAAAATGGCGCACCGACAGGATCTGCGAGCCGATCAGCGCCAGCTTGGCGTTCTCCAGACCCAAGTCCTTGACCGTCTGGATGGTGCCGCGCACCACGTTGAAGTCCTGCACCACGTCGTCGATGGCGCGCCCCACGGCTTCCGCGTCGAACAGGTTCATGTCCTTGACCAGGGCCGCCTTGCCGTCCTTGGCGAGCACCACCGTGTTGTGGCCGCGCATTTTCCAGCGCGGCGCGAAGTCGTCGAGCCCGGCGAAGAACGACGAGTAGTAGTTGGCCAGGTAGATGCCAAACCCGGCGCGGTCCGATGCCGTGCCCCCGCGCGAGACGACGACGGCGCCGTCGAGCCCGGCCTGGCCGAGCTTCCCGCCTAGGCGCCGGCGCCGCTCCTCGAACTCGGGACGCTCGATGCGGGGAATGTTGTCGGTCTTCCCCATGGTCGATTCCGACATCTTGTCCCAGGTCATGCGATCCTCCCTCGGGTTTGTCGAAACTGAATCTAGCGAGTCGCCGGTAGCGCGTCCAGGGGCGTTGTTTCGGCGTCACTCGGCCGTTAGTTGCCTGTCCTCGGGAAGCGACATGTAGTGGCGCGCGATGGCGCCGGGGGTGGTCAGCCAGATCTTGTCCCGGCGCGCCGCGATGTGCTCCAGGGCCCTTCGCAGGTGATGCAGCCGATACGGCTGGCCCATGATGAAGTGGTGAAGCGAGAACGCGCAGACCGAGGGATATTTCGCCGACGTTCTCAGGTGCTCGGTGAAATGGTCGATCATCATGTCGGCGAATTCGGTCGCCGTGTTGCGCCGGAAAACGATCGCCGGCTGGTCGTTCAACTCGATCGGATAGGGGACCGCCAGGATGGGGCTGGCGCGGGTGCGCGCCCAGAACGGCTGATCGTCGCAGATGCCCCAATCCAGCACGTATTGATAGCCGGCCTCCTTGAGAATGTCCGTAGTCACCTCCGAGGGGGTCAGGTAAGGCGACAGCCATCCAGCCGGGGGGGTGCCCTCGTGGCGTGCCAAGGTGTCGGTCACGGTGCGCACCATGGCGGTTTCCTCCGCCTCGGTCATCTCGGAGGGTTGGTTCGAGTTGGTCATGCCGTGGCCGATGATCTCGTCGCCGCGGGCGCGGAAGGCGGCGATGGATTCCGGACAGTGGTCGTAGATGGAGGCGTTGGCGATGACGCCAATCGGCAGCTTCAATTCGTCGAACAGGTCCAAGAGGCGCCACACGCCGACCCGGTTGCCGTAATCGCGCCACAGATAGCCACGGTGGTTGGGGGTCGGTGTCGACCGGTCGAGATTGACGCCGCCCTCGCCGAAAACGAAGTGCTCCAGGTTGACGGTGACGTAGACGGCGAGGCGCTTGCCGTCCGGCCAATCGAAATCAGGGCGCGTCCTGAGGCCGGAATACGGAAACCGGCCGAGCGAGGGCAATTCGTTCATGACGATCCTCCCCTTTATTTGTCCAAGGTCGGCGGTCGTCTTCAGCCATTGTCCCCATCCGGAGTTACCAGAGGCCGCTTGGCACGGCGCCGATGGTTTCCACCGCTACCCTCGAACGCCCGTTCAAAATCATACCAAACCACCCTTGCCTGCGGCAATGAGTGCCGACGCATGACCGAACTCATGCGACACGGTAGGCGCGACGGTGTGGCGGTGGAAGAGTTGTTATCGGCGGAACAGCCCAACAGGAAAACGCGGCACCGGGTCATGGACCCGTTAATGATCCTTACGCGGGACCGAGGTTCCTAGCCCTTCTTCCTCAAGTCGCGCACGCGCACCGCCTTGCCTTCGGAGCGCGGCACCTGGCCCGGCGCCATGACCTGGGTGTTGCAGGTGACGCCGATCATGCCCTTGATGTGGTGCTCGACGTCCTTGGCGATGCCCGCATAATTGCCGGTGGCGACGCCGGGGGCCGCTTCCACCTCGACGGTGAGGGTGTCCATGGTGCCTTCGCGCCGGACCACGAGTTGATAGTAGGGCGCGATGCCGGGGCGCCCGACGAGCAGCGATTCCACCTGCGAGGGGAACATGTTGACGCCGCGGATGATCAGCATGTCGTCAGAGCGCCCGGTGATGCGCATGATGCGCGAATGCGTGCGGCCGCACGGGCACGGCCCGTTGACGAGGCGCGTGATGTCGCGGGTGCGATAGCGCAGCATGGGTTGTGCCCACTTGGCCAGCGTCGTGATGACCAGCTCGCCGGCCTCGCCCATGGGCAGGGAAGCGCCGCTGTCGGGGTCTATGGTCTCGAACAAGAAACAGTCCTCCCAGGCGTGCAGTCCGTCGCGCGCCTCGATGCACTCGCTGGCGACGCCGGGGCCGATGATCTCGGAAAGCCCGTAGATGTCGACCGCCATGATGCCGAGGCGCCGGTCGATCTCAGCGCGCAGCTCGTCGCTCCACGGCTCGGCGCCGTGGATGCCGATCTCGAGGGGCAGGGCGCGCATGTCGACGCCCATCTTCTCGCCCACCTCGGCGATGTTGAGCGCGTAAGACGGCGTGCAGCCGATGACGCTGGCGCCGAAGTCCTGGAGCAGCATGATCTGGCGCTCAGTCAGCCCGCCGGACAGCGGCAGCACCGTCATACCCAGACGCTCGGCTCCATCGTGGAAGCCGAGCCCGCCGGTGAACAGGCCGTAGCCGTAGGCGTTGTGCAGGATGTCGCCGGGACGCGCCCCGGCGCAGGCCATGCAGCGCGCCATCAGATCGGCCCACACGTCCAGGTCTTCACGGGTGTAACCGACCACGGTGGGCTTTCCCGTGGTTCCCGAGGAGGCGTGAAAACGCGCCACGTCGGTACGCCCGACGGCGAACATGCCAAGCGGGTAGGTGGCGCGCAGGTCTTCCTTGACGGTAAAGGGGAAGCCGGCGTAGTCGTTGAGGCTCTCGAGGTCGCCGGGCTTGATGCCGGCAGCGTCAAGGCGTTCGGTGTAGAGGGGCACGTTGTCGTAGGCGTGCTTGACGATCTTCTTGAGCTTGGCGAGCTGCAGTTGGGAAAGTTGATCGCGCCCCATGGTCTCGATGTCCGGCGCGAACATGTAGGTATCGCCGCTCTTGGTATTCATGGCCGACTTCCTTTCACCGTTGGGGTGACAGGCGGATTGTCGTGATATATCTTGTCGGTTTAAGTGCGATGGCGTGAATTCCCTGGTATTTCAACGGATTTTAGGCGTTCGGTATCATGCTCGCCAGACGGCGGTCCTTGACACAAGTCAATGGTGCCAAGGCCCGGCCGGTGGCGCGGGGAGGGGAGCGAAGTGGCTGAAGACAACAAACCTTTTTCGATGAAGCGGATCGTCAATTGGGGCGATTGCGACCCGGCGGGCATGATCTACACGCCGCGCGCCATCGATTACGCCGTCGAGGCGATAGAGGAGTGGTATCGCGAGGTGGTCGGCATCTCGTGGATGCACATCAACTTCACCATGGACACCTGCCTGCCCACGGTACGCGTCGAGTGCGACTTCATCCACCCGCCCTATCCGAGAACCGAGATCGACATGCAGGTGCGCGTCGAGAGCCTCGGTAAGAGTTCTCTCACCTTGCTCATCGACGGCCTCAACGACGACGGCGAGCCGTACTTCAAGGTCAAGCTGGTGACCTGCTTTGTCTCGCGCAGCGAGTTCAAGCCGGTGGACACCCCGGGCGATGTCCGCGCCCCCATCGCCGCCTACCAGGCGGCCTGCGGGGACACCTAGCGCTCGGCGTCCTCCGCATTGAGCCCCTTACTCCGGCGGGCCGATGGCGAGCGCGATGTCGCCGAGGCCCTCAATGCGCCCCGTCAGCGTATCGCCGGGCTTGAGCGGCCCGACGCCAGCCGGGGTGCCGGTGTAGATCAGGTCGCCGGGCTTGAGGTGATAGAATTGCGACAGGTTGGCGATGGTCTCGGGAACGTCCCAGATCATCTCCGAAAGGTCGCCCGATTGCTTGAGTTCGCCGTTGACTTCGAGGGTGATGGCGCCCTCGCTCAAATGACCGCAATCCGCCACTCGGGTGATGTCTCCGATGATGGCCGATTGGTCGAAGGCCTTGCTGGTGTCCCAGGGGCGGCCCGCTTCCTTGGCCTGCTGCTGCAGGTCGCGGCGCGTCATATCCAGCCCGCAGGCGTAACCGTAGACGCACTCTAAGGCTGCTTCCTCGGTGACGCGGAAGGCGGCGCCGAGCGCCACCACCAGCTCCATCTCGTAGTGGTAGTTCCCGGTCATCGGCGGGTAGGGCACGGTGGCGCCCGAGGCCACGATGCCGTCCGCCTGCTTGGTGAAATAGAAGGGCGGCTCGCGGTCTGGGTCCTTGCCCATCTCGCGGGCATGGGCGGCGTAGTTGCGCCCGACGCAAAAGATGCGACGCACCGGATAGCGGGCGCTTTCGCCGCGTATCGCGACGCTCGGCCGATCGGGTGGCGCGAAGACGAAATCACCTTTTTCAGGCACCGGGTAATTCCTCGTAGATGCCGATCTTGCGCTGCAGGGGCGCGTCGTCGACGTGAAAAAGACAGGCCGGCTTGTTGTTGGAGCCGTTGCGGTGGACAACGCGGGCGTGGGTGAGCACGGCCAGGGTGTCACTTTCCCCCCAGGCCAGGGTCTCGCCGTCGATCTCCGATTGGCCTTCGCACTCGATGACGCGGATGTCGTAATCAGCTTGACGCCTCTTCATGAGAAGCGCGAAATAGAGGCCGGCCGGTCCCGTCCCGACAATTCCGATACGCACGTGTGCCCTCTTCATTGCCACTGTCCAGGCGCCAATAGTAGTCTAGGTTTGGAAGTGTCACCAATGCCGGTGGAGAGAGACGCGGCGAAATGAGCGTTAGGCATTACGACTGGCTGGCGTACCACGCGGGGCGGACGCCCAGCAAACTGGCGCTCGTCGATCTCGAATCGGACCGCCGGTTTACCTATGGCGAGTTCAACATGCGGGCCGGCCGGCTGGCCCATTTCTTGGCTTCCGGACTTGGCGTCGGCCGAGAAGACCGGGTTGGCGTCCTGGCGCGTAATTCATCC
>DASCNF010000014.1:0-16109 GCA_036011345.1 Rhodospirillales bacterium | reverse complement strand
GGCGCGCCGGCGGCCAGCAGCCACATGCGCCAATTTTCGTGCAGGCTGTCGTGAATCAGCGTGTGGCGCGCCAGGTCGACCGGCTTCTCCAGCGGCGGGCCGCGCTCGACGAGCGCCGGGCTGCACACGGGAAACACCTCCTCGCTCATCAGGCGCACGACATCCAGTTGCGGCCAGTCGCCGCGCCCGTAGCGCACGGCCATGTCCACGTCCTCGCGCGTCAGGTCGAGCACCTCGTCGGATGTGGAGATGCGCACGTCGATCTCCGGGTGGGCGCCACGGAACCGCTTCAGCCGGGGCACCAGCCAGGTGGCGGCGAACGAATCCATGGTGGTGACGGTGAGCACGCCGGTGGCGTCGCCGGCGTGCAGGCTTTCCACCGCGTCCGCTATCTGGTCGAGGGCGTCGCGCACCGGCTGATAGAGCGCTTGCCCGTCGTCGCTCAACAAGAGGGCGCGGTTGAGGCGTCTGAACAGGGGCACACCCAGGCTCTCCTCCAACGACCGGATGCGCTGGCTGACCGCCGCCTGGGTGACGTGCAGTTCGTCGGCGGCCCGGGTGAAACTCAGGTGCCGGGCGGCGGCCTCGAAAACGCGGAGCGCGTCGAGGGAGGGCAGGGGGTAGGACATGTGTTTAGATAATTATTATTAATTCTTAATGCAAGGATTAATCACCAAAATCTTTGTTAAATAAAGGTATAAAACGTTATTTTATGGTCCATACAAAGATTTTTATATTTTTGATATAACATAAAGTTTTCTTATCTAAATCTAAGAAAGTATCACTTGTCCGAAGCGCCGATACCCCTTACCTGTGGGGCACCCGCAACCCCTAGCCCACGAAAAGGAGTAGGACCATGATCAAGACCGACACCGCAATTTTCCACACACTGGCGCCGACAACGTGATTGCCGACGGGCTTTCTGACTAAAATCGCTAGCCGCGCCGTTGCCGTTCTCTACGAGTGGCAGGAACGGGCATCGACGCGTCACCGCCTGATGACACTGGACGAGCGCATGTTGAAGGACGTAGGTTTGTCCGCCGACATCGCCGAAAGGGAGGGGCGCAAGCCATTCTGGCGCGCGTAGGTGAGGTCAGGGTCGGCACCTCCCGAGGCCACGGGGAGAGAGACACCCTGGCGCGACATTCCACGAACGCGAGGTGCCTGTCATGATCGTCGTCGTATTCGAGGTAACGCCCAAGCCGGGCCCAGGATTACTTTGACATGGCCGCCGAGTTGCACCCGGAGCTCGAGAAAATCGACTGGTTCATCTCGGTGAAGCGCTTCGAAAGCCGCACCGAGGAGGGCAAGTACTTGTCGTTTTTGGTGTGGCACGACGAAGAGGCGGTGCGCGACTGGCGCGAGGTCACCGAGCACTAGGCCGCCCAGAACAAGGGAAAATCGGAAATTTTCGACCGCTACCGCATACGTGTCGCCGAGGTTGTGCGAGATTACGGCTTCAAGAGTTGACGAATATCCTGCTCTATGCCCTGACCGTGGCCATTTGGGGAACCTCGTGGTTGGGGATCAAGTATCAGATAGGCGTCGTGGCGCTCGAGGCGTCCGTGGTCTATCGCTTCGCGCTGGCCGCGGCGTTGATGCTTCTTTACTGTGCTCTGGCCCGGCGACGCATGCGCTTTTCGCCTGCCGAGCACGCGTTCATGGCACTACAGGGCCTGTTCTTGTTTTGCGCCAACTACGTGCTGCTCTATCTCGGCACCCAACATCTGACCAGCGGCCTGGTCGCGGTGCTCTTCTCCACCATCGTAATCATGAACATCTTCCTCGGCGCCCTCTTCTTCGGCTCCCGCGTTCGCCGACGGGTGGTTTTCGGCGCCCTCGTCGGACTGCCCGGCATCGGCCTTGTCTTTTGGCCGGAAATCGTTGCCTTCGACCTGGCGCGGCAGGGGACGCTCAGCCTCGTGCTCATCCTCGCCGGCACGCTGTCTGCCTCGTTCGGCATGTTGATCTCGGGCCGCAACCAAAAGCAAAGGCTGCCGGTCATTCAAGCCAACGCCTACGGCATGACCTATGGGACCCTGTTCATGGCCGCCTACTGCCTGGCTGCCGGAACACCCTTCGGCTTCGACCCGCGTCCGCTCTACGTGGGCTGGCTGATCTTCCTCTCCGTGTTCGCGACGGTGATCGCGTTCTGGAGCTACCTGACCCTTCTGGGACGGATCGGCGCCGATCGCGCCGGCTACGCGAGCGTCCTCTTTCCCATCGTGGCGCTGGCCCTGTCCACGGTGTATGAGGACTACCAATGGACGCCGGCGGCGGCTTTTGGCGTCGCCCTCGTCCTCGCTGGCAATGCCCTCATCCTGACTAGGGGAGGGGCGGAACGGGCGGCACCCCTCGCCCCCCCCGGCAACACCCAAGGAGACGACCTGAAACCATGATGGCCAACCTTCGACGCAACGTGCCCCTGGTGATCCTTTGTGGCGGTCTGCTGGTCACCGTCAGCATGGGCATCCGTCACGGATTCGGGCTCTTTTTGCCGCCGATAACGGAGCACTTGGGAATCGGGCGCGAGGCCTTCGCCTTCGCGCTCGCCGGGCAACAGTTGATGTGGGGGGTGTTCCAGCCGTTTACCGGCGCCATAGCCGACCGTTGGGGGAGTGGCCGTACCCTGGTCGGGGGCACCGCCATCTACGCGTTGGGACTGGTCGTGATGTCGCAAGCGTCGACGATCCTGGAGCTCAACCTGGGCGCCGCGCTGTTCATCGGTTTTGGCCTCTCGGCGACCAGCTTCGCCGTCGTCCTCGGCGCCGTCGGCCGCGTCGTGGCCCCGGAGAAACGCGGCGTGGCCTTCGGCATCGTCAGCGCCGGCGGCTCTTTCGGCCAGTTCGCGGTGGCGCCGATCGCGCAAGGCCTTATCGGCATCCAGGAATGGTCGCAGGCCCTCGTCAGCCTCGCCCTGATCGCCGCCGTCATGGCGCCGCTAGCCCTCCTTCTGACCGGCCGCGCCGCCGACACGCCTGGAGAAACCGCGGGCGGTGCACGGCAGACGCTACGTCAGGCCATCGCCGAGGCCGCGGCACACAAGGGGTTCATCTACCTGACGGCGGGGTTCTTTGTGTGCGGCTGGCAAGTGGGTTTCATCATGGTCCACCTGCCGGCCTACATCCAGGATGTGAACCTGCCGGCCAACATCGCCGCCTGGGCGCTCGGCTTCATCGGCTTCTTCAACATCATCGGCACCTACGGGTGCGGCTGGCTCGGTGACCGCTATAGCCGCAAGTACCTCCTCAGCCTGCTCTACCTGGTGCGCGGCGCCATCGTCGCCATCTTCCTGGTGACCGCCAAGACCGAGGTCTCGGTGCTTATGTTCTCCGCCGGCATCGGGCTCCTGTGGCTGGGCACGGTGCCGTTGACCAGTTCGCTGGTTGCCCAGATCTTCGGCGTCCGGTACCTGACCACCCTGTTTGGCATTATCTTCCTCAGTCACCAGGTGGGGAGCTTCCTGGGCATTTGGCTGGGCGGCTGGATGTTCGACGCCACCGGCTCCTACACTTGGTTCTGGATCGGCTCCATCGCTTTCGGCGTCGCCGCCGCGATCATCCACATACCGATCGCTGATGCGCCGGTACCCCGGCTGCAGCGTCAGGCCGCCTGAGGGGCAAGGTCCGTCATTCGCCGACGGTGATCACGATCTTGCCGGTCGACTTGCGGGCGATCAGGGTGCGCAGCGCCGCCGCCGCGTCGGCCAGATCGAACGAATGGGAGACGCGGGGCCGGAGCGCCCTCTTCCCATACCACTCGAACAGCGCATCGAAGGAGCGGCGCACCAGGGCCGGGTCCAGCGTCCAATGGCCGCCCCAGTAGTAGCCGATGGCGGTGATGTTCTTGACCAGGAGGATGTTGGCCGGGATTTGCGGAATCTTGCCACTGGCGAAACCGACGATGAGGACGCGCCCGCCACGCGCCGCGGCGCTCATGGCGGCGTCGAACGCGGCGCCGCCGACGGGATCGTACACCACGTCGACGCCGCGCCCTTCGGTTAGTTCTTTGGCGCGGGCGCGGATGTCTTCGACGGCGTAGTCGATCAGGTGGTCGGCCCCGTACTCGGCCGCCACCTTGAGCTTCTCGGGGCCGCCGGCGCAAGCGATGACGGTGGCGCCCATTTTCTTGCCGATCTCCACCGCGGTCAGGCCGACGCCGCCGGAGGCGCCCAGCACCAGCAAGGTCTCTCCCGCCTTCAGCCCGGCCTTGTAGGTAAGCCCGAGATGGGAAGTGCCGTAGGCGACGGGGAAGGCGGCGGCGCTGGTGAAATCCATGGCGGCGGGAATGGGGATGACCCGTTCCGCCGAGGCCACCACCTGCTCAGCGAAGCCACCGTGATCGACCGTGGCGACCACCCGCTGGCCGGACTCCAAACCGCCGACATCGGGGGCGCATTCCAACACCTCGCCGGCGACCTCGAGACCGGGGCTGAAGGGAAAGTCCGGTTTGGTCTGGTAGGTGCCGGCGACGAGCAGCACGTCGGCGAAGTTGACGCCGCACGCCTTGACCGCAATACGCACGGCGCCGGGGCCCAACGCCGACGGCTTCACGTCTTCCAGGGTCAGGCTTTCGGGCTCGCCCCAGGCTTTGCAGACAACGGCGCGCATCGAGACCTCCTTGATTGTTTCGGGCTTTGTAGGTTCTATCCACTAGACCCTCTACCACCATCGGCGGGAGAGCGCCATGCGGGGATATTTCGGGCTCGGCGTCGAGGGCGTCTCAAAGGCTATGAACGTCGGCAACCTTTTCCGTTCGGCCCACGCCTTCGGGGCGAGCTTCGTGTTCACCGTCGCCGCCGCCTATGCGCGGCGCGAAGGGGGCAAGTCGGACACCTCGGACACGCCGGGCCATGTGCCCTTCTACGGCTTCCCCGACGCCGGCTCGCTGGTGCTGCCCAAGGCCTGCGTCCTGGTCGGCGTCGAACTCGCCGACGGCGCGGTGGAGCTGCCGACTTTCCACCACCCGCGCCAAGCGGCCTACGTGCTGGGACCGGAGCGCGGCGGGTTGTCGCCGGAACTGACGGCGCGCTGTGGCTTCGTGGTGCGTATCCCGACGGCGTTCTCCCTGAACGTCGGCATCGCCGGGGCCATCGTCATGTACGACCGATTGATCAGCCTGGGGCGCTTCCAGCGTCGCCCGGCGCGCCCCGGCGCACCGCCCGGAGCGCTGTCCGAACACGTCTTCGGCGAGCCCAAAAGGCGCCGCAAGATGGAGAAATTCCGCGCCTCGCCACCGGAGGACGGCACCAACACCGGCCAGTGAGCGCAAGCCTCGTTACCGGACGTGCCCCGGTCGCTGGCGGCGGAACAAGTGCCGGGCGTCTCGCCAGTTGCCTGATCGCCCGGTTCTTGGCAAGGTAACCGCCATCCCACAGCAGCGGAGCCAACCATGACCGAGATATCCATCCTCACTAAGCGGCACCTGCAGGCGCAGGTCATCAGGCCGATTTACGAAGAAATGGAGCACGTGTTGGGCGCCGAGAAGGCCCAGCAGATCCTGGCCGACGCCATCCGCAAGGCGGCCCTGGTCGAGGGCCGGGATTTTGCCGAGCAGGCCCTCGGCAAGCGGCCCGACATGGCGAGCTTCATCGCTCTCTTCGACCTGTGGATCCATGACGGCGGGATCGAGGTGGAGAATATCGAGGAGGGTGAGGACCGCTATGACTTCGACGTGACCCGCTGCCGCTTCGTCGAAATGTACAGCGACATGGGACTGGGCCATATCGGCCATCTGCTGTCCTGCCACCGCGACGGCACTTTCTGCGAGGGTTACAACCCGGCGATCTCCCTGGAGCGCGAGAAGACCATCATGCAAGGGGACGACCGTTGCACCTTCCGCTACCGCTACAAGGCGCCCAAAGAGGTCTCATGAGCCGAGCGTGGCGCGGATGACCCCGACCCGTTTGCCCGACCAGTTGACGAGCGGCCGTTCGAGATAGTCCGTCAATCCCGTCCGGGCGTGGTCGTCGAAGGCGCCCAGATGGCGCAACAGGGCGGTCATGGCGACCTCGGCGGCGCGCGTCGTGCCGTCCTCGATCTTCAGGGCGCAGCCCAGTCCTTGCCGCGGCTGGATGGCGGCATGAACACCCTCGGCGCCGGTCTTGACGACGAAGGCGCCGCGCCCGGCCTCCATGGCCACGGTGTCGTAGCGCCCCCGGCCCGCCACCAGTCCGGGGTGGGCTGTGATGGCGGCGACAACGCGGCGCCAGGCTGTCGGGCGCCGCCAGACGTGCCATGGCGCGGGCGACGGCGGCGAGCGGCATGGCGATGGTGGGGATTCCACATCCGTCGGTAGCTATGGGCGCGGTGGCAAGATCGTGCCCGGTCATGTCGGCCAGGGTCTCGGCGACACGGCGCTGCACGGCGTGGCCGGGCATTATGTAACCCGCCGTCTCCTCGCCCAGGTTCTGAGCCGTGGTGAGAAACCCGGCATGCTTGCCCGAACAGTTGTTGGTCAGCGCCGAGGGCGCGTCCCCAGCGCGGACCCGCGCCTGCGCCGCTTCCCTGTCCATCGGAGCATGTGCGCCGCATTCCAGATCATCCGGCGTGAGACCGACGCGCTCCAGCCATGCGGCGACTCCCGCCACGTGCTCCGGCGCGCCGTTATGGGAGGCGCAGGCCAGGGCGATTTCGCTGGCGCCGAGGGCAAAGCCCTCGGCGGCGCCCGTTTCGATCAACGGAAGGGCCTGCAAGGGCTTGACTGCTGAGCGCGCATAGACAGCGCGCCCGCCGTCCCCCCACGCGGCAACGATGACGCCCCCGGCGACGGTGACGATGCCGCGGTGGTGGCTTTCCACCGCTTTGCCGCGGGTGACTTCGACGAGAACCGGGCTGGCCTTGTCCATGGCCTTTATGTGCCACCCGGCGGGTGCGGTTGGCAAGGTCGGCGACGCCCGCTATGAATGGCCCATGAGACGTGTCCTCATCTCCCTCTCGCTGTGCCCGATGGTGGTTTCCGCTTCGGTAGCGGCCCAGGACTCCCGGCTCATCGGTATTTTCGGAAACTGGAGCGCCTTCGTCCGTACCGAGGCCGGCAAGAAAGTCTGCTACATGGGCAGTGTGCCCGACAAGGAGACGGGCGAGTACGAGCGGCGCGGTGGCACCTTCGTGCTGGTCACCCACCGCCCGTCGGAAAGGCGCTTCGACGTGGTCAGCGTCGAGGCCGGCTATACGTACAAGGAGGGCACCGAGGTGACAGTCCTCATCGGCGGCCAGGGCTATCCGATGTTCATCAGCGGCGCCGTCGCCTGGGCGCGCGACGCCAAGGCCGACCGGGCCATGGTGGGGGCCATGAAGCGCGGCCTCGAGATGGTCGTCAGGGGCACCTCGAGCCGCTCCACCTTGACCGAGGACACCTATTTGCTTAGCGGCTTCACCGCCGCCCACGCCACCATCGCCAAGGCCTGCGGAGTGAAGTGAAGGCGATGGGCGAGGAGCGCGTCAACCTGATCGGGCTGAGCCGCGAGGAGCTGGCGGCGGAGATCGCGCGAATGGGCGAGAAGCCATTTCGTACACGCCAACTGTGGCGCTGGATCTACGAGCGCGGCGCCGCCGACTTCGTCGCCATGACGACGCTCGCCAAGGGGCTGAGGCAGCGGCTCGCCGAGCGCTTCACCCTGGCGCGGCCCACCGTCGGCAGCCACCAGACCTCGAACGACGGCGCGTCGAAGTGGCTGCTCGAATTCGCCGACGGCAACGAGGCCGAAACCGTCTACATCCCCGAGGAGGAGCGCGGCGCACTCTGCGTATCCAGCCAGGTGGGCTGCACCTTGACGTGTTCGTTCTGCCACACCGGCACCCAGCAACTGGTACGCAACCTTTCGCCGCAAGAGATCGTCGGCCAGATGATGCTGGCCCGCGACGCCTACGGGGAATGGCCGAGCTCCAAGGAAGGGCGCATGATCTCCAATGTCGTGCTCATGGGCATGGGGGAGCCCCTCTACAATTACGACGCGGTGGCCCAGGCGGTGAGGATATTCATGGACGGCGAGGGCCTGGCCTTGTCGCGCCGGCGGATCACGCTGTCGACGGCGGGCGTCGTGCCCATGTTCCCCCGGGTCGGCGAGGAACTCGGCGTCAACCTGGCGGTCAGCCTGCACGCACCCGACGACGCAACGCGCGACGTGCTGGTGCCCCTCAACAGGAAGTACCCCATCGCCCAACTCATGGAGGCGTGCCGCGCCTACCCGGGGGCCAAGAATGCCCGGCGCATCACCTTCGAATATGCGATGCTGAAGGGCATCAACGATAAGCTGGCCCAGGCGCGGGCCCTGGCGCGCCTAGTCGAAGGCATTCCCGCTAAGTTCAACCTCATCCCCTTCAATCCGTGGCCTGGCACCGCCTATACATGCTCGCCGGCGGCGGTGATTAGGCGCTTCGCCGGGACTCTCAACGATGCCGGCTTCTCGGCGCCCATCCGGGTGCCCCGTGGCCGTGACATCATGGCGGCCTGTGGCCAGCTCAAATCGGCAAGCCTGCGGCGGCGCAAGAGTGCCCAGGGAGCAACCTCCCCATAAAAGTAAGTCGAGGGAGGCGCCCCCCCCTATGATATAAGATGCCCGATGTTGTCTTCGTCCCCGGACAATGCCAGAATGAAAGCCAGATTAGGTTAATAATGGCGCGCAATTGAGGGCGGCGACCCGCTCGGCCCCTTCCGTTGCCACCGGTGGAGCGCGCACCATGTTCATCCAGACCGAGAATACATCTAACCCGGACACCATGAAGTTCCTGCCCGGTCAGCCCGTCCTGAAATCGGAAACCGCGGATTTCCCGGACGTGGCGGCGGCCGCGGCCTCTCCGCTGGCGGCTCGAGTATTCGAGGTCGCCGGCGTCGCCGGCGTCTTCCTCGATCCCGAATCGATCACCGTCACCAAGGCTGGCGATAAGGACTGGAAGGTAATGAAACCCGCCGTCCTCGGCGCCATCATGGAGCACTTCACCTCAGGTGCCCCCACCGTCGAGGACAACGCGACGGCACAATCCCCCCTCGATGACGCTGACATGGATAGCGAGGTCGCCCTCCAGATCAAAGAGCTCATCGACACCCGCATCAAGCCGGCGGCGGCCCAGGATGGCGGAGACGTCATCTTCAAAAACTTCAAAGAAGGCACCGTCTACCTGGAGATGGTCGGCTCTGGCATGGGCCTTAAGGACGGCATCGAGAACATGCTCAAGCACTACGTGCAAGAGGTCCAGCGGGTGGCCGACTTCCGCGACGCCATTCCGAAGCCGGGGCTCGACACGCCGGAGGGCAAGACCATCCAGAAGCTTCTCGACAAGAACATCAACCCGTCGGTGGCCGGACACGGCGGGCTTATCTCGTTGGTCGACGTGCAGGCCGACACCGTCTATATCCGCCTAGAGGGCGGCTGCCAGGGATGCGGCATGGCGGACGTCACCCTCAAGCAGGGCATCGAGGTCGAGATCAAGAACGCGGTCCCGTCCATCACCGCCGTTCTCGACGTCACCGACCACGCTGACGGCTCGAACCCGTACTTTCAGCCCGGAAAGGGCGGGATGACTCCGTATTAGGGCGCGCCGTCCGCGCCTGATTTGTCGCCGTCGCCGGGCCGGGAGGGACAGACGGTGAAGGTCGTCCTTCTTTCAACTTACGACCTGGGCCACCAGCCCTTCGGGTTGGCCTCGCCGGCGGCGTGGCTCGCCGAGGCCGGCGCCCAGGTCACCTGCAATGACCTCGCCGTCGAGGACCTCGACGAAGGGGCCGTCGGCGGGGCGGGCCTGATTTGCATCTATTTGCCCATGCACACAGCGACCCGGCTGGCCGGCGCCGTAGTGCCCAGGCTCAGGGCGCTCAATCCGAAGGCGCATCTCTGCTTCTACGGCCTCTACGCACCGCTCAACGAGGATTGCCTGCGCGGCCTGGGCGCCACCACCATCCTCGGCGGTGAGTTCGAGGCGCCGATGGCGCGTCTCTACGTGCGGCTCGCGGCAAACGGGGCGGCGGCGCCCACGGCACCGGCAAACGGGGCCTGGGCCGAGCCGACGGTCTCCCATGCCAAGCAACGCTTCCGCGTGCCGGCGCGCCATGGCTTGCCGGCGCTATCCAGCTACGCCCATCTGGTGGCTGAAGACGGCGAGCGGCGGACGGCGGGCTACACGGAGGCGAGCCGGGGCTGCAAGTACCGTTGCCGCCACTGCCCGGTGGTGCCGGTCTACGACGGGCGCTTCCGCATCGTCCAGGCCGACGTGGTGATGGAGGACATCCGCCGCCAGGTGGCCGCCGGGGCGCGCCACATCACCTTCGGCGATCCTGACTTCTTCAACGGCGTCGGCCACGCCATTGCCGTCGTCGAGGCGCTGGCCGCCGAAATGCCCGGCACCACCTACGACGCGACCATCAAGGTGGAGCACCTGCTGGGGCACGTCACGCACCTCGGCACCCTGGCGCGCACCGGCTGCCTGTTCGTCACCACGGCGGTGGAATCGGTAGACGACGGCGTGCTGCACATCCTCGATAAAGGCCACTCGCGTAACGACTTCGCGCACGTCACCGGGTTGGCGCGCGCCGCCGGCCTGACGCTCTCGCCCACCTTCATTCCGTTCACCCCGTGGATGTCGCTCGAAGGCTACGTGGATCTCTTGGCGCTGATTGCCGAACTCGGCCTAGTCGACAACGTGGCGCCCGTCCAGCTCGCCATGCGGCTCCTGGTGCCCCAGGGGTCGCGGCTCCTCGAGCTTGACGAAACACGGCACCACCTCGGCGCCTTCGACGGCCGTGCCCTCGCCTACCCCTGGACCCACCCCGACGCTCGCCTCGACGCGCTGCACGAAACAATCAACCGCATCGTCGAGGTGGGCGAGGCCGGTGGCGACGGGCGCCGCGCCGTCTTCGCGCGCCTGTGGGAGGCCGCCCACGAGGCCGGCGGGCGCCCCGCCCCGCCCTTGCCGGACGCTGGGACGCCGGTGGCGGAGACCCGTGTGCCGCGCCTCAGCGAACCCTGGTATTGTTGCGCCGAGCCCACCGCCGAGCAGTTGGCCGGCGTATAGGAAACAATCGATTTCATGACCAGCACGGATAGCACCGGCCGCGTGCTGCTGCTGGTCCCGACCACGACTTACCGCATCGGCGACTTCCTGGAGGCGGCGCAAAAGCTCGACATCGACGTCGCCGTTGGCTCCAGCGACCAGGACGTGCTGGAGGCGCTGTCGCGCGGCCAAGCCCTCGGCCTCGATCTCGCCGACGTCGAGGCCGGTGTCGAGTGCATCGTCGAATACGCGCGCCGCCATCCCCTCGCCGCCGTCCTTGCCGTGGACCAGGAGACCACGGTGCTGGCGGCACGCGCCGCCCAGGCCCTCGGCCTGCCCCACAACCCGCCAGACGCCGTGGCGGCGGCCGGCGACAAGTACCGCTTCCGCGCGGCGCTCGCCAATTCCGGCCTCAACGTGCCGCGCTTCACTCGCCTTTCTGCGGACGAGGAAGTCCGGCGGGCGGCGCGCCGGGCGGCCTATCCCTGCGTCCTCAAACCGCTCGCCCTGTCGGCCGGGCGCGGCGTCATCCGCGCCGACGACGAGGCCTCGTTCGTCGCCGCCTTCCATCGCATAAAGGCCATCGTGGCCCGCTCCGACGCGGCGCAGCCGGGAGACGCCGGCGACTACATCCTGGTCGAGGACTACATCCCGGGCGTCGAGGTCTCGCTGGAGGGCCTGCTCGAGGACGGGCGCCTGCGCACGCTGGCGCTCTTCGATAAGCCCGATCCCCTGGAAGGGCCCTACTTCGAGGAAACCATTTGTGTCACGCCGTCGCGCCTGTCGGCCGAGACGCAACGCGCCGTCGCCGCGGCAACTGAAACCGCGCTCGGCTCCCTGGGCCTTCGCGACGGCCCCATCCACGCCGAACTTCGCATCAACGATAAGGGTGCGTGGATGGTCGAGGTCGCGGCGCGCTCCATCGGCGGGCTGTGCGCGCGTTCGCTCAGCTTCGGCACCGGCGTCGCCCTCGAGGAACTCATCCTTGGGCATGCTCTCGGCCTTTCCGCCGCCAGGGCTGAGCGCGAGGAAAGTGCCGCCGGCGTCATGATGATCCCCATACCGGGCGCTGGCGTGCTCGACGGCGTGGACGGCATCGAGGATGCTCGCGCCACCCCCGGTATCGAGGACGTGACCATCACCATCCCCCTGGGCCAGGACGTGGTGCCGTTGCCCGAGGGCTTCAGGTATTTAGGCTTCATCTTCGCCAAGGGCGCAACGCCGGAGGCGGTGGAGACGGCGCTGCGCCAGGCCCATGCCAGGCTCTCCTTCGCCATCACGCCGGCGACGGATTGAGCCATTAGCCTTCTTGCCCCGGCTCGGGCTTTCCCTATACTGCGCCCCCTTCGCCATCCCTTGGGGAAAATGAGCGGTCGAACCATGAAAGGCGACGTCAAAAAAGTGGTGTTGGCCTATTCCGGTGGGCTCGATACCTCGGTCATCCTGCGCTGGCTGCAGGACGCTTACGGCTGCCAGGTGGTCACCTTCACTGCCGACATCGGCCAGGGCGAGGACCTGCACGCCGTGCGCGCCGGGGCCGAGGCCTTGGGCATCGAGGAGATCTTCGTCGAGGATCTGCAGGGCGAGTTCGCGCGCGATTACGTGTTTCCCATGTTCCGGGCCAATGCTCTTTACGAAGGCACCTACCTGCTCGGCACCTCGGTGGCCCGCCCGCTCATCGCCAAGCGCCAGATCGAGATCGCGCGCGCCACCGGCGCTGACGCCGTCGCCCATGGGGCCACCGGCAAGGGCAACGACCAGGTGCGCTTCGAACTCACCTACTACGCGCTGGAGCCCGACATCCGGATCATCGCGCCGTGGCGCGAATGGGACCTGGACTCGCGCACCAAACTCGTCGAGTACGCCGACCGGCACGGCATCCTTGTGGCCGAAGATAAGGCCGGCGAGCCGCCCTATTCAATGGACGCTAACCTCCTTCACATCTCCTACGAGGGCAAGGCGCTGGAAGACCCGTGGACGGCGCCCGACGAGGCCATGTTCCTGCGCACCGTGGCGCCGGAGGCGGCGCCCGACCGGCCCACGGTCCTGGAGATCGAGTTCGCCGGTGGCGACCCGGTGGCGGTCGACGGTGAGAAGCTCGGTCCAGCGGCGCTCTTGGCGCGCCTCAACGAGGTGGCCGGCGCCAACGGCGTGGGGCGTGCCGATATCGTCGAGAACCGTTTCGTCGGTATGAAGTCGCGCGGCGTCTACGAGACGCCGGGGGGCACGGTGCTGCTGCACGCCCGGCGCGCCGTCGAGAGCCTAACCCTCGATGGCGGCGCCCTGCACCTCAAGGACGAACTCATGCCGCGCTACGCCGAGCTTGTCTACAACGGCTTCTGGTTTGCTCCGGAGCGCCACATGCTGCAGGCCGCCATCGACGACAGCCAGCGGGCCGTCAACGGCACGGCACGCCTCAAGCTCTACAAGGGCGGTGTCACCGTGCTCGGGCGCAAGTCGCCGAACAGCCTCTACGACGAGGCGGTGGCAACCTTCGAGGCCGACGACGTCTACGACCAGCACGACGCCGAAGGCTTCATCAAGCTCAATGCCCTCAGGCTGCGCCTCGCTGAGAGGCGCCGTAAATAGGGGCGGCACGGAGAAACTCGTGACCAAGTGTGACTTTCTGGTCATCGGTGCCGGCATGGCTGGTGCCTCGGCGGCCTTCGAGTTGGCCGGGGCGTGCCGCGTCATCGTGCTGGAGCGAGAGGAAGCGCCGGGCTACCACTCGACCGGGCGTTCGGCGGCGATGTTCCTGGAGACCTACGGCAACGCGATCATCCGCGATCTGACCGTGGCCAGCCGCTTGTTTTTCGCGGACCCGCCGGTGGGGTTCTCCGAATCGCCCTTGTGGGCGCCGCGCGGCACCCTCACCATCGCCCGTGCCGATCAGCGTCACACCCTGCGCGAGGCCGTAACGCAAGCACGCTGCCACGTTCCCGCCATCGAGGAAGTGGACGGGGCGGAGGCGCGGCGCTTGAACCCCGTACTGCGCACCGATTACGTGGCCGCTGCCACCTTCGACGCCGAGGCCCGGGAACTCGACGTCCACGCCATCCACGGCGGATATCTGAGAGGCCTGACAGGGCGCGGCGGCGAGGTGGTGACCGATGCCGAGGTCACGGCCCTTACACGCAACGCCGGCGCGTGGACGGCGGAGACGCCGGTCGGCGTCTTCACCGCCCCTGTCGTGGTCAACGCCGCCGGTGCCTGGTGCGACGAGGTAGCGCGCCTCGCTAATGTGGCCCCCGTCGGCCTGGTGGCGAAACGGCGCACCGCCATCACCTTCGACGGGCCAGACGGCGTTGACGTCACCAAATGGCCCATGGTCATCGACGTCGACGAGGAATTCTACTTCAGGCCCGAGGGCGGGCGCCTGCTCGCCTCGCCGGCCGACGCGACGCCGGTGCCGCCGTCGGACGTACAGCCCGAGGAGTTCGACGTGGCCGCCGCCGTCGAGCGCGTCGAAGCCGCGACGGAACTCAGCGTCCGGCGCATCGCCCACAAGTGGGCCGGGCTCAGGAGCTTCGTCGCCGACGACACGCCGGTGGTCGGCATGGACGAAGAAGCCGACGGCTTCTTCTGGCTGGCCGGCCAGGGTGGTTACGGCATCATGACGTCGCCGTCCATGGCGCGCGCCGCGGCCGGGTTGATCACCGAGGACACGCTGCCCGCCGACCTCGCGGAGCGCGGGCTGGAAGCCGCCGATCTGGCGCCGGGGCGTTTGCGCTAACCCCACACCGACAAACGAACCAGGCGTTCAACCGGGCCATGGCTCGCTTAGCCGCTTCGACCCTGCGTCGTCACGAGTATCCACACCCAGAATACGATAGAGAAAACGACGGCTGCAACTATGCTCAGAGATAGCATTGGCCTATTCTGCCAGCGGAAAATTATGAAGATTGATGGGACGAGACAGGCGGTCATGAGCTGGTACGGTAATTTCATCCGACCCATTCTCTTCCAGCTTGACCCGGAGTGGATTCACAACGCGACCATTCGTAGCGGCGAATTAATAGGGAACTACTCTTTCCTGCTGAAACAACTCGACCGCCGCTTCCGAGTGGATGATCCGAAACTGGAAATGAAAGTCGCCGGGCTGACGTTTTCAAACCCTGTTGGCCTGGCAGCCGGCTTCGACAAGAATGGTAAAGCTGTGCGCGGGTTGTCGGCATTTGGGTTCGGCTCGGTTGAAGTTGGCTCGGTCTCGGCTCAAGCATCAGAAGGCAACCCTAGACCAAGGCTCTTTCGCTTGCTGAAGGATGAAGCCATCGTGGTTTCCTACGGGGTGCCCAACGAGGGAGCAGCGGTCGTCTCTGAACGATTGTCCTCCGCCGCTCTGGACATTCCGCTGGGTGTGAATTTGGTGGAGACCAACACAGGAAGGGAAGCCTCCGCTGACCTCGTGATCGAAGAGTTTGTCACCGCAGCAAAGAAGTTCGTGGGCGTTGCCGACTACCTCACGCTCAGCTTGAATTGTCCCAACACGACCGCAGGGGGAAGTGTATTCGATGACCCCAAAGTTCTCGGAATTCTGATGCAAGAATACCGAAACCTGGCAAACCTTCCGCCCGTCTTCCTGAAGTTCACCGCGACCTCCGACAATCAGCGCATCAACGGCATTCTGGAGGCAGTTGCCAACCATCCATTCATCAAGGGCTTCATCTTCAATCTTCCGTCGGGCAAGAATTATTCGTTAAATACGCCGCAAGAAGAACTGGACAGGATGCCCGGCGCGCTCTGTGGTCGCCCTTCACGCGAGATGATGGATGATGCGGTCAAGACCTGGTTCCCTTTGATTGATCCGTCTCGTCACGTGATCATGGGTTCGGGTGGGATATTCACTGCCGATGATGCCTATCGAAAGATCAAATTGGGCGCCTCCCTGCTGCAACTTTACACGGCCCTCGTCTTCCACGGGCCTGGGCTAATCAGGAAGATCAATGAAGGACTTTGTGAACGTCTCGAAAGGGACGGTTACTCACATCTTTCCGAGGCCGTCGGGACTGGATTGTGAAAGAGCCGAGGATCGGGTCTGGTCCATCCCGAGCTCGACAAATTGTTCGAGACGTAGGAGCGCGGACCTTTCCAGGGGGGTAACATCAATGAGCAACATGGACG
>DASCNF010000013.1:0-5022 GCA_036011345.1 Rhodospirillales bacterium | reverse complement strand
GGACGTGATCATCCTCACCGGTGCCCGCGCCAAGCACATCGACCCCAGCGTACGCGCCTGGGAACTCGGCAAGGGCGGCCTGCCGACCACCGCCAAGATGGGAATCGATGCGACCATCCCGGAGGGCATCCCCAAGAAGTTCTATAAACGGATCGAGCAATACGGCGTCGACCGGGTCCGCCTGGAGGACTTCCTGTGAGCCCCCTGGCAAGCGAGATTACCGCCGTCCTCGAGCGTACGCCGAAGCAGTTCTCGGAAATCGCCGACGCCCACCTCGACGTGCCCTGGCGCGAGTTCCTGCAGACCTGGGGCGAGGTGCGCGCCGCCGATATCCTGAAGCGCGACGATGACGGCGCCTATTACATCGACGCCGAGCGTTAAGCGCCGGACCCGCACCCCTCAATGGGCTTGTCACCGATCTTGAGGTCCCTGCGGGGTTCCAGGTTTTCAGGAATCACGGCGATTTCCAACTGATCTTTCTTGACAGCCCCGTGGCCGTGTTTTAGATGCGGGGCAATTGGAACAGTGTTATAGTAGACGCCTGTTCTGGCAAAAAACCGATTACCGAAAAACCCGGCAGGGAAGGTATGGATCGCGTCTTCGACCTGCGCCCGAACGACTATGTGATGCTCGTCCCCGGGGCCTTCCATGTCCCCGAGGGGCCCGATGACGAGGCCTATCTCATCGGCAGCCGCTGCCGCGCCTGCGGCGCCACGGTGCCCCACCGCATGGCCGTGTGCCCGGCCTGCGTCAGCGCCGACACCATGGAGCAGGTGGCCATCGGCCAGCGCGGGAAGCTTTACAGCTTCACCATCGCCAACGCCGCCCCGGTCGGCTTCACGGCGCCTTATTTCCAGGCCTACGTCGAGCTGCCCGAAGGTCCGCGCGTTTTCGCGCTGATCAGCGACGACGTGCCGGTCGAGGCCGGCGCCCTCGCCGACGGCATGGAGATGGAACTCGTCATCGAGCCGGTGCGGAAGGACGAACAGGGTCGCCCGGTGCTGACCTACAAGTACCGCCCGGCGGCGTCCAACGGAACCGGCGCATGAGGGACGTCGCCATCATCGGCGTCGGCGCCCACCCCGCCGGCAAGTTCGAGGACAAGCGTCTCAAGGACCTCGGCCGCGAGGCCGTGTGGAAGGCGCTCGGCGACGCCGGTGTCGGTGCCGCGGACATCCAGGTCGCCTACTTCGGCAATTCGCTGGGCGGCTTGCTGACCGGCCAGGAGGGCATCCGCGGGCAGGTGGTACTCCAGGAATCGGGCCTCGGCGGCATCCCCGTCATCAACGTCGAGAACGCCTGCGCCAGCGGCGCCACGGCGCTGCGCGGGGCGTGGCTGGAGGTGGCGTCGGGCAGCGCCGACATGGCGCTCGCCATCGGTGCCGAAAAGATGTTCGTCGGCGACACCGCCAAGTCGATCAGCGCGCTGGCCGCCGATTCCGAGATCGAGCTGTCCCGGATGGGCATGCAGTTCTCGGCCACTTACGCCATCCACCCCAAGACCAACCTCAAGGGCAAGATGAAGGAATACGGCTGGACGCCGGCCGACTTCGCCAAGGTGGTGGTGAAAAACAGCCACAACGGCTCCCTCAACCCCTATGCCCAGCACCGCAAGCCGCTCGCCGAGGAAGACGTGCTCACCTCGCGCATGATCGCCGATCCCCTGACGCTCTACATGTGCTCGTCGATCGCCGACGGCGCCGCCGCCGCCATCGTGTGCCCGGCCGAGGACGCCAAGCGCTACACCGACAAGCCGCCGGTCAGGATCGGCGCCATCGCCCTGACCTCGGGGCAATACCGGTTGGCCGGCGACACCAAACCCGACATGGTGGCGATGACGGCGGGCTTGGCCTACGAGGCGGCCGGGGTGGGGCCCGAGGACGTCGATATCGCCGAGGTCCACGACGCCATGGCCCCGGCGGAGCTTCTGATCTACGAAAAATTAGGCTTCTGTGGCCCCGGCGAGGGGCCGCGCCTCATCGACGACGGCGTGACGACCATCGGTGGCCGCCGTCCCGTCAACCCGAGCGGCGGCCTCGTCGCCCGTGGCCACCCGGTCGGCGCCACCGGGCTCCTGCAGGTGGCCGAACTGGTCTGGCAGCTGCGCGGCGAGGCCGGCGATCGCCAGGTCGGCAACGATCCCAAGGTGGCACTCACCCACAATCAGGGCGGCCTGCTCTTGGGCATGGATTCGGCAGCCTGCACGGTGTCCATCCTGCTCCGCTGACGGGCTTGACAGAAAAACCCGCGAAGTATGCAACGCTCACTGGAGAACGGAATGTCACAAAGGAAGAAACGCAAGGAGGTAATCCGAACGGTGGCCGAGGCCGTCGCCCGGATCGAGGACGGCATGACCGTGGCCATCGGCGGCTTCGTCGCCGACAACCACCCCATGATCATGGTCCGCGAGATCATCAGGAAGGGCCTGAAGGACCTCACCATCGTCGGCTCGGCGACGGCGGGTCTCGACATCGACCTCCTGATCGGCGCCGGCTGCGCCCGAAAGGTGATCGCGCCCTACGTCGGGCTCGAGAAGTACTGCCCGATCGGCCACAACTTCCGAAAGGCCGCCGAGGCCAAGGAGATCGATATCTGGGAGTGCAGCGAGTACACGCTCTACGCGGCGCTGTTCGCCGGCTCGGCGGGCCAGGACTTCATGTCGTGGCGGGGCGGCATCGGTTCCAGCATCCCCGAGCTCAACCCCGACTTCAAGGAGTTCACCGACCCCATCGGCGGCAAGAAGAAGTACCTGGCTATCCCCGCCTTGCGGCCCGACGTCGCGATCATCCACGTCGGCTGGTCCGACCCCTACGGCAACGGCCAGCATTTCGGCGCCCCCTTCGGCGACCGCTGGATCGCGCGCGCCTCGGACCGCATCATATTGGTCTCCGAGCACGTCGTGCCCAACGACCTGATCCGCAAGAACCCGTTCATGACCTCGGTGTCGTATGCGGACGACGTCGTCGAGGCGCCCTACGGCGCCCATCCCTATGCCGCCCACGGCAGCTATCGGGAGGACCTCGAGCACCTGCAGGAATACATCGCCGCCAGCGAGGCCAACCGCAAGGGCGACACCAAGACGTGGGAGAAGTACCTCGACACATACATCAGAAAGCCCGAGGACCACGTGGCCTATCTGGAGCGCATCGGGCTGCGCAAGCTACTGGGGCTCTACGTCGCCCCCATTGTCACCTGGTAGAACCGAGGAGCCGAACCATGAGCGACTATACCTGGAAGGAAATGATGGCGGTCCTCTTTTGCCGGGAGATGGAGGACGGGGACCGGGTAACATCCGGTGCCAGCACCGAAATTTTCTTCGCCGCCACCATGCTGGCGCAGAAGACCCACGCGCCGAACATGAAACTGCAACTCGGCGGGACTTGTTTCCTGTGCAACGTCACGGACGTGGAGATCGACAAGCTGCCGGCGACGTCGTCGAGCTACGAACTCCTCAAGTACGCTGAGACCGTGCACGACCACTCCGAAACGTTCCTGTTCTACTGCCCGCCGGGGCGCGAGAAATACTACGAGGACGGAAGCCCCTATCGCGACACGAACCACTTCTGGTTCGCCGACAAGTTCTTCATCGGCGGCATCCAGGCCGACAAGTTCGGCAACGCCAACCTCATCGGCCTCGGCAAACCCGGCGACATCACGTTCCGCGGCCCGGGCTCGGTCGGTATCAACGACGTCGTCAATTCGGTGCGTGACGGCTACGTCTTCCTCACCGCCCACGACAAGCGCCGGCTGGTCGAGAAGGTGGATTTCGTCTCCTACCCCGGCCGCAAGATTTGCAAGGAGGAGGAGCTTCTGGGCAATGGCCCGAAGTGGATCGTCACGCCCAAAGCCATCTTCGACTTTGATCCCGAGACCGACGAGGCGCGGCTGAAATCCGTGTTTCCCGGCGTCACCATCGAGGACGTGAAGGAGAACACGGGCTTCGAGGTCAAGACCACGGACGAGGTCGAGACGGTGAAGGAGCCGACCAAGGAGGAACTGGACGTGTTGCGGGGCGAGGTCGACCGGACCGGCGTCCTGCGCCAGGATTGACGAGAGAGATAATTAAGGAAGGGAGCGAGATCATGGAGAAAACTGCAGCGAAATCGAGCGCCAATGTCCGCGAGTACAAGCTGTTCATTAACGGCGAGTTCGTGGACGCCGCCGCCGGCGGCACTTTCGAGACCATCAACCCGGGCAACGGCGAGATCATCTCGCGCATCGCCGAGGGTCGGGCCGAGGACATTGACAAGGCGGTGGCGGCGGCGACCGAGGCCTTCCCGGCATGGCGCCGGCGGGCGGCGGCGGCGCGCGCCAAGGCGCTGTTCAAACTGAGCCAGCTCGTCGAGGTCAACGCCGCCGAATTTGCCGAGCTCGAGTCGCTCGACGCCGGCAAGCCGATCCGCGATTCGTCCAAGATCGATGCCGTCACCGCCATCGATGCGCTCGAGTACTTCGCCGGCATGGCGACCAAGGTCGAGGGCACGTCCATCCCGGTGCCGGGGCCCTACTACAACTTCACGGCGCGCGAGCCCCTCGGCGTCATCGCCGGCATCATACCGTGGAACTATCCGCTCCTGCAGGCGATCTGGAAGATCGCGCCGGCGGTGGCGGCGGGCAACACGGTCGTCATCAAGCCGGCCGAGCAGGCCTGTATGTCGGTCATGCGCCTCGCCGAACTCATTGCCGAGGTCGGGTTCCCGCCCGGCGTCATCAACATCGTGCCCGGCTTCGGGGAGACCGCGGGCGAAGCCCTGGTGCTGCACCCCGGCGTCGCCAAGGTCATGTTCACCGGAGAGACCAACACCGGCAAGATCATCGCCGCCAACGCCTCGAAAACCCTCAAGCCGGTGGGCCTCGAGCTCGGCGGAAAGACGGCGGTCATCGTCTACGAGGACTCGCCGGAAGATTACGCGGCCACCATCGCGGCGATGGCCATCTTCGCCGACCAGGGCCAGACCTGCACCGCGGGATCGCGGCTCCTGTTGCACGAATCGCTCCACGTCGCCGTGCTCGACAAGGTGG
>DASCNF010000012.1:0-8028 GCA_036011345.1 Rhodospirillales bacterium | reverse complement strand
GTCATCCATGAACCACCCCTTCCGCCCTGGCGACAAGCGCCAGCAGGGCGCGCCCGGTGAGGACCTGGGCCATGTGGAGCTTGGTGGCGCGGCAGCCGTGCATGTTCTCCATGGGGTCAAGCTCCTGGGCGAGGGCATCCTTGAGCGCGGCGAAGACTTGCGGCGTGTAGGGCCGCCCGCCGGCCTCGGCGGCCAGCGCCGCCAGGCGGGCCAGGCGGGCATGCCCCTCACACCCGAAGTAGACGAGCCTAAGCTCGGACAGCACGCCTCTCTCAACGCGCCCCCGGGCGGCGACGCCGACCACCGGGAAGTCCCCCTGGCGCCGGGCAAATTCCTGGAAGGCGCTATGGTATCCGGGCCGGGCGATGGGGTAGCGTGCCTCGGTGAGCACTTCGTCGGGGCGCCGCTCGGTCTCGTAGAGGCCCTGGTAGAAGTCTTCGGCGGCGACGGTCCTCTCGCCGGCGGCGCTCCTGAGGAGCAGGGTGGCGCCGAGAGCGACGGCGCAGGCTGGCATCTCGGCGGCCGGGTCGGCGAGCGCCAAGCTGCCGCCGAGGGTGCCGCAGTTGCGCACCGCGACGTGGGCGACGTGGGGCATGGCCTCGGCGAGCAGCGGCAGATGGGCCTGCACGATCTCCGATTCCAGGACTTCCCGGTGGCGCGTCAGCGCGCCGATGCGCACCTCGCCGCCGTCGAGGGCGATGCCGTGAAGCTCCTCGATGGCGTTGATATCCACCAGCACCCGGGGCGCCGACAAGCGCATGTTGAGGACGGGCATGAGGCTCTGCCCGCCGGCCAGGATTTGGGCATCGTCACCGTGCTCCTCAAATTGCTGGAATACGGCGGCGAGGCTATCGGCACGTACGTATTTGAAGGGATAGGGTTTCACGGATGCATCGGCAATAGATTGATGGCAGCGAACATATTTCGTTGTAACAACGCCACATCGGACACGTAAGTGATCAAGAGCGGCACGATTGCCCCACATCTTCCGCAACTTAGACTTCCGAAAAAAACTCCAATTTAGAGGAAATTTTACTTCGATTCAGCCGCCAAGGAAACGGAATTCCCTCAGCCCTCGGTCAGCCGCGGCCGCTGTTGACGAAGCGCTCGACGCCAATGTCCTCGGCCCAGGCGCGGCGCCAGGCTTCGAGAAGGTATTCTTCCATAGTGTCGGTGCGGGCCTGTACCGCTTTCAGGTCCTTGCGCAGGACGATCATGCAATCCTCGACCGCTTGACGCAGCGCCGCCTCGTCGATGGTTTTGGCGCGGTGCTCGAACAGGGTGACGCGGCCGTCGACGATGACGGTCTCCACGGCGCGCCCCGATTCGGTGAACACCAGCTGGCGCGCCGCGCTGTTGAAGGGAACGAAGGAAAGGTCGGTAAGGTCAATGATGATGAGATCGGCCTTCATGCCGGGAGCGATGGCGCCGATCTCGCCCTCCAGGCGCGCCGTCCGCGCCCCGTTCACGGTAGCCGCCGCAAGGGCGTCGGTGGCGAAGGGCGGGCCCGGGTCCGACGGAATGGCGGCGCCCAGGCCGGCGAACATCTTCATGGTCAGGAACATGTTCTGGGCGTCCGAGCAGCTACAGTTGTCGCAGCCTAGCGCCGGGCTCACGCCGGCATCGAGGAACTGGCGGATGGGAGCGACTCCGGAACGGGTTTTCATGTTGCCGAGCGGGTTGAAGATGACCATGGCGCTGGCGTCGGCAATCGCCTCGATCTCGTCGGGCTTCATCCACACGGCGTGGGCGAGGTTGAGCCGCGGCCCCAGTAGGCCGATGTCGTCGAGATAGCGGACCAAAGAGCCGTCATAGGCGCCGAAGAGTTGGCGCCCGGCTAGGGTTGAGGCCCGCGATTCGTTGATGTGGGTGTAGACCGGCAGGTCGTCGCTCTCGGCAAGCTCGGCGAGCTTGGCGAGCAGCTCCGGGCTCGATCGTTCGGGGCTGGTAGGACCCAATGCCCAGGTGATGCGACGATGGCGGCCACGCCGCGCCCGGGTGACGTCGCAGATCATGTCGAACAGTTCGCCGTGGCCACCGAGGCCGCCCGCCGGGCCGGTCAGCCAGGACTGGTATTCGGCTGGCACCACCTCATCCCAGAAGGGCGTCAAGGCGGCGCCCTGGACGTCGGCAATCTGCGGGGCGAACACGCAACGGATGCCGATCTCGTCGTAGGCGTCGAGGATGACGTCGATATCGCCTTCGTCGAAAGGATAGACGGTGCACATATCCTGCACCGTGGTGATGCCGCTTCGCAGGCACTCCAACGCGCCCAGCAGGGTGCGCGCCCGCAGTTCCTCGCGGCTGCGCTGTGGGTAATTGGGGGGCAGGGAGTTGAGGAGCCAGGCTTCCCGGTGGATGGTCTCGAAGCAACCCTTCAGGAGGACGTCGTGGGAGTGGTAATGGGCGTTGACGAAGCCGGGAACGAGGAGCCGATCGTCAGCGTGGATGACACGCCCGGGCGGCGCGCCGCCAAGCGCTGGATGGGTCTCTCCCGCCTCGATGCGCGCCGTCAGGTCGGGCTCGACGGCGGCAATGGTGTCGCCGGCGATGAGCACGTCGGCGGCGGCTGGGCTGTCGGTGTCGCCCGTGTGGTCGTAGACTTTGCCGCCTTTGATGAGAAGGGTCTGTTCGGCCTCGGCCATTTATTCTTTGTTTTCCGCCTACGAGGAGAACTCGGCGAGGCCCCCATGCTCACGCGACCAGGTCACCGGGTCCCCCATGAAGCGGCGCACTTCCTTGAGGGTGTGGGGGGCGAAGTAGCCTTCCTCCTCGGCCACCTCGATGACGTCCCACCAGGTGGCCAGCGCGTGCAGGTTGACGCCGATCTCCTTCATGGTCTCCAGGCTTTGCGGGAAGATGCCGTAGTGGAAGACCACGAAGGCGTGCTTGACGTGGCCGCCGGCCGTGCGCAGGGCCTTGCAGAAATTCACCTTGCTCTTGGCGTCGGTGGTGAGGTCCTCGACGAGGATGAGGCGCAGCCCCTCGTGCAGGTCTCCCTCGATCTGCGCCAGGCGGCCGAACCCCTTGGGCTGCTTGCGCACGTAGAGCATGGGCAGTTGTAGGCGGTCGGCGATCCAAGCGGCAAAGGGAATGCCGGCGGTTTCCCCGCCAACCACCGCGTCCAGGGATTCGAAGCCGGCGCCGCGCAGGATCTTGGCTACCGAGAATTCGATGATGGTGCGCCGGGCGCGGGGAAAGGAGATGAGCTTGCGGCAATCGATGTAGACCGGGCTAGCCCAGCCCGAGGTGAAGATGAAGGGCTTCTCCACATTGAAGTAGGCGGCCCCGATCTCCAGGAGAATCTTGGCTGTCGTCTTTGCCATGAGGGCGTCTTCGGGCAATGACGTACTGAGGTCCATGGGCGAGCCTTGATCGACAGATTTGAGTCAGAATCGCACCCCAAGAGGATGAACGGTTGTCTAGCCTGATTCCGTGGCGCTTACAAATTCTTTCGTGCGCCGGCGCCCTCGAAACCGGGTTTGGCGGTCATTCCTCTACAACTCGCCAAGCCACGTTCTCGCCGGCGGCGAAGGGGATTATCTCCTCCGGGCCGGCGGCGAGGCGCTCGGGCACCGGCCAGGGGCGGCGCTCCAGGGTGATGGTGTCCTCGTTGGCGGGCAGGCCGTAGAAGCGGGGGCCGTTGAGCGACGCGAAAGCCTCCAGGTGCTCGAGCGCGCCCTCTTCCTCGAACACCTGGGCGTAGAGACCGATGACGGCGGGCGCTGAAAAGATGCCGGCGCAGCCGCAGGCGCTTTCCTTCTCGGATGCCGGGTGGGGCGCCGAATCGGTTCCCAGGAAGAAACACGCCTCGCCCGAGGTAGCGGCCTGGCGCAGGGCCAAGCGGTGGCGCTCACGCTTGGCCACGGGCAGGCAGTACATGTGGGGGCGGATGCCGCCGGCAAACAAGGCGTTGCGGTTGATCATCAGGTGGTGGGCGGTGATGGTGGCGCCGATGGTGCCTGTGGTGGTGCCGGCCGTGTGGTGCACGAAGGAGATGCCTTCCTCGGTGGTGACGTGCTCGAGAACCACCTTGAGGCCGGCAAAGGATTGCACCGTCGGCGCCAGCACGCGCTCGATGAACACCGCCTCGCGGTCGAAAATGTCGACGTCGGCGTCCACCACTTCGCCGTGGACGAGGAGCGGCATGCCGATCTTCTCCATGCGGGCGAGGACGCCATGCACGCGGCCCATGTCCGTCACTCCGGCGTCGGAGTGGGTGGTGACGCCCGCCGGATAGAGCTTCATGGCGGCGAGGACGCCCGAGCCGTAACCGCGCTCGATCTCGTCGGCGTCGGTCTCGTCGGTGAGGTAGCCGGTTATCAGGGGCTGGAAGCTGGAGCCTTCGGGCAGCGTCCGGGTAATGCGCTCCCGGTAGGCCAGCGCCGCCGCCGTGTCGGTAACCGGCGGCACCAGGTTGGGCATGATGATGGCGCGTCCGAAACAATCGGCGGAGTAGGGCAGGACGGTGTCCAGCATGGCGCCGTCGCGCAGGTGCAGGTGCCAGTCGTCGGGACGGCGGAGCGTGATTCTTTGGGGGTAGACGCTCAAAGGACGGGCTTCGTTAGCGCGTGATAGAGCAGGTCCACCCCTTTCATGAAATCACCTATGGCCATGCTTTCATGGGGGTTGTGGGAGCCGTGCTCGTTGCGCACGAAGATCATGGCGGTGGGGATGCCAACGTTGGCCAGGATGGCGGCGTCGTGCCCAGCCCCGCTGGGCAGGCGGCAGCACGCGATGGACCGTTCCTCGGCGAGCTCCTCCAGCCTGTTGAGCCAGGCTGCATCGATGTGTCCGGGCGGCGCGTTGACACGTCGGTCGAAGTCGAAGGTGACGCCGCGCGTCGCCGAGACAGCTCGGCATTCCGCCTGCAGCAGGCTGTAAAAGGTCTCCAGGGTGTCGGTGCTCTGGCTGCGGATATCCAGGCTGAATTTGACCTCGCCGGGGATGATCGAAAGCGCGTGATGGGCCGGGTCGGTGGTGACGATGCCCGACGTGATGACTAGGTCGATGCCGCGTTCGAGCAAGACCCGCCAGTGCTCATCGAGACGCACCAGGAGGTCCGATACCGCCATCACCGCGTCGTGGCGCAGCCAGCGCGGCACCGCGCCCGAGTGACCGGCCTCGCCCCGGCAGACCACCGTCTGGTGGCGGATGTTGCCGCGGATGCCGGTGACGATGCCGACCGGCAGCTTGCGGTCGACCAGCACAGGGCCCTGTTCGATGTGAAGCTCGATAAAGCTGGCAATGTTCTCGGCGCGCACGAACTTGCGTCCCGATGCGATGGCCGCGACCTCGGCGCCAGCCTTCGCCATGTAGCTTTCCAGCGCGTCGCCGGTTTGGCGGTGCTTGCTCTTCAGGTCCTCGGCCGTGAGCTCTCCGAACAAGGCCTTCGAGCCGATATAGCAGGTCCCGAACCAGGCGCTTTCCTCGCCGCGGAAGCCATAAAGGCGGACGGTGCGCGGCGGCAGCGTCGCCGAACGTTTCATGTGGATGAGGCTGATGAGCCCGGCGATGACGCCGGCCGCCCCATCGAAGTTGCCCCCGATGGGCACCGAATCCAGGTGCGAGCCGACGGAGACGGCGGGGCGCTCGGCATGCTGGCCATCCAGGGTGACGACCAAATTCGCCGCCTCGTCCCAGCGCACCGATAGGCCTTCGGCCTCGGCAAGACCGGCGATGTAGCGCAACGCCTTTTCCTCGGCGTCACCATAGGAGGGTCGGGTGATGCCGGGGCCGTCGGCCGACAGGTCGCGCAGGTGCTGGAATATCTCCCCGGCCAGTCGGTCGTAGCCGGCGATCGTCTCGGCGGCGGGCCTGCTCGCGCCGACACCGGTCGCATCCGGAAAAGAGGTGATTTTCGCCGTCATATTCCTTCCCTCACGCGAACAGAGGAAGCCCTTCCTCTTCCGGCTCCACCACCACGGCGCCGGTGAACTCGCTGACCGAATTAATGCCCTTGGCCGCGCACAATGCCTCAAGCTCCTCGGTGATGGTAAGCATGGCGGTAGGATTTAGGAAGGTTTTCGTGCCGACCTGGACGGCGGTGGCCCCGGCCAGCATGTATTCCACTACGTCGTCGATGCCCATGATGCCGCCGCAACCGATCACGGGAATACCCACCGCCTTGGCCGATTGGTACACCATGCCGACGACGATGGGCTTGATGGCCGGCCCCGAAAGACCGCCCATCACGTTGCCCAGCCGGGGGCGCCGGGTTTCGGTGTCGATGGCCATGGCGAGCACCGTGTTGGCCACCACCAGAGCGTCGGCGCCGCCTTCCTCGGCGGCGCGGGCGACGTTGGCGATCTCGCCGGTGTTGGGCGTCAGCTTGGCCCACAGCGGTTTGTCCGAGCACGCGCGCACCCGGCGCATCACCGAAAGGGTGGACTCGGCGCGCATGGCGTAGGCGCGCCCGCCTTCCTCCAGGTTGGGGCACGAGATGTTGACCTCGATGGCGTCGACCGCCGGTATTGAAACCTTCTCGCAAATGACGACAAACTCATCGGGCGTGTCGGCCGAGACGCTGGCCACTAGCGGCGGAGTGAAACGCCGGTATTGGGGGATGACCTCGTTGACGAAATTGTCGATGCCCCGGCTCGGGATGCCGATCGAGTTGAGCATGCCGTCGGCGGTCTCGCAGACCCGTGGCGTCGGGTTGCCAGCGCGGAAAGCGAGGGTGGTACTCTTGGTGACCAGGGCGCCCAGGCGGTTGGGGTCGATGACGCGGGCGATGTCGGGGGAAAAGGTGCCGGATGCCGGCATGATGGGGTTGGCCAGGGTGAGGTCGCCGATATGAACGGAAAGGTCTACCACGACACCGGCTCCTCGAGTTCGAAGACGGGGCCTTCGCGGCACACTCTGAGGTCCAGGGTCTGGCCGCCGCGCCGCACCTGGCGCACGCAACAGACGCACATGCCGAGGCCGCACGCCATCTGCTGTTCCAGGGCGACCTGGCCGGGAATGCTCTCTTGGCGAGCGATCTTTTGTAGAAGCATGAGCAGGCGCTTGGAGCCGCAGGTGAACAAGGCGTCGACGCGCCTCTCGGCGATGCGTCCCCGCACCAAGTACTCGACGTTGGCCACCGTGCTGGTGCCTTCGCTATCGGTGACACGGACGACCTCGGCGCCGACCGCCTCCATGACGTCCTCGGCCATGATGAGTTCGGGGCTCTTGGCGCTCAGGATGGCACCGATTCCGACCCCGGCCCGCCGGCACATGTCGGCTAGGGGTGCCAGGGTGGCGAGGCCGACGCCGCGCGCTACGATGACCACGTGGCGCCACCCGGGATCCAGATGAAAGCCCTGGCCGAGGGGGCCCAGGATGTTGAAGGTTCCCCCGGGCTCGAGGCGCGCTATGGCGCGCGTCCCGGCGCCCACTACCTTATAGAGGAACTCGACGATGCCATCTGCGGGGCGGACGCGGTAGACGCTCATGGGCCGGCGCAGGAAGGCGGGATCGCCCGGCACCCCCTCGCACAAAAGGTGGAAAAACTGCCCCGGCCGCGCCATCAGAGCGGCGGGTGGCGTGGCCAGCACCAGGTGATTGTAGCGCGTGTTGACCGGGTGGTTGGAGACCACGGTGCAAAGGTTCTCGGCGGCCGCGAAAGGGGCCGGCAGTGTTGCCGCTATCGAATCGCTGTTGGCTGTAGCGGTCACCGGCGAATCCTCCAAGCCCGTGCGGCGGGCTCTAACGGCGATGCTGCTGCGGGCCGCACGGTGCCTTTAATTCACGGCGCGGGAACGGCCCTTTCGAGCCATGATGCCCTTTTTTGTATAAAACACAAGAATAATTCTCAATAATGAGACGCTCGCTGGCTCCCTAACGCAAAGTCAAGCTGATCTTCCGGCGTCTTGGGTCAGGGCTCACAAAATAGAGATTTGCTTACGGGGTGAAGTCCTAAACTTGCTGGATAAATTGGTATGGGTGCATCCTCGCTGAGGTTTCGGAAACCAGCGCCGGTGGCTGCCGGTGCCAGCAAGGGGGCACCCGATGTTGTTGAGAGTACCGGCGTCGATGCGCACGCGC
>DASCNF010000011.1:0-11070 GCA_036011345.1 Rhodospirillales bacterium | reverse complement strand
AGTATGAGGACCCTGCTGTGGTGGCGACCTGACATGGCGGGGCTGTTCCTTATGGCACTTCGTGCCGTCGGGGGGCGCAGATTCCGGCGAAAAATACACGTCTAACATAAGAAACCGGGAAAGCGGACGCAAGACCCCGCGGGGCCACAAGAAGGGACACGGGAGGGATGTGGACGGGACGGGGGAGGAACGTGTGATGGACGAGCGGCCCGTCGGCGTCGATGCGCCCTTGGCTTAGCCCGGACCTCAGGGTAATATAATTTCGTGAATTCCGGTGACGATTATAATTTTATGAAAGCCGGGCGTAGGGAGAACGGATGAATGGCGCGGGTCAAGCTTGACCGCATCGACCGCCGCATCCTCAAGGACCTTCAGGAGCGCGGCCGCATCACCAACGTGGAACTGTCGCGCCGCGCTGGCATTTCGGCGCCGCCCTGCCTGCGCCGCGTGCGGGCGCTCGAGGAGGCCGGCTTTATCCGTGGCTATCACGCCGATGTCGAGCCCAAGGCGCTTGGCTTCAACGTCACCGTGTTCGCCCAAGTCGGCCTCGCCAGCCAGGCGGAAACCGACCTCGAGGCGTTTGAGGAGATGGTCGGCGCGTGGCCGGAAGTCCGCGAGTGCAACATGCTGGCCGGAGAGGTCGACTTCCTGCTCAAGGTGGTAGCCGCCGACTGGGACGCCTACCAGGATTTTCTCACTACCAGACTGACCCCCGCGCCCAATGTCAGTCATGTGAAGTCGGCGCTTTCCATTCGCGTCTCCAAATCCGTGCCCGGCGTTCCCATCGACGTGGATGCGGTGGAGGGCTCAGGCACCTGAAGGCGTTATGCCAATGGTCCTAATTTTGGACCGTTGATGTTATCAGCGAAACTGGACCTTGACGATTTCGTAAGCCTTGTGGCCGCTTGGCGTGCTTACCTCGACCGAGTCACCAATGGTCTTGCCGATGAGGGCGCGGGCCAGCGGCGAGGTGATGGGGAGGCGTCCGGCAGAGATGTCGGCCTCGTGACTGCCGACGATCAGGTAAGTGCTTTCCTCGTCGGTGTCCTCGTCGGCGAGGCGCACGGTAGCGCCAAAGCGAACCACCTTGCCGCTCAGCTTGCTCACGTCGATCACCTCGGCGCGGCTGATGATATCCTCGAGCTCGGCGAGGCGGCCCTCAATGAAGCTCTGGCGCTCACGGGCGGCGTGATATTCGGCGTTTTCGCTGAGGTCTCCGTGGTCGCGGGCATCGGCAATGGCGCGAATCACCTTCGGCCGCTCCTCGGACCTTAGGCGCTTGAGCTCTTCCTCGAGTTGGGACAGGCCATCGGCCGTCATCGGTAGCTTGTCCATCGCCGCATTCCTCGAAACTTACCAAAAAAAACACTTGACGACCCTTGAGACCGGGGTCGCACAAGCAAGAGCATCCGGGCGCTTAGATTGACACCCTAAAATAAACCTGTAGTGGCGCAACTTCAAGATGACCGTTTCTCAGGGACTGCAGGGCATCGACGGTGGCGCCTGCGGCCGTGATGGTCGTATAGTAGGGGACGCCGCGGACCAGCGCTGTGCGCCGGATGGTGAAGCTGTCGGCGATGGCCTGGGCACCTTCCGTGGTGTTAATGACCAGCGTTACCTCGCCTTCGTCGATGGCTTCGACACAATGGGGCGGCCCCTCGAACACCTTGTTGATGCGTCTGACGGGAAGGCCCGCAGCGCGAAGATGGCGGGCGGTACCCGACGTCGCCATCAGGGTAAACCCCATCTCCATGAGACGCCGCGCCAGCCGGCAGGCCGCTTCCTTGTCCCGGTCCTTGACGGAAACGAACACCGTCCCCGAACGGGGGAGCGCCATACCGGCGGCGAGCTGGGATTTAGCGAAGGCACGCCCGAAGTCGGTGTCGATGCCCATGACCTCGCCGGTGGACTTCATCTCCGGCCCGAGCAGGGTGTCGGCGCCGGGAAAGCGCGCGAAGGGCAGCACCGCCTCCTTGACGGCAACGTGATCGTAGCGGGGCGTCTCCTCGAGGGCAAAGTCGGCGAGGCGCTCGCCGGCCATGACGCGCGCCGCGATCTTGGCGATCGGCACGCCGGTCGACTTGGCGACGAAGGGGACGGTACGGCTAGCGCGCGGGTTGACTTCGAGGACATAAACATCTTCACCCACTACCGCGAATTGCACGTTTATCAGCCCCACCACGCCAAGGGCGCGGGCCAGCGCCGCGGCCTGGCGGCGCAGCTCCTCCACCGTCGCATCGGGCAACGAGTGGGGCGGCAGGCAACAGGCCGAATCGCCCGAGTGAACTCCGGCTTCCTCGATGTGCTCCATGACACCGGCAATAAAGACCTCGGCACCGTCAGCGACGGCGTCCACGTCCACCTCGATGGCGTCCTCGAGATAGCTGTCGAGCAGAAGGGGGCTGTCCTCCGGAATTTCCGCTGCCGCTAAGTAACGCTTGAGCGCCGGGCCGTCGTGGACTATCTCCATGGCCCGCCCACCGAGCACGTAAGACGGCCGGACGACCAGCGGATAGCCAATCTTGGAGGCTCGGCTTTCCGCCTCCTTGGGCGTGCGCGCGATAGCGTTGGCCGGTTGCCTGAGGCCAAGCTCGATGAGCAGGGTCTGGAAGCGCTCGCGGTCCTCGGCGAGATCGATGGCGTCGGGCGTGGTGCCGAGGATGGGGATGTCGGCGCGCTCTAACACCTGGGCGAGCTTCAGTGGCGTCTGCCCGCCAAATTGCACGATAACGCCCTGGACCGGCCCGCCCGCCTGCTCGGCAGCTATCACTTCAATGACGTCCTCGCCGGTCAGCGGCTCGAAGTAGAGGCGGTCCGAGGTGTCGTAGTCGGTGGACACGGTTTCCGGGTTGCAGTTGACCATGATGGTCTCGAAGCCGGCTTCCCCGAGCGCGTAGGCGGCGTGCACGCAACAGTAATCGAACTCGATGCCCTGGCCGATGCGGTTGGGTCCGCCGCCCAGGATGACCACCTTGGGGCGGTCACTGGGAGTCGCCTCGCACTCGGGCGGGTCCGTCCCATCGCCCTCGTAGGCCGAATACATGTAAGGCGTCAGTGCCGGGAATTCGGCGGCGCAGGTGTCGACGCGCTTGTAGACGGGGCGCACGCCGAGGCCGTGCCTAAGCGCGGTTACCGCCGCCGCGTCCTGGCCCGTGAGTTCGGCCAGGCGCTGGTCGCTGAAGCCCAACATCTTGAGACGCCGGAAACCGGCGGCGGCGGCGGGCAGGCCATCGGCGGCGACTGTGTCCTCCGCCTCGACCAGTTCTTTGATGCGCTTCAGGAACCAGCGGTCGTAGCGGCAGGCGGCGTGGATCTGGTCGGTGTCCATGCCCGCACGGTAGGCCTCGGCGACGACTAGGAGACGGTCGGGCCGGAAGTCGGCCAGCGCCGTGCGCATGGCGTCCAGCCCCGCCGTCCCGCCGTCTTCGGCGCCGTCGATGCACACCGGGTTGAGCCCGGTGAGCCCGGTCTCGATGGAGCGCAGGCCCTTCTGCAGGGATTCCGCGAACGTGCGCCCGATGGCCATGGCCTCGCCGACCGACTTCATGGACGTGGTCAACAGCGGCTCGGTGTCGGGAAACTTCTCGAAGGTGAAGCGCGGGATCTTGGTGACCACGTAGTCGATGGCCGGTTCGAAGGAAGCCGGGGTGGTGCCGGTGATGTCGTTGGTGAGCTCGTCGAGCGTATAGCCGACGGCCAGCATGGCCGCCACCTTGGCGATGGGAAAGCCGGTGGCCTTGGAGGCCAGCGCCGAGGAGCGCGACACCCGCGGGTTCATCTCGATGACCACCATGCGCCCGCTCTCGGGGTGGACGGCGAACTGCACGTTGGAGCCCCCGGTATCGACGCCGATCTCGCGCAGCACCGCGAAGGCAGCGTTGCGCATCGCCTGATACTCCTTGTCGGTGAGGGTGAGGGCCGGCGCCACGGTGATGGAATCCCCAGTGTGCACGCCCATGGGGTCGACGTTCTCGATGGAGCACACGACGATGCAGTTGTCGGCGCGGTCGCGCACCACCTCCATCTCGAACTCCTTCCACCCGAGGACCGATTCCTCGATCAGCACCTCGCCCACCGGCGAGGCGGCGAGGCCGTCGGCGATGGCGGCGTCGAACTCGGCCTCGCCGCGGATGATGCCGCCGCCGATGCCGCCCAGGGTGAACGACGGGCGGATGACCAGCGGCAGGCCGAGGCGTGCCAGCACCTCCCTGGCCTCCTGGCGGGTGTGCGCGACGGCGTTCCTCGGGCACACCAGGCCGATGCGGTTCATGGCCTCGGCGAAGCGCCGGCGGTCCTCGGCCATGGCGATGGCGTCGGCGTCGGCGCCGATCATCTCGACGCCGTACTTATCGAGAACGCCGGAGCGCGCCAGCTCCATGGCGGTGTTGAGGGCCGTCTGCCCGCCCATGGTGGGCAGAAGCGCGTCCGGCTTTTCGCTCTTGATGACGCGCTCCACCATGTCGGACACGATGGGCTCGATGTAGGTGGCATCGGCCAGTTCCGGGTCGGTCATGATGGTCGCCGGGTTGGAGTTCACCAGCACCACCCGGTAGCCTTCGCCACGCAGCGCCTTGCACGCCTGAACGCCGGAGTAATCGAACTCCGAGGCCTGGCCGATGACGATGGGCCCAGCCCCGATGACGAGGATCGACGAAATGTCGGCGCGGCGGGGCATAGGCTAGGCCCTTTCCTCCATCATCCCCACGAAGCGCTCGAACAGGTGGTGACTGTCCTGGGGGCCGGGGGAGGCTTCGGGGTGGTATTGCACGGAAAAAACCGGCCGGCTCCCCAGCCTGAGTCCCTCCAGGGTGCCGTCGAACAGCGACCTATGGGTCTCGACGACGTCCGCCGGCAAACTGTCGCGCTCGACCACGAAGCCGTGGTTCTGGCTGGTGATTTCGACACGCCCGGTGGCCAGGTCCTTGACCGGGTGGTTGGCGCCGCGGTGACCGTGGTGCATCTTGGCGGTCCTAGCACCGAGCGCCAGGGCCAGCATCTGGTGGCCCAGGCAGATGCCGAACAGCGGCCGGCCGGCCGCCAGCACGCCTCGGATCATGGGCACCGCGTAGGCGCCGGTCGCCGCCGGGTCTCCGGGACCGTTGGAGAGGAAGACACCGTCCGCCCCGTGGGCCAGCACGTCGGCGGCGCCGGCCCAGGCCGGCACCACGGTGACGCGGCAGCCCGCCGCCGCCAGGCACCTGAGGATGTTGCGCTTGGCCCCGAAATCGACGGCCACTACGTGGCGGCGCGGCGCCTCTTGCCGGCCGTATCCGGCGCTGCGGTTCCATGTGGTCTGCTCCCACGCGTGTGACCGGCCGCAGGTGACAGTGCGTGCCAGGTCCATCCCCTCGAGGCCGGGCCAGGCGGCGGCTTGGGCGCGCAGGGCATGGGTGTCGATGGCGCCGCCGGGCATGCCGGGAGGGACGTGGGCCAGGGCCCCTTTGGCGGCGCCCCCGTCGCGAATGCGCCGCGCCAAGCGCCGCGTGTCGACACCGGCGATGGCGACGAGGCCGCGGTCTTCGAGCCAGGGATCCAGGGCTTCGGTGGCGCGCCAGTTGGCGGGCTCGGTGATGGCGGCGCGCAGCACACAGCCCAGGGCCGCCGGAGAGGTCGATTCCATGTCTTCGGCGTTTGCGCCGACGTTGCCGATATGGGGAAAGGTGAAGGTGACGATCTGCCCGGCATAGGACGGATCGGTGAGGATCTCCTGGTAACCGGTGGTCGCGGTGTTGAAGCACACTTCGCCGACCACGGTGCCGGCGCCGCCGGCGCCCCGCCCCCAGAATACCGAGCCGTCGGCCAAGACCAGGGCGGCATTGGTGCCGGGTGGCTGGGTGCGCGCCGTGACCGGTGCGGCGGGGGCGGGGGCGTACGGCAAGCTCGGTAGGTCCTCCGAAACGACCGAAGCGGTCTCGGGCAGCGGTCTTAAGCAATAGCCGTGCCGACGTCAAGACTTGGTTTTTAGAAAAATCTCATTAATTTCAATGGGTTGAGTTGTAACAATTGGTTGCTTTCCGGACTGTTTTTCGGTAACGTTATCGCTTCTCTCAAAATCCGCCGTGAGACAGCCATGCTTCGTGCCGAGCTCAACGAGGCCCTGAAGAAATCCATGAAGGCGAAGGAGAAGCGCACGGTCTCCACCGTGCGTCTGATTCTGGCCGCCCTCAAGGACCGCGACATTGCAGCGCGAAGCAAGGGCAACCACGAGGGCATAAACGATGCCGAGGTCCTTGCCATACTGCAGTCGATGATGAAGCAGCGCCATGAGACCAAGAAAATTTGCGAAAAGGGCGGACGCCTCGAGCTTGCCGAGCAGGAAGCCGAGGAGATCGCCGTCATCGAACGCTTCCTGCCCGAGCCCTTCGACGAAAAGCAATCGCTGGCGGCGGTCGAGGAGGTGATGCAGGAGCTCGGCGCCGAAAGCCTGAAGGACATGGGCCGCACCATGGCGGCACTCAGGGAACGCTACGCCGGCCGCATGGACTTCGCCAAAGCGAGCGCCATCGTCAAGAAGCAACTGGGCTGAGGCCCGCTCCGCGATCGCTGCCGCGCCTGTTAATCCTGGGGATAACGCTTCCTTTCCGTGGCGACGGCCGGCCTCTAGGATTGGGGCGCCGGGCTACCAGCGGTGCTGTTGTTAGCCGCCATCCGGAGAGGCGCACCGACGAAACCACGATGACTTTTTCGCCGCAATTTCTCGATGAGTTGCGCGCCCGCGCCGGGCTCGCCGACGTCATCGCCCGGCGCGTCAAGCTGACGCGCCGTGGCCGCGAGCACGTCGGGCTGTGCCCTTTCCACAAGGAAAAGACGCCGTCCTTCACGGTCAACGAAGAGAAGGGCTTCTACCACTGTTTTGGCTGCCAGGAGCACGGCAGCGTCATCGACTTCGTCATGAAGACGGAAGGCCTGGCATTCCCCGAGGCGGTGGAGGGCCTAGCCGCCGCCGCCGGCATGGAGGTCCCCGTAGACAGCCCGGAAGAGCGCGAGCGCGCCCGCCGGCGCCAGTCCCTCTACGAGGTGGTGGAAGCGGCGTGCGTCTTCTTCGAGAAAAGCCTGCGCATGCCCGAGGGCGGCCATGCGATGGCCTATCTTGCCGGGCGCGGCGTCGACGACGCGGTGCAACGGCGCTTCCGTCTGGGCTACGCGCCGAAGCGCCGGGGCGCCTTGAAGGCGGCGCTGGCGGGCCACGGCATTACCGAGGAACAGATGGCCACCGCTGGCCTGGTGAAACATCGCGAAGACGGCCGCCCGGCCTTCGATTATTTCCGCCGGCGCCTTGTCTTTCCCATCACCGACCGCCGCGGCCGCGTCATCGCCTTCGGCGGGCGCATCCTGGACGACGGCGAGCCCAAGTACCTAAATTCCCCGGAAACGCCCCTGTTTACCAAGGGGCGCGTGGTCTATGGGTTGGCCCAGGCCGCCTCCGTGGCCCGCGAAAAGGGGCGCATCGTCGTCGCCGAGGGCTACATGGACGTCATCGCACTTTCCGGCGCCGGCATCGGCGAGGCGGTGGCGCCGCTGGGCACGGCGCTCACCGAGGACCAAGTGGGCGAGTTGTGGCGCCTGGCGCGCGAGCCGGTGCTCTGTTTCGACGGCGACGCCGCCGGCGGGCGTGCCGCCGCCGCCGCCGCCGGCCGCGTGCTGCCCCTCTTGAAGCCAGGCTACACGCTGCGCTTTGCCCTAATGCCAGAGGGCGAGGACCCGGATAGCCTGATCGCCAAGCGGGGCGCCGCCACCGTCGAGCGGGTGCTGGATGCTGCCCTGCCACTTTCCGAGGCACTTTGGCGCATGGAGTGCGGGGAAACCGGGGTGAGGACGCCGGAAGACCGGGCGGCGCTGCAAAAGCGCCTGGAGGATCACGCCCGCCGCATCGGTGATCCCATGGTGCGCGGCCATTTCCTGCGCGACTTCAAGGACCGCTTGTGGGAACGGCCGCGCGCCACAGGTGCGGACGGCGCCCCACGCGCCTGGGCACCGGTGGCAGCCAAACACGCGGCACCTCCCGGCGCACCGGTGACCGATCTGGCGGCCTTGCGCGAGCGCATCCTGCTGGCGGTAGTCATCACCCACCCGGAACTCTGCGACGATGTCGGCGAACGCCTTGGAACCATGGAGTTTTCGGCAACCGAGGTTGACAAGCTCCGGCAAGAAGTTCTAAAGACCGTTGCCGAGCAACCGGGCCTTGACTGGACGGGGTTGGAACGCCATCTCAAGCATAGTGGTTTTTCCGAGACACTGGACTTGTTGTTAAGCGCAAAAGCGTTGGAGCACGCTTTTTTCGCCCGTCCCGGCGCCGCCTCCGAGAGGGCGCGGGAAGGCTGGGAGGAAACCTATGCACTGTACATACAAAAGGACCTGCGGGCTGAAATAGAACGGGCGGGGCAGCGGCTTGCCGAAGACCCGTCGGCGGAAAGCTATGGCGCCCTGCGCACCCTGCAGGAGCAGGAGCAGCGGGCACGGGAAGAAGAAGACGCGTTCGATCGCCGGGCCGGAGCCTTGGTGCCGACCCGCGAAGAGTAAGGGCGCCCGCTGGCGCGGGCGTGGCCCGATAGCTGGCACCCGGCGACGGCCTTTCAAACGGGAATGAAACATAGATGGCTACGAAAGCAACGAGCACCGCGGAAGTCAGCGAGCGCCAGGAAGACACGCCTGATAACCCGCTGCTCGATTCGCGGAGCGCCAACGTCAAGAAGCTGGTGGCTCGCGGCAAAGAGCGTGGCTACATCACCTACGACGACCTCAACGCGGCCCTGCCTCCCGATCAGGTGTCCTCGGAGCAGATCGAGGACACCATGGCCATGCTCTCGGAAATGGGCATCAACGTGGTCGAGAACGAGGAGAGCGAAGAGGCCGCAGCCGAGGAGACGCCCACCGAGGCGGAACCGGCCGCCGGCAACGTGAACGAGGATGACCTCGGGCGCACCGACGATCCGGTGCGCATGTACCTGCGTGAAATGGGCAGTGTCGAGCTGCTGTCGCGCGAGGGCGAAATAGCCATCGCCAAGCGTATCGAGGCCGGCCGCGAGATGATGATCGGCGGTATCTGCGAAAGCCCGCTGACCATCAGGGCAATCGTGCAATGGCACGACGATCTGGTCGAGGGCCGCATGTTGCTGCGTGACATCATCGACCTAGAGGCCACCTACGGGGGCAGCCCGGGCACCGGCGATGGCGCGTCCGAGGTGGGCGAGGCCGGCGGTGCCGAGAAGGAGGAGACCGCGGCCGCCGACGGCGAAAAGGACGGTAACGAGGATGGGGCCAAGGCCAAGGTCGGCGACGCCGATAACACCGACAGCGCAGACGACACGGCAGACGCGGTGAAAAGAGTCGAGGAGGATCGCGACGAGGCGGAGGAGCAGAGCCTGTCCCTCGCCGCCATGGAGGCCAAGCTCCTGCCCGAGGTGGTTGAAACCTTCGAGAAGACCGCATCCACTTACAACAAGCTACACAAGCTCCAGGTGCAGCGTCTGGACGCCATGCAGAAGGGTGACACGCTCACGCCCTCCCAGGAGAAGCGATGCGAAAAGCTACGCCGCGAGCTGGTGGCCCTGATGGAGGGCGTCCATCTCAACAACGCCCGCATCGTGCAACTGGTGGAGCAGCTCTACGACCTCAACCGGCTGCTTATCAGCTTCGAGGGCAAGCTTATGCGCATGGCGCTCGGCTGCAAGGTCAAGCGCGAGGACTTCCTCAAGCACTACTTTGGCCACGAGCTGGGCCCCGGCTGGCTGCGCCGCGTGCGCCGGCTGAGCGCCAAGGGATGGAAGAACTTCGCCACCAAGTACAAGGATGAGATCGAGATCATCCGCGAGACCATCGGCGAAATTTCAGCCGAGGCCGGGCTTCCCGTCGGCGAATTCCGCCGCATCGTGGGCACCGTGCAGAAGGGCGAGCGCGAGGCCGCGAAAGCCAAGAAAGAGATGATCGAGGCCAACCTGCGCCTGGTGATTTCCATCGCCAAGAAGTACACCAACCGCGGCTTGCAGTTCCTCGACCTCATCCAGGAGGGCAACATCGGGCTGATGAAGGCGGTGGACAAGTTCGAGTACCGGCGCGGCTACAAGTTCTCGACTTACGCCACATGGTGGATTCGCCAAGCTATCACGCGTTCCATCGCCGATCGGGCACGCACCATCCGCATCCCCGTGCACATGATCGAGACCATCAACAAGCTGGTGCGCACGTCGCGCCAGATGCTGCACGAGATCGGCCGCGAGCCGACGCCGGAGGAACTCTCCAACAAACTTTCCATGCCGCTGGAAAAGGTGCGCAAGGTGCTCAAGATCGCCAAGGAGCCGATCTCGCTCGAGACCCCGATCGGCGACGAGGAGGATTCACACCTCGGCGACTTCATCGAGGACAAGAACGCGGTGCAGCCCCTAGACGCCGCCATCCAGTCCAACCTGCGGGAGACCACGACCCGGGTGCTGGCCTCGCTCACGGCGCGCGAGGAGCGCGTGCTGCGCATGCGCTTCGGCATCGGCATGAACACCGACCACACGCTGGAGGAGGTGGGCCAGCAGTTCTCAGTAACCCGCGAGCGCATACGCCAGATCGAGGCCAAGGCGCTGCGCAAGCTCAAGCATCCGTCGCGCTCGCGCAAGCTCAGGAGCTTCCTGGATTACTAAGAGGGGTAGCGCGCGATCCGGGCCCGTAGCTCAACTGGTTAGAGCCGGCCGCTCATAACGGTCTGGTTGCAGGTTCGAGTCCTGCCGGGCCCACCATATTATCAATAACTTAACGACCGAAGGCTTAGTTAAAATTTATCGGTAAGTGCAATGTAAGTGCTATTGTTAAAGCCCTTATCGACGAGATAGCCTCGTTCCTGACAGGTGATAACCCGCGCCTCATCAGGCTCATAACCTGAAGGTCGTAGGTTCAAATCCTACCCCCGCAACCAAAATTAAGCCCGTAACTTCAAGGAGTTACGGGATTTTTATTTGCCTGATCCGTACTGCTGGTGGTGGAATGTCAAAATAATTGCTGCGTTTATTGCTGCGTTGAACGGCGGTAGGTGATTAAGAATGCTTCCCTCCGAAGACAGAGGACAGATTTCAGAGGACAGATGTC
>DASCNF010000010.1:0-18076 GCA_036011345.1 Rhodospirillales bacterium | reverse complement strand
CCGCCGCCCGCAAGCTGGGGGCTCGCCCGACCGGGACACCTGCCTTAAGATGGGGCCTCAGGTGAAGGCAGGCCCCGGGCAGGAAGATGCGGTACCCGAAAAGCGTCAAGATGGTAGAGGTAGGCCCCCGGGACGGCTTGCAGAACGAATCGATCGCCGTGCCGGCGGCGGTCAGGATCGGACTCATCGAGCGCCTGGTGGCGGCCGGCCTCAAGGTAGTCGAGGCGGGGGCATTCGTGTCGCCCAAGTGGGTGCCGCAGATGGCCGACACGGCCGAGGTCATGGCCGGTATCGAGCGCCGGCCTGACGTCTCGTACCCGGTCCTGGTTCCCAACGAGAAAGGGCTCGAGGCGGCGCTGGCGGCACGGGCCGGGGAAATCGCCATCTTCGGTACCGCGTCGGAAACTTTTTCGCAGGCCAACATCAACTGTTCGATCGCCGAGAGCCTGGAGCGCTTCGCCTCCATCGCCGCCAAGGCGCTGGCCGCCGGCATGCGGGTCAGGGGCTACGTATCGTGCGCGCTCGGCTGTTCCTACGAGGGCGAGGTGGCGCCTGGCGCCGTCGCCGCCGTGGCGGCGCGTCTGGCGGAAATGGGGTGCCACGAGGTGTCCCTGGGCGACACCATCGGGGTGGGCACGCCGGGCAAGGCCCAGGCCCTGGTCGGGGCGGTGGCGGAATTGGTCCCGGTGGACCGCCTGGCGGTTCATTTTCACGACACCTATGGCCAGGCGCTCGCCAACATCCTGGCGGCCATGGTACAGGGGGTTGCCGTCATCGACAGCTCGGTGGCGGGGCTCGGCGGATGCCCCTACGCCGAGGGGGCGGCGGGCAACGCCGCTTCCGAAGACGTGCTCTACATGCTGAACGGCCTGGGCGTCGAGACTGGCGTCGACCTCAAGGGCCTGTTCGAGGCGGGGCGCTTCATCTGCGAGGCGCTGGGCCGCGCCCCATCGTCCAAGGTGGCGCAGGCCCTGGCCGGCAAGGCCAGGCCATGAGCCTGCACCTGATCAAGCTGTGCGTCGGCATCGACAGCGTCCGTCATCTGGCTGAGGTGCAGGCGCGAAGGCTGGAGGCGGCGCGCCAGCGGGGCGAGCCCGCGCGGCTCAGCCACTTCACCCGCAATACGCCGCGCCAGCGAGAGGCGCTGTTGGACGGCGGCTTCCTCTACTGGGTCATCCGCGGCTTCGTGCGCGTCCGCCAACGGCTGATCGCCATCGAGCAGGCGGTCAACGACCAAGGTGTCCCGCGCTGCGCCCTGGTCTACGACCCCCAGCACACGAGGACCGAGTGGCGCCCCCACAGGCCCTTCCAGGGGTGGCGCTACCTGAAGGCGGAGGATGCGCCGCCGGACGCTAGGGCCGGGGTCGGCGACGCCGACCACCTCCCCACCGAGATGGTGATGGAACTCCGTGAGCTGGGATTGCTCTAGGGGGTATTCCCCCAAGATAAGGGTCTTCCCGCAGCCATGGAAATTCCCCTCAGCAAGATATTCGACGTAGCACACCTCCTCTACAAGCTCGGGAAGCCGGTCATGCACTAACATTCACCCTGGACCACTCAAAGGGGGCCAACCAGGCCAAGTGGGGGCACAAGGCGTAGCCGACGCTGTCCAGGCCCTGCACGGCGACGCGCACCCCGGACAGCTCGGCACTCCCTAGGCCGTGCTCGACGGCTGCCCGAATGGCCATGTAGACGCCGAGCGCCGTCATCGGCGAGGGGTTGCCGCTGCCGCCCGAGGTGCCGCGCACGAATGGTGTTTGCGTGGCGATGATGTCCATGTCGGCGACCGTGGTGCCGACGTCCTCGGCGGTGATGTAGCGCCCGCCCAGGGAATCGACGAAGCGGCCGAAGGCGCGCATCAGGCCCTCGCTCTTGTCGCGTCTGGCGTGGCCCATAATGACCGCCTTGCCGCCGCCCACGCTTAGGCCGGCGATGGCCGCCTTGTAGGTCATGCCGCGCGACAGGCGCAGCGCGTCGGCCAGCGCCTCGTCGTCCGACGCATAGTCCCACATGCGGCACCCGCCAAGGGCCGGACCGAGTTGCGTGCTGGGGACGGCGGCGATACATTTGAGGCCGGTGGCGGCATCGGAACCGAAGGCAACCAGTTCATGGTTCTTGAAATCGCGGCTTGAGAAAACGGTCATGAGCGATTCTCCTGACAATCGGCGAGCTGAGCGGCGAGCGAAATCTGAACCCTGATGGCGCGCCACCACTTCCTAATTTTCAATGAATATTCAATAGCTTACGAAATTCGACGCAATCTTTCGTGGCACTTCGCCATATTGTCAAAATCGGTCGGCGCGGCAGCGGACGGCGACATACCGTTACCTGCCTCCGAAAGGCACGGGGGCCGTTTTTGCGCGACTCGCGTCACGGCATTTCGATTAACGGCTTGCCCAATTGGCCGCAATTGTCACAATCGGCGGCATGGCGTCGCGTCCCATCATCATCGACTGCGATCCCGGCCACGACGACGCCGCGGCCCTCCTTCTCGCCTTCGCCTCGCCCGGCGAGCTCGACGTTCTGGGGGTCACGGTGGTGGCTGGCAATGTGCCGTTGGGCCATACCGAAGCTAACGCCCGACGCATTTGCGAGCTGGCGGGGCGCGCCGATGTGGGTGTTTACGCCGGATGCGCGGCGCCTCTCGAACGGCCATTGGTGACGGCGGAGGAGGTTCACGGCGAGACTGGCCTTGAAGGCTCCGGCCTTGGCGAACCGGCGATGGCGCTGGCCGACGAGCACGCCGTTGACTTCATCGTCGAGACCCTTCTGGCGGCGCCGGACGGCGTGGTGACTCTGGCCCCCACCGGGCCGCTCACCAACGTGGCGGCGGCCATGATCCGCGAGCCGCGTATCCTGCCCAAGATCAGTGAGATCGTGCTCATGGGGGGCTCGATCGGGCTCGGCAACGTGACGCCGGCGGCGGAATTCAACATCTACGTGGATCCTCACGCCGCCGACGCGGTGTTCGCGTCGGGCGCGCGTCTCACCATGCTCGGGCTCGACGTCACCCACAAGGCGCTGATCACGAAAGAGCGGCTGGCCGCCATCGGCACCCTCGGCACGCCGGTCGGCGACGCCGTCGCCGGCATGCTGGAGGTCTACAACCGCCACCACGCCGAGCGCTACGGGCGCGTCGGTGGACCGCTGCACGATCCCTGCGTCATCGCCTACCTGTTGAGGCCCGAGCTGTTTTCGGGCCGCCAGGTCCATGTGAAGGTGGAGACCCGGAGAGAGCTGACCATGGGGCGTACGGTGGTGGACTGGCTGGGCGTCACCGGCGAGGTCGCCAACGCCACCGTCATCGACGACATCGACGCCGACGGCTTTTACGCCCTGCTCACCGAGCGCCTGGCGCGGCTTTGAGCCTTTCGCGGAAGTTATCGAGCCAGGCGAGGCGGGCCTCCAGCTCGCCGATGTCATGGTCGAGCCATTCGATCAGGAAGCCGCCGTCCCCGGCGTGGTGCTGACGCAGGTCGTCGAGCCGCGCTAGTTCGTTCTCGCAGACCTCGACCAGGATGTCGGCCTGGTCGCTTTGTTCCTCGGCGTCCAGGAAATGGAGAAAACGGAACTTCAGGGCGACCACCAACTTGTTGAGATCGCTGCTGGCCGAGCGCATGTTGGCGCGGAGAAGGGCGCGCAGTTCCGTCATGCCGTCCTCGGTAATGGCCAAGGTGGCGTCGTCCTCCATTCCCTCGCCCCCCACTGGTGCCACCAGGCCTTCGTATTTTAGGAGTTCGATCGAATTGCCCATGAGGTCGAGGGAGGGCCCCATCACGCGGCTGACGAAATGGCGCACGGCGTTGACCAGGACACTGTAGCGCGAGGGGCCGATGGCCAGGGTGCCGAGCGCGCACAGACGCGTCGCATCGCGGGGCGTGAGGGTGTTGTCAGCGTACATCGAGCCCGTCTCCTTCCGCCATGACGGCATCATAGGCGGGACGCTGGGGGCCGTCCATACAGCGGCGGCGCCCCACCGGGCGCCGCATTCATCGAGCGCGAATAAAAGAAAGGGTCCGTGTCAGGCCGCCTGCTTGAGGCCGAGGCGGTTCCACACGTCCTTTATGGCGAGCAACAGGTGGTCCATGTCGCCGTCCGTGTGCAGGGGGGTCGGCGTGAAGCGCAGGCGTTCGGTGCCACGCTCCACGGTCGGGTAGTTGATGGGCTGCACGTATATGTCGTGATGATCCATCAACTCGTCACTGGCCTGCTTGCACAGCCGCGCGTCCCCCACCATGACGGGGACGATGTGGCTGACGCTGGCCATGACCGGAATGCCGGCCTCGCGGAAACGCCGCTTCAGGGTGGCGGCGCGTTCCCGGTGGCGCTCGCGGATCTCGTTATGCTCCTTGAGGTAGCGGATGCTGGCCAGGGCGGCACCGGCGACGGCGGGGGGCATGGACGTGGAGAATATGAAACCCGATCCATACGAGCGGATGAAATCGCACATATCGGCGGTGCCGGCAATATAGCCACCGACCACGCCGAAGGCCTTGGCCAGCGTCCCCTGGATGATGTCGACTCGGTGCATAAGGCCATCGCGCTCGGCGACGCCGCCGCCGCGCTTGCCGTACATGCCGACGGCGTGCACTTCGTCGAGGAAGGTCAGCGCCCCGTACTTGGCGGAAACATCGAGGATTTCCTCAATGGGCGCGATGTCGCCGTCCATGGAATAGACCGACTCGAAGGCGACGATCTTGGCCCGGTCGCGGTCATAGGTGCCGAGCAACCGGTCCAGTTCAGCCACGTCGTTGTGCTTGAAAATCTTCTTCTCGGCGCGGGAGTGGATGATCCCCTCGATCATGGAGTTGTGGTTCTTCTCGTCGGAGAGCAGCACGCAATCGGGCATGAGCTTGCCCAACGTCGAGAGCGCCGTCATGTTGGCCGTCCACCCGGAGCCGAATATCAGGGCCGCCTCGGTGCCGTGCAGGTCGGCGAGTTCTTGTTCCAGCAGCACGTGATAGTGATTGGTGCCCGATATATTGCGCGTACCGCCGGCCCCGGCGCCGCACTTGTTGATGGCCTCGTGCATGGTCGCCAGCACAACCTCGTGTTGGCCCATGCCCAGGTAGTCGTTGGAGCACCACACCGTGATGTCCCTGACTTCGCCGTCGCGGTAGCTCTTGGCGCGTGGAAACTGGCCAGCCTGACGCTCCAGATCGGCAAAGACGCGATAACGGCCTTCGGTTTTCAGTTCGGCGATTCTGTCCGCGAAAAACTTAGCGTAATCCATCTCGCTAACTCCGGCGGGCCACTTCTCTCTCAATAGGTTTGTGGTCTCGGCACAATTACAACTAGATTAATGTACTATGCCCTCTGGGGCAATTGGCACGAATTCCGCCCATCCCCTCCTGATGAACTAGCCCACGGCGAGGCCGCGCTGGCGCGCCATGGCCTCGGTGTCGTCGAGGGCGCGCGTGAACAGGCCGAGCATTTCCCCGATCTCATCGGGCGTGACGACCAGCGGCGGCGCGAATGCCATGGTTTCTCCGATGACCCGGCTGAGCAGGCCGTGCTCGACGAGGCGGTCCATGAGATAGGCCCCGACCCCATCGGCGGGGTCGAAAGGCTCTCCGGTTTCCTTGTTTTTCACTAGCTCGATGGCGCCGATGAGCCCAATACCGCGCACTTCGCCGACCATCGGGTGATCGGCGAATTGGGCGAGGCCGTCTTGGAAGACCGGCGCCACCTTGCGGACGTGGCCCAGGATGTCGCGCTCCTCGTAGATTTTCAGGGTCTCCAGTGCCACCGCCGCCGGCACCGGATGCCCGGAATAGGTGTAGCCGTGGGCGAAGGTGCCGATCTTCTCGCTTTCGTCGACCAGCCCCTGGTAGATGTCGTCGGTGATCATCACCGCCGACATCGGTAGGTAGGCCGACGTCAATGCCTTGGCCATGGTCATTATGTCGGGCTCGATACCGAAGGTCTGACAGCCCCAGACGTTGCCGGTGCGCCCGAAGCCGCAGATGACCTCGTCGGCGACCATCAGCACGTCGTATTTCTTCAGCACCGTCTGCATCTTCTCGAAGTAGGTGGCCGGCGGCACGATGACGCCGCCCCCGCCCATCACTGGCTCGGCGATGAAGGCAGCCACCGTTTCGGGGGCCTCGTCGAGGATCATTTTCTCCAGGTTGGCGGCGCAGCGGTTAGCGAAGTCCTCTTCGCTCTCGCCGGCCTCACCGAAGCGGTAATAGTGCGGGCAGTCGGTGTGCAGGATGCCGGGAAGCGGCAAGTCGAAGTCCCGGTGGTTGTTGGGCAGGCCGGTCAGGCTGGCCGAGGCCACGGTGACCCCGTGATAGGCCTTGATGCGCGAGATGATCTTTTTCTTGTCGGGCCGGCCGCGGGCGTTGTTATAGTACCACACCAGCTTGACCACGGTGTCGTTGGCCTCGGAGCCCGAGTTGGCAAAGAACACCTTGGACATGGGCACCGGCGCCAACCCGATGAGCTTTTCCGAGAGGTCGGCGAGAACCGCCGGGGCCTTGGCGTGGAAGCTGTGATAGAAGGGCAACTCGCGCATGGCGCGGGTCGCCGCCTCGACCAGGCGCTTCTCGCCGAAGCCCAGCGCCGTGCACCAAAGTCCGGAGATGGCTTCGATATAGCCCTTCCCGTTCTCGTCGAAGACGCGGACGCCCTTGCCGCGCGAGATGATGAGGGAGCCGTCCCTTTCATGGGTCTTGAGGTTGGTATAGGGGTGTAGGTGATAGGCGATATCCCGACTGACCGCCGAATTTCCGCGGTGATCCATTGTTTTGACCTCTGTGCCGAGCGCGTCTATGACGGCCATGATAGAAGAGGAGACAAGGCCCAAGCCTTGATCAACGTCAATCGACGCCAGAATACCTTATATAGCAGCTTGCCGGGGTTTTCCCAACAGGTCTTCACCGCTTGCGCGGCGGCCCGTTATCGCCGATGGTGCCGCCGCAACGATTGACCGGACTGAGAGTCTCTGAAGGAGTATGCGCCATGAACGATTACCGGATCGCGTTGGTTACCGGGGCCACCAGCGGCATTGGGCGGGCCGTCGCAGTGGCATTGGCCGGGCGTGGGCTCGAGGTGCATGCCGTGGCGCGGCGCGGCGATATGCTGGCCGAGCTCGAGAAGGATACGGGCTGCCGCCCCCACGCCGTCGATGTCAGCGACACCAAGGTCCTGGAGGCCATGTGCGACGGGCTCGAGGTCGACGTGTTGGTCAACGCCGCCGGCATGGCGGTGGGCTATCTGAAGGCCCACGAACAGGGGGATATCGACGATTTCGACGTCATGGTCGACGTCAACGTCACCGCCTACCTGCGGCTCCTGCGCCTGGTCGTGCCGGGCATGGTGGAGCGCGACCGCGGCCACATCGTCAACCTGGGCTCTATGTGGGGGCTCTATCCGGTGGGCGGCGCCACCACCTACGCCACGGTCAAGGGGGCCATTCACCAGCTCAGCCAGTGCCTGCGCGTCGACCTCCTGGGGCAGCGCGTCCGCGTCACCGAGATCTGTCCGGGGCGCGTCGTCACCGGCTTTCACGCCTCAGCCCTGGGCGATGCCGAGGCGGCGCGCAAGACCTTCTACGAGGGCAACGAGTCACTCCGCCCCGAGGACGTGACCGAGGCCATCTTGTTCGCCCTGGAGGTGCCGCCGCACGTCAATATTTCGATGATCGAAATGGCGCCCCAGATGCAGGCGCCGAGCGGCGTCACCTTCGCCAAACCTTTGAAGTGAAGGGGCGGCCGGGAGCCTCGGGGAGACGGCAGGACGGTGGGGCGGCAAGAACGATGTCATCGTTCACCAGGATGTGGATAATCTATTTATATGCATAAAATCATGTAATTACATTAGTATAAAGTGGTTTGTTCATGTAAAAAATAGATACCCACAGGCTTTTCCACAGGGTTATCCACAACCGGGTAGCCGGTAGTGGGTAAGTTTGAATTTTTGTGACCCCTTGACCAGTGTCATTCCAAGAAATCGGTTTATACGCTACACACGAGCCAACAAATTCACGTTGGGAAGTGTGGAAAATGGATGCTGTGACGTCCCTGAAACAAGCGCTCGAAGCTGGTAAAACTTGTGCATGCGCGCTCAACGGCGGTTGTCCGGTGTATGGGAAATTGAAAAGCCTCGCTGAGAGGGGGGGGCGCGATTGTCTCCAAAGGTGGCCTACACAAAGCCATCATGAGCGGCGAAGGCGATTTTGCCGAGCGACAGTCAGAGTGTTGGGCCATGTTGTTGACGCACGAAGCTTATCTCTACAAGTCGATGGAGTGACCTGACCTTTGCTTCGGCACTTTCACGGCAGATTTTAATCATTCAGCCGCCGCTCCCGCTCATCGGCCATCCGAACAATATCTTCAATCTCCCAAAGCTTGTCCGTGATACCAGTTGCCATCGCCGGTGTTACCTTGACTGGTGAATGCGCACGAAGTCGTAAGGCATGAAATGCAGGGCGCCGCCGCCAATTAGAGAACGCGCCCTAATACGTCGCCCGCCCCCCCGAGATGTCGAATACGCCGCCGGTGGAGAACGAGCACACCTCGCAGCATAACCATGCGACCAGGGCGGCCACCTCGTCCGTCGTGCCGAAGCGTCCAAGCGGTATCTTGGAGAGCATGTACTGGATGTGCTCCTCCTTCATCTGCTTGAAGATGTCGGTCTCCACCGCCGCCGGGGTGACGCAGTTGACCAGGACGCCGGTCTCGGCCAGTTCCTTGCCCAAGGACTTGGTGAGCGCGATCACCGCCGCTTTCGAGGAACTGTAGGCGGGGGCGTTGGGGTTGCCTTCCTTGCCGGCGATCGAGGCGATGTTGACGATGCGCCCATAGGCGCCCTCGATCATGCTCGGGGCCAGCGCCCGACAACACAGAAACACGCCATATGGGTTGACGGCCATGACCTGTTGCCATTCCTCGGGCGCGTATTCCCAGGTTGTCTTGTTGGGGCCGGTGATGCCGGCGTTGTTGACCAGGATGTCGATCAACCCTAAGCGCTGCTGGGTGGCGGCGGCGGCGGCATCGACGGCGTCCGCGTCGGTGAGGTCGACGGCGACGTCCCGCACCTGGCCGCGGCCCAACAGGTCTCCGGCGGCGTCCTTCGCGGCGTCTGCGTCGATGTCCCAGAGCGCCACGGCGGCCCCCGAATCGACCAAGCGCCCGGCGATGGCCAGGCCGATGCCGCGCGCCCCTCCGGTGACCACCGCGGTGCGGCCCTCGAGATCAATTTTGTTCACGGCCTGGATTCCCCCTATTGCTTGCGGCGCACCGGTCACAGGTTATCAGAGAAGACCATCAGCCGCTTGTACTGCTGTTGGCTGGAGCGCAAGATGTCGTAATAATTGACATACGTTCCATCGGGCATCAGACGGTAGAACGTCAAGAAAACGTCAGCCGTGGACAGGGCCACTTCACCCTCGGACCATATTTTCCTGACACCGTCGTCTTCCATGATCCTCTTGAGGAAGGCGTCCGGGTCGCGAAAGACCTGAGGATAGTGGTCAGCGGACGTCTTCATTTCGAATGTTTCCCGTTCGGCCCAATACATGGGTAGATCGACGGGGTGGACGTCCCATATATCCTCGGCGTCCAGCATGGCGATTTTGAGCTTCGATCCCCGTTCGATTTTGTCGGCGAGGACGGATGTCTCGGTGCCGTCGTCGGAATCCCAAATCAACCCGTAGTTTGGCCACAGCCGCCATTGGTGGATCTCGTAGCGCGACTTGGGCATCACATTGAGCCTACTCTCTGGCCCGGCGCCGAAACTGCAAAAGATGTCGTCGGCGCCGGTGTAGCGGAAGGACACGTTGGCGTAGGGTGTATCGTCGGTGACGGTCAGGTGTCGGCATTCCGACGTCGCCTAGAAGTGCTTTCCCTTGATGACCACATGAGGCAGGTCGTACGTCTCGCTGTGCTGGGGAGTGTTACTGGGGATGGCGGGATCGGGAACCATGAACGTCCTTAGGGAATAGCCGCCGAGGACCTTGCGGATTATTTCCTCGTTCTCCATGGCGCGACCTCCCCGCTAGGCCGCCTCAACTGCGCCCGTAGGCGTCATCGAAGCGCTCGATGTCGTCCTCGCCGAGATAATCGCCCGACTGTACCTCGATGACGTGCAGGGGCTCGGTGCCCGGGTTCTCGAGCCGGTGCTTGACGCCGAGCGGGATGTAGGTGGACTGGTTCTCGCCGATGTCGAACACTTCGTCGCCGCGCGTCACCCGGGCGGTGCCGGAGACCACCACCCAGTGCTCGGCGCGCCGACGGTGCCTTTGTAGGCTGAGCCGTGCCCCGGCGTTGACGGTGAGACGCTTGACCTGGAAGCCCGTGCCCGCGTCGACGCCGCGGTAATGGCCCCACGGGCGGTAGACGGTGGTGTGGACGCGGTATTCCTCGCGTCCCGCCGCCTTCAGGGCCTCGGCCATCGCCTTGACGTCCTGGGCGCGCTGGCGGGTGGTGACCAGCACCGCGTCGTCGGTGATGACCACGACGGCGTCCTCAAGGCCGACGGCGGTGACTAGCTTGCTGTCGCCGCGGATATAGGAATCGCGCACGTCATGGATGAGGACGTCGCCGGTCACCACGTTGCCGTCTTCGTCCTTGGCACCGATCTCCCACAGGGTGGAAAAGGCACCGACGTCGCTCCACCCCATGTCGACGGGCACCACCACTGCCGCCTCGGTGTGCTCCATGACCGCGTAGTCGATGGACAGCGACGGGCATTCGGCAAAGGCGTCGGCATCGAGGCGGAAGAAATCGAGGTCCCCGGTGCCGTCCGCCAGGGCGCGCCGGCAGGCCTCGACCATGGCCGGGTGCAGGCGCTCGAGCTCTTCGAGGTAGGCGCGCGCCCGGGACAGGAACATGCCGCTGTTCCACTCGTAATCGCCGGAGGTCAGATAGCGGGCGGCGGTCTCGGCGTCCGGCTTCTCGGCGAAGCTGGCCACCCGGAAGCACCCGGCGACGCCATCCCACGCCTCACCACGCCGCATGTATCCATAGCCCGTCTCGGCGCGTCCGGGGGCGATGCCGAAGGTGACCAGCGCGTCCTCGGCGGCGGCTGCCGAGGCGGTGGCGGCGGCGCTCCGGAAGGCCTCGGGCTTAGCGACGACGTGGTCCGAGGGTAGCACCAGCATGAGGGCGTCACCGTCGTCGGCAGCCAAGCTTAGCGCGGCGACCGCCGCCGCCGCCGCCGTGTTGCGCCCCTCGGGTTCGAGCAGGATGAGGCGCGGCGTGATGTCGAGGGCGCGCAGCTGCTCGGCGACGATGAAGCGGTGTTCGTCGTTGCAGATGACGAGGGGCGCCGCGAATCCCGATCCGTGGACGCGCCGCGCCGTTTCCTGGAGCATGGTGTCGCCGGAGACCAGGGGCAGAAGCTGCTTGGGATAATGGGCCCGGGACAGCGGCCACAGGCGCGTGCCGGCACCTCCCGACAGAATTACCGGATGAATGACGCCATGGGTCTCGCTGCCGGCCGTCTTTTTCACCATCGGGGCCCTCTCCGCCTGCCGCGCCATTAGCTAGCGCAAAATTCAAGCGCCGCCAAGCGCTGACGGCTCATTCCTCGGCGATGGATACCCTCCCTTGGGCGCCCATTATGGCGCGGTAGGCGATCGACAGGGCGGTGACGCCCACGGCAACGCCGACAAACCCAAAGGTCTGGTCGACCAGCCCGGCCAGCAGAATCGCGGTCAGGCTGTTGGATTGGCCGAAATATCCGATCGGCGCCGAGATCAGGTTAGACGCCGCCCAAACGGGAACGGCGACCAGGAACAGGATAATCGCCAAGCGCCAGCCGTTTCCCCGGGTCGTCGCCCAGCATTCTCCGAAAGTCATCCGATGGTCCACGGCGGCGGCGGGAAAGAGCAGTGCCAGGCGCCCCGAAAACACCAGCGCGCACGCCACTCCCACCAAGTAGAGCGGCAGAAAAACGTTGTTCGCCAAACCTTCTTGGCCCACGCCGAACAGGGTGGAGGCCGCGAAAGCAGCGAGGGCGCCCCCTACCATGACGAGGGTGATTAGCAAGCCGACGACGATGGAAAGCAGGAGGAAGCGCGAGTGCCGCCGGCTCCAGCTGAGGGCGGCGCCGACGGTGATGGATTCGCCCGGGATCAGAAACTGGCGATGCCAGGCCACCGAAAAAACCAGCCACAGGAAGACAGCCGCCGGTATCATCAAGAATATCAGGACGGCGGTGGGACCGGTCATGGTGTTCTCCGCATCGCTGGAGGCCGGCGCCACGGCGAGCCAGGCGACCAGCGTGCTCAGGATGGCGAGGATGACGATGGCCGGCGCGGCGAGGGACAGGAATCGGCGGCGTCCGCGCCAGACGAAGGCATATGAGTTGTGGATTGTCGACCAGATTGAAAGCTTGATCACGGTGTCTCCCGGTGGCTCTCGGGGCCCAGCGGGGCCGTCGCGCGCCGCGACTCTAGCAAGTTTCGCCGGCACCGGCCACTTGGTGGATGCAAGGGGGGAGCATGCAGCCTAAAATGATTCCACGTCTGGTCTTAGCAAGACACCGCTTGCCGGGCCAATCAGCTCCGAAGCGCCAGTGAAGTGACCTTGGGGTCATCGTGATACCGTCCATAGGGTTGGTAGCAGAACGGTAATATAGCACCACAAGAAGAGACCTAGGTGCCATGCCACCCACCGTCTCCCGTTGCCATGACCACATAGAGGCTTATTCATGATCGTCGTCTTCGGCTCCCTCAATGCCGATTTCGTGTTCCCCGTCGCCGCCTTACCCAGGGAGGGCGAAACGGTAGCCTGCGAGGCGGTCCTCCTGATGCCGGGCGGCAAGGGGGCGAACCAGGCCGCCGCCGCCGCCCGCGCCGGCGCCGAGGTGCGCATGGCAGGGTGCGTCGGCGGCGATTCTTTCGGCGACCTGCTGGTCGACTCCTTGGAGGAAGCGGGGGTCAACCTTGGCGCCCTCGAGCGGGTGGCGGCACCCACCGGATGCGCTGCCGTCGTCGTCGACGCGGAAGGTCGCAACCAGATCGTCGTTGCCGGCGGCGCCAACCTGGAGGCTAGGGCGAGCTAGGTAGAGGACGGGGACCTCGGCCCTGCGACCACCGTGCTCGTGCAGTGCGAAGTGAGGCCCGGGGAAAACCTGGAACTGGCGCGCCGCGCCCGCGCCGCCGGCGCGCGGGTGCTTTTCAACGCGGCCCCGACCGGCCCCCTCGACCCCGACATGCTGCGGTCGGTCGATTGCCTGCTGGTCAACGAAATCGAGGCCTCCGTTGTCGCCAAGGCCGCCGGCCTCGATGCCTCGGGCCCGATCGAGGAGGTGCGGGCCCTGGCCGGCGCCTTCGCCATGGGGTGCGTCGTCACCATGGGCAGCGGCGGCGCTTATGCCAGCCTGCCCGGCGACGAGCGGCCGGGCGGGGAGTGGCCGGGCGGGGAGTGGCAGGTGGACGCCCTTCCCGTCGAGCCGGTGGATACGACCGGGGCTGGCGACGCCTTCGTCGGCGTCTTCGCGGCCAGCCTCGACGCCGGGCTCGACGCGGCCGAAGCCTTGCACCGGGCCAGCGTGGCGGGCAGTCTGGCCTGCCTCACGGAAGGCGCCCAGCCCAGTCTGCCCTCTGCCGCCGACATAGACCAACGCCTCGCCAGCCTAGCTCCGGTGCGCAGGCTTTAGGGCGCATCACCCACCTGGCGCGTGCGTTTACGCGACGGGTGGGCTCGGCGTTTCGGCGCATCCGGGCCGTGGACGGCTCCAGCTTCGCCGCCGTGCAGCAGTGGGTGCACAACCTCGATCGATTCGAGGCGATGGGCGAGGGCGAGCGGGACAACATCATCTCGCCGAACGTCCCCTCCTGGGCGACGATCATGCCGGGCGCGTGGTTCAACATCTTGGCGGCGAAGACGAAGGAGCTCATCAGGTCGCCCATCTCGTGGGCGTCCATGGGCGCGGCACGCCACCGAAGCGGTCTCCTTCTCCGCCGCCTCAGGCGCTCCATGGCCTTCCGCCGGCCTACATGCGGTTCACGCTCCCAGAGGGCAACGCGTGACGCCACTCCCCAGCACGTTGATGAGCGATTGCTAATACATGTCCGCCGGCACCGTATTGACCGTCATCAAGCGCGCCACCGGGCCCCTTGGATCGCTCCCGCCGGGCCGCTAAGATCACGGCCAACTTAGAGCCTATCCGAATAACTGGAGGCGGTTGTGTTGAGACCAAGTCAGGAAGGCCGCTGGGCGCCGCTTCGCCAGCGATGCCAGCGCATCGGCAAGAAGCGGCAACGCTGCGGAGGCCTGATTTGATTCACCCTTCGGGCGTCTCTCCTTGACCCGTGGACGGCGTCGGATGCTGCTTGTGATGGGTCTTCCATCACGGCGCGCCATCCTCCTAGCCACGGGGCAAGGAGAGACATCACAACCGCCTCCAGTTATTCGGATAGGCTCTTATAGGAGGAACGGGTGAGCAAAAAGAAGCGCCGCAAGGGGCGCGGTTCCGCGAACGGCGCCGCCGGACCGCCGTCCATTGAGGCAATAATCGGGTCGGCCTGGCGCCTGCTCCGCGAGGGAAGCTTCACCCAGGCGCGGGGGCTCGCCGAAGGTGCCCTCAAGCTCGTGTCCGGCCACGCGGAAGCGCTGCATATCCTCGGCCTCGCCGCCCTGCAGACGGGGCGGACGGAAAAGGCGGTGGACCTCATTGGCCAGGCCATCGCCGCCGACGATTCTGATCCTTCATGCCACAGCAACTTGGCCGTGGCGCTCAATCGGCTGGGGCGCGGCGAAGAGGCAGAAGCGGCCAGTCGGCGCGCCGTCAAACTCAGGGCGGACTATGCCGACGGCCACGTCAACCTCGGCCTGTCGCTGAAAAACCAGGGCCGCCTGGAGGACGCCGAGGCGGCCTTCCGCCGCGCCATCGAGGCCCGTCCCGGTCACGTCAACGCCCACAACAACCTGGGCAACGTCCTGCGCCGCCGGGGCGAACTCGACGCCGCCATCAGTGCCTACCACAAGGCCGTCGCCCTCCTCGGCCATCCCGATTTTTCGCCGCAGCGAATGGCGTCGCTGGAGATGATCATGTCGGTGGGAGCGCCCCTGCACCTGGAGCACAAGCAGGCGTTGACAAGCGCGCTTCCCGGCCGTTTTCACGAGCTTTATGGGCTCACCGAGGGCATGGTGACCATCCTCGACAAGAACGACGCGGACCGCAAGATGGGCTCTGTCGGGGTGCCGCCGCCGTTTTCCGAGATCAAGATCCTCGATCGGCAGGGCGAGGAGGCGGCGGCCGGCGAGGTCGGCGAGATTTGCGGCCGCGGCCCCTTTCTCATGCCCGGATACTACAACCGCCCCGCCCTCACCAAAAAGGCCGTCGTCGACGGCTGGCTGCATTCCGGCGACCTGGGATACGTAGACGAGGACGGCTTTCTGTTCCTGGTCGACCGCAAAAAGGACATGATCATCTCGGGCGGCGTTAACGTCTATCCCCGCGATATCGAGGAGATCGTCGTCCAACACCCGGCGGTGCGCGAGACCGCCGTCTTCGGCGTCCCCCACGACAAATGGGGGGAGACCCCGATCGCCGCCGTCATCGTGCATGAGACGGGTGCGGCCGATGCCATAAATGTCACAAATGCCGAGGAACTCAAGGAGTGGATCAATGCCCACGTCGGGGCCAAGTTCCAGCGCGTCCACAAGGTCATCGTCGTCGAAGATTTCCCGCGCAGCGTGGCGGGCAAGACCCTGAAGCGCTTCATGCGCGACGACTACCTGTCCGGTGCCGGCTAGCCCGGGACGATCCGATGAGCGATACCCCGACAGCCCGGGCTAACATCGGCGCCCTTCTGCCCCGCCACGCACGCTATCGGCCCGGCGACACGGCCGTGGTCTTCGAGGGCGAGAGATTGACCTTTGGCCAGCTTAACGGGCGGGTCAACCGTCTCGCCAATGGATTGCTCGCCGCCGGCCTCGCCAAGGGTGACAAGGTGGCTACCGTCCTCCACAACTGCCTGGAGCTCTACGCCCTCTACTGGGCGGTGGCCAAGACCGGCACCGTTGTCGTACCCCTTAGCCCGCTGCTCAACGCCTCCGGCATGAGCTCGCTGATCGCCGGTTCCGACGCCGTGCTGGTGCTCAGCGAAGAGGAGTTCGCCGATGTCCTCGACGGCGTCCGGGACGAGCTTTCCGGCGTCGGCGAAGACCGCTGGGTGCTCGTCGGCGGGGCGCGGCCGGGCTGGCGCGGCCTTGACCATGTCTTGGCCGAGGCCTCGGAGGGCGAGCCGCCCGAGGCCGCGATCGTCGGCGGGGATATGTACAATATCATTTTTTCCAGCGGCACCACGGGCGAACCCAAGGGCATCGTGCATACCCACGACGTACGTTCGGCCTATTGCACGATTCTTTCCACCGCCTTCCGCATGACGCCGGAAAGCGTTGTTCTGCACGCCGGCTCCATCATTTTCAACGGCGCCTTCCTGACCATGATGCCGGCCATGCACGTGGGCGCTAAATTCGTGCTGCGGCGCCACTTCGACGTGGAAGACTACATCGCCGTCGTCGAGCGGGAAGGCGTCACACACGTGGCGCTCGTACCCTCGCAGATAGTGGCGCTCCTCGATTCGCCCAACTTCAACAAACGTCGCCTGAGTTCGCTGGAGATGCTGTGCAACGTCGGCGCCCCCGTCCTCAAGGCCCACAAAGAGAGGGTAGCCGAACTCCTGCCCGGACGCTTCCACGACCTCTACGGCCAGGCCGAGGGGTTCATCGGCATACTCGACAAGCACGATTACCCGGCCAAGCCTTTGTCGGTCGGCGTGCCGGTGCCGTTCTACGAGATGCGCATCACCGACGACGACGGCAACGAGGCGGCAACCGGCGAGGTCGGCGAAATCTGCGGCCGCGGGCCCTTCGTGATGCCGGGCTACTACAAACGCCCGGACCTCACCCGGAATGTTCTCAAGGACGGCTGGCTGCACACGGGAGACCTCGGCTACGTGGACGGTGACGGCTACCTGTACGTGGTCGACCGCAAGAAGGACATGCTGATTTCGGGCGGCGTCAACGTCTACCCCAAGGACATCGAGGAGATCGTCGTCCAGCATCCGGCGGTCCGCGATGCCACCGTGTTCGGCATCCCCGACGACAAATGGGGCGAGGTTCCGATTGCCGCCGTGGTGCTCATCGCGGCCGACGCCGTGGGCCCTAAGGACCTGATGGAATGGATCAACGGCCGCGTGCAGGCCAAGTTTCAGCGCGTCCGGGAAGTCGTCGTGCTCGACGATTTCCCACGCAACGCCGCCGGCAAGACCCTGAAGCGCGTCATCCGGGAGGACTACATGGCGCGGCAATAGCCGGCACCCGCGGGGGCGCCGACTATTCCTTGTTCCGCTATTCGGGTTCGCAGGCGAACGGCCACACGACCTTGGTCTCCTCAGGGACGACCCGGCCGTCCGAGGTCTTATAGGGAATGGCGACCTTCTTGGCCTGGTCGGGGAGTTTCCTGATCTCCTGCGAGCCCAGGGGGGGCACCTTGAACAGCGCCACCGGATCCATCCACCGTCCGTCGATGGGCACGAAGAACCTAAGCGCCTTGAATTCACCCGTGGCATTGTAGAACACCGTCAGGTGCAGATGCGAATGGCCCTGCGGGCCGTAATGGCCACCAGTGGTGCCGGTCTTTCCGGCCAGCGCAATCGGCTCGCCCATCTTCACCCGCTGGTCGATTTGGAGCGTCGGCAGTGCCTTCAGGTGTTTGTATTCGGTAAAGGTCCAGACCGGAAGGCCGGTGTCCTCGGGCGAATGGCGCACGATGAAGCCGATGCCGCCGATGAAGGCGCCTTCCCTCTTTTTCACCACGGTTCCGTCGGCGATGGCTAGGATCGGCGTCCCTTCCGGCACCGAGATGTCGGCGCCCCCGTGGTAGCCGTGATAAAACCGTGAGCTGCGCGGGCTGCCGTCGTAGCGACTCGCGGACGCGAAGGGAGAGTCGATTTCGGGACACTTGGCGTTCCTGGGATAGACCGGCGTCAATCCCGTCGCTACGAACCCGCTGGCCCGCATGTATTTTAGTTTCGACCGTATCGGGCTAAAGGCACCCAGGATTTCCGGGCTCGGTTCGCTCTTTTCCTTCATCGTGCCGCTCTCGCCAGAGC
>DASCNF010000009.1:0-20310 GCA_036011345.1 Rhodospirillales bacterium | reverse complement strand
GCCGTGATCTCGTCGCCCAGGTCCTCGACGCCGCCGAGAAGATCGGCGGTGGCTTGGCGCAACCTCAGAAACAGGCCCTTTTGCGCGTTGGTGGTGCCGATGCGCACCAGCGACCACGAACGCACCACGTGGTCCTGGATGGCGGCGCGTATCCACCATAGGGCGTAGGTGGAGAGCCGGACGCCGCGGTCCGGGTTAAACCGGCGCACGGCATGGATCAGGCCGAGTGTTCCCTCCTGCACGAGGTCGCTCATGGGCAGGCCCGAGTTGCGATAGGCGCGCGCGATCTTGACGACGAAGCGCAAGTGGCTGACGATCAGGCGGCGACCGGCGTCGATGTCGCCGGCTTCGGCGCGGCGTGCCAAATCCCTCTCCTCCTCACGGCCGAGCATGGGCTGACGCGCCGCCTCGTGAAACAGGCGCTTCGACGAATCCGTCCCTGGTTCCACCGCTTCGACAGACACCGCCGCCTCCTTTTCCCGGCGCCCCCGATCAGCCGGGATGCAAAGGCAAAGCATTACACGGTATACTTAACATTAGAACGGAATGCCGACGCAATCGGATTCGTTCGACCCGGTTGCGGCACGGCACAAGGGAGGGAAGCATGGCACGCAAATCCGACATCCCCGGTCGCATCGTCGAGGCGGCCCTGAATCTTGCCGTCCGACAGGGGTGGCGGCACACGTCCATATCGGCGATCGCCGCCGAGGCGGGGCTCGACCTCGCTCAGGTCCACGCCGCGTTTCCGTCAAAGGCCTCGATCGTACGCGGCTTCGTCAAGCGCGTCGACGAACAAGTACTGGCCGACACGGCCACGCCAATGGCCATCAAGAAAACGGGCGAGAAGGCCGGCAGGGAGGCGGGGGGGTCGGCCCGCGACCGCTTGTTCGACGTACTCATGAGGCGCTTCGACGCCTTGACGCCGCACAAGGCGGGCCTAGCGGCGATCATCGGAAACGCCTGCGCCGACCCCCTGGCGGCCGTGGTCTTGCTTCCCCGTGTCATGTGCTCCATGGCCTGGATGCTGGAGGCCGCCGGCTTGTCGTCTTCCGGTCCGTGCGGCGCTTTCCGCGTCAAGGGGCTGGCCCTCGTCTATGCCGAAGCCTTTCGGGCGTGGCTCGGCGACGACAGCGAGGACATGGCAAAGACCATGGCGGCGCTTGACAGGGCGCTGAGGCGAGCCGAACGGGTCGTCAACTTATGCCTGCCACGGGCCCGGGAAGGGGCGCAAGGGACCGCCCAGGAAACCGCCTCGGGGTGAGCGGCGCGCCAAGGAGAAAGCATGGAAATCGCGTTCGACGACTTTCTCAAGGTTGATATCCGGGCGGGAACGGTCAAGCGCTGCGAGCCCTATCCGGAGGCGCGGAAACCTTCCCTGAAGATGTGGATCGACTTCGGGCCCGAGATCGGCGAGAAGAAGAGCACCGCCCAAATCACCCGCCATTACACACCGGAAACCGTGGTCGGCCGTCAGGTCGCGGCGGTGGTCAACTTCCCGCCACGCCAGATTGGCAAGTTCATGTCGGAAGTGCTGGTCCTCGGCTTCCCGGACGAGGACGGCGAAGTGGTCCTCATCGCCCCCAACCAGACGGTGCCCGCCGGCGGCCGGCTGTACTGAAGGCACGAAGGACGCGCGCCGCCGCAACCCCATCCCGCAGGCAAGTCAATGAGTACGCTGTATGCAAGGTTCGTCGTCGCGCTGATCTCGCTACTGACGTCCTTCTTCGGCCGCTGGCGACGGCAAACCATCGTGGCGCGGGTCCACGCCCTGCTCGCCCCCACCATCACGACGGCCGCCAACGGCACGCCGATCACCTTCTTCACCCCGGACCGAACCTCCGTCTATTGGCCGCGGCACGGTCTGGCCGCCGAACCGGACACCTTGCAGTGGATCGACGGGTTCGTGGCGGACGACGTGCTCTACGACATCGGCGCCAACGTCGGCGCCTATAGCATCTATGCCGCCAAGCGCAAGGGCGTACGGGTCATCGCCGTCGAGCCCAACCCGTTCTCGTTCCACGTCCTGGCCCGCAACCTGGTCCTCAACGGGGTCCTCGGCAAGGTGACGCCGCTGTGCCTGGCGCTGGGCGCCGGCACGGATCTGGGCATACTGGCACTGAAAGATACCGAATGCGGCTCCGTCGGCCATTCCTTGGCAAGGGGGGAAGGCCCTGCCAGGAAGGGCGCCCTTGCCCTCCAAACCCAGGTCTGCCGCCTCGACACCCTGTGCGCGGACATGGGCCAGCCGCCACCCAACCACATCAAGATCGACGTCGATGGCATCGAACATGAGATACTCATGGGCGCCGAAGCGGCTCTAAGGGACTCGCGGCTGAAGTCGGTGGCGGTCGAGTTCTACACCCATGACCAGCCCGTCCGGGACAGAATCGCCGCCCTGCTCGATGATTTCGATCTGGCCCCGACCAGCGCCGGCGACCGGCAGGACGGCTATTCCGACAACTGCATTTACGTGCGCCGGGGCGCCGGGTGACGGGGCGCGGCGTTCACAGGGGCAGGACGAGGCGCACCCGGAGGCCGCCGTTCGGGGAATCGCCGAGCTCGATGTCGCCGCCGTGGTTGCGCATGACGCCGAGGGCGATGGTCAGCCCCAGGCCGACGCCGCCGGTGACCGGGTTGCGCGAAGTCTCCACCCTGTAGAACGGCTTGAACACGTCGTCCCACTTGTCGGCAGGGATGCCGGGGCCGTCGTCGTCTATGGTCACCTCGATGGCCGCGCCGCGCTTTCCGGCGCGCACCGAGACGTGATCGGCATAGCGGATGGCGTTGTCGACCAGGTTGGTCACGCAGCGCTTGAACGCCGCCGCCATGAGCGCCACGGTGATCTCGCCCTCGGTATGCAGGTCGATGACGCCGCCCTTGCGCCGCGCCTGCGCCACGACGTCGTCGAGCAGGGTGTCCAGGCGCTCCGGCCGCGGCGCTTCGCCGCCCTCGCCGCGCGCGAAGGCGAGATAGCCCTCCAGCATGCGTTCCATCTCGACCACGTCGCCCTTGAGCGCGCCCAGCCCTTCGCCTTCACCGAGCAGTTCCAGCTGGAGCTTCATGCGGGTGAGCGGCGTGCGGAGGTCATGAGAGACGCCCGCCAGCGTTTCGGTGCGCTGGGTTATCTGGCGCTGTATGCGCGCCCGCATGGCGATGAACGCGGACGCCGCTCGGCGCACCTCGGCGGCGCCCTCGGGCTTGAAACTGGGAACTTCGCGGCCCTTGCCGAAATCATCGGCGGCCAGGGCCAGGCGGCGGATGGGTTTGACCTGGTTGCGCATGAATATGGTGGCGACGCCGAACAGGATCATCGAGGTGCCTACCATCCACAGCACGAAGATATAAGTCGTCGAACTGAACAGCCGCTTGCGCGGCGTCACCACCTCGAGGATGCCCTCGGCCAACTGCACGGAAATGATCACTTCGCGGTCCATGGTATGGGCGTCGATTTGGAACGGCTTGCCGACGTACTCCCTCATGGCGCGGATCAGCATCTCCTCCATCATGTCGCTTGTCACGGGCGCCGTATTGGGGAGGTTTTCTCCCTCCTTCAGGCGGACCACGACCTGCATGGGGTCGCCGGCCAGCCACAGGATGCGGTCGCGGTCGCCGGTTTCCGGGTACTCGCGGATCAGCGCCACCAGGGCGGCGATGTCCCCGGCCACGCTGCGGGCCATGCGCAGGCTGACTTTGTCCCAATGGCTTTCGAAAAAGACGATCCCCGACACCACCTGCAGCAGCACCAGGGGCGTGACGATGATGAGAAGCGAACGGCCCAGCAAGCTGTGCGGCAGCAACCGTTTGATGAGGCTTTCCCGGGCCATGGCTCAATCGGGACGGAGCACGTAACCCCGACCGCGCACGGTCTGCAAATAGCGGGGCAACCTGGGGTCCGGTTCGATCTTGCGGCGCAACCGCGTCACCTGGACATCGACGGCGCGGCCGCCGCCGCCCGCCCCGGTGCGCTCGTAGAGCTCATCGCGGCTGAGGATTTCGCCGGGCCGCTCGGCGAGAGCCTTCAACAGCGCCGCCTCCACCGACGTCAGGTGCACGGGCTGTCCGTGGCGCCGCAATTCGTCGCGTCCGGGGTCGAACATCACGTCGCCCATGCGGATCTTGGGGGGCGCCACGGGCGGCTTGGCCACGCGCCGCAGGATGCTGTAAACGCGCAACAACAGCTCGCGCGGCTCGAAGGGCTTGCTCAGGTAATCGTCGACGCCGCTCTCGAGCCCGGCGATCCGGTCCTCGGGCTCGCCCATGGCGGTCAACATAAGAATGGGAACGGTGCTTTTGCGGCGCAAGTCCTTGCATAATTCGAGGCCGCTTTCGCCCGGCATCATGACATCGAGCACGATCAGGTCGAACTCGAGACTGGCGAGCTTGGCCCGCGCGTCGGCAGCGTCGCATGCGGTGGCCACCAGGATGCCGTTCTCGTGGAGGAACTTGCCCAACAGATCCCGTAGCCGGTCATCGTCGTCCACCACCAGTATGTGCGGAAGGTTAGCACTCATGCACAGGCTCCGCCGTCAGTGCAGCGTTCATGGCCGGGCCGCCCGGACCGCCCGGAGAGTAACACATCCCGCCCGCCACAGGGACAACAAGGGACGGGACAACAAGAGTTCGGCACGGGCGCCCCGGCAGCCAGGTGTGCTCAGTTTCCGGTCGGCTCCGCTTCGCCGATGGCGCCGCAGTCTTCTTCGTTGATGAGACCAAGGAGCACGGTGCGGAAGCCCTCCACCGCCTGCGCGCCGGCCTCGCGGTAGGCGCTGGCGACGAGGCGGCACTGCGATTCGGTGAGCAGGCGCTCCAGTTCCGCGCCCTTCTCGGTAAGACGGAGACGCCGCCGGCGGCGGTCCCGGGGATCTGATTCCTGGGTGACGAAACCCTCGCGCACCAGTTGGCCCAAAACGCGCGACAGTGACTGCTTGGTGATCTTGAGGATGCGGAGAAGCTCGCCGACGGTGGTTCCCGGCTTGCGGCCGACGAAGTAGATGACCCGGTGATGGGCCCGGCCGAAGTCATACTTGGCGAGGGTGGAGTCGAGCTCCGCGGTAAAATCCCGGTAGGCGTAAAAGAGAAGTTCTATGGCTTGGCGCAGTTCCTCCTCACGCAAAAACAGCGGGCTGACGCGGGATTTGAGCTGGGCCATGCCGGCCACCGGTGGTTACGGGTAATTTAAGTCAGTAATGTTGACATATATGGCCGAGAATGATAGAGCAAGCAAGAATATTATTTGGGCGCCTCTCCTGGGGAAAAAAAATTACATGGATATCGTTCCCTTCGACGACCGTGATGGCCTCATTTGGGTTGACGGCGCCATGGTTCCTTGGCGCGACGCCAAGCTCCATGTTCTCACCCACGCGATGCACTATGCGTCGGCCGTATTCGAGGGCGAGCGCGTCTACGGCGGCAGCATCTTCAAGTTAACCGAGCACAGCGGGCGGCTCGAGACCTCGGCGCGCGCCCTCGGATTCGAGCTGCCCTATTCGGTGGCCGAGATCAACGCCGTCTGCCAGGAGGTGTGCCGGGCCAACGACATCGTCGACGGCTATGTGCGGCCCGTGGCCTGGCGCGGAACCGAGATGATGGGCGTATCGGCGCAACAGACGAAGATCCACGTGGCCATCGCGGCGTGGCCGTGGCCTTCCTATTTCTCGCCCGAGGCGCGCATGAGGGGGATCAAGATGAAGACGTCGTCGTGGCGCCGTCCGTCGCCCGAAACCGCGCCGGTACACGCCAAGGCGGCCGGCCTTTACATGATCTGCACGCTTTCCAAGCACGCCGCCGAGGCCGAGGGTTGCGACGACGCCCTCATGCTGGATTGGCGCGGCCACGTCGCCGAGGGAACCGGGGCCAATATCTTCCTGAGGTTCGACGACGACAAGCTGCACACGCCTACCCCCGACTGCTTCCTCGACGGCATCACCCGGCGCACGGTCATGGAACTGGCCGCGGCGCGGGGCATCGAGATCGTTGAGCGCACCATCATGCCCGACGAGCTAGCCCGGGCGAGCGAAGTGTTCCTCACCGGGACCGCCGCCGAGGTGACGCCGGTGGGCCGCATTGACGACCACGCCTACACGCCGGGCCGGATATCCCAGATCCTCATGGAGGACTACGAGAACCTGGTCGGCAAGGTGGAGGCGGACAAGAAGGCCTCGGCGGCCTGAGACCACGCCACCGGCGAACAGCCGACCGGTCTAAGGCCTGCGCCCCTTACAACGCCCCTCCCGGCTCGGCGAGGGCGTATTCGGTGAGTTCGGCGGTGATGTAGTCGAAGGCCTTGTCCACCGAATTGATCTTGGTGAACAGCTTCAGGTCCTCGGGGTCGAGGGTACCGTGGCGCGCCATGGCATCGAAGTCGATGATGCCGTTCTAGTAATCGCTGCCGTACATGACGATGGGCATGCGCTTTTTCATCTTGCGCGTCTGGGTCATGGTCATGATCTCGAAGAACTCGTCCAGAGTCCCGAAACCGCCGGGGAAAACGATCAGCGCCTTAGCGAGATAGACGAACCACAGCTTGCGCATGAAGAAGTAGTGAAACTCGAAGAAAAGCTCGCGCGTGATGTAGGGGTTGCCGCGCTCCTCGCGGGGCAGGGATATGCCGAGCCCGACATTGATTCCCTTGGCCTCCGACGCACCCCTGTTGGCCGCCTCCATGATGCCAGGGCCGCCGCCCATGCACACCACGAAACGCCGGTGGGAGCCCTTCAGCCCCTTCGACCACTCGGTGAGCCGGCGTGCCAGTTCGCGAGCCTCCTCGTAGTAGCGCGACATGGCGAGCCGCCGCTCGGCGCCGGCCACGTCGTCGCCGTTTTTCTTCGCCGCCTTCAGCGCGGCGCTGGCCTCGTCGCGCGGCGATAGGCGCGCCGAGCCCTAAAAAACAATGGTGTCGCTGACCTTGAATTCCTCGAAGCGGGTCTCGGGCCCCAGGTACTCGGCCAGGATGCGCAGGGGGCGGGCCGCCGGCTGCTTGAGGAAGACCTGATTCTCGTAGGCCTTTGGGGGGCCGTCATCGTGATCGGTCATTGTCGCTTGCCCGGATTCCATGCGCCGGTGAGGCGGCCGGCGCAATCGACGCCAAGGGTATAGACGAACTCCCCGCCGGTCGAGCACGAGGTGTCGAAGGCGACGCCCGGCGCGGCCTCGGCGAGATAGGCCCGGGCCCGATCGCCAAAACTGCCGCGCAAGTAGGCGCAAGGGTAGCTGTCGAGGACCCGCCCGAGGTTCCTGGGCCCGTACCAGTCGCGCAATTGGACGGTGTCCGGCTGCCACCAGTTCTCCAGCCAATAGTCGTTGCGAGGCGTTTGTTTACCGAGACGTTCGGCAAACGTCTGGCCGGTCACGTGACTGGCCAGATAAAAGGCGAAACTGGGGCCCGACGCATGGAGAAAATAAATACGCGCGCACGCCGCGAAACGGTCGTTGTCGAGGGCGCCCGCTGCGGTGCGCATGGCGCGGAACTCGCGGTCCGTCTTGACTACGGCGAAAGCTTGAACGACGACAAGCAACGCCAGCAAAGCGCCGATCGCCCCGTCGTAGCGCCGCCGCGCCGGCCCGGCGCCCAGGCGCAGATCGACGAGCAGACGGTAAAGCAGGGCCGCCGCCAGGGAGGGCAGGATCAGGGAGGGCAGGATGTAAATGGCGCTCGGTTGCTTGGCTATCAGCAGAATCTGGGCCAGTTGCGCCACACACACGCCGGCCAGTGCCCGGGCCGTCGCCCGGGTTTCAGGCCCCGACACCGCTTGGCTGCGGCGGCGGCACCACTGGACCACCAGCACCGCCACCGAGGCCAGGAACACGACATGCAGGACCGGCCGGCTGAACAGTTTCAGCACGCGCTCGGGGTAGAGCGAAAAATCCATCACGGTGGCCGTGCCGCGGCCGTGCAGGCCGCTGGCCAGCGTCAAGCGTGTCATCCACTCGAAAAACTCCGCGAAGGCGCCGATGGCCGGCAACGTGAAGGCGACAAACGATATCAGCGATAGCGCGCCGTAGACGCCGACGGCCCGCCAACTGCCGAGAAGTAACACCGGCAAGAGCCAGAGCGGCGCGAACGTCACCTTGGTAGCGACGCCGAATCCGACGACGACGGCGAAGGCGGCAGCCAGGCCCATACAGCGGCGCTGCAAAACTCCGGGACCAAGCGCCACCACCGTGACCACGCCGAGCATCAAGGTGGAAAAAATCAGAAGCGCCTCGGGCTTCACGTGGAAGCCCTGCTTGAGGACCAGCATGGAAAGAAACGGTCCCATCTGCAAGATCAGCGCCGCCAGCAAGTTTCCGAAGACAGCATGGCCGGCGGCGCCGAGAGCCAGCAAGGCGGCCGCGTTGAGCCCTATGAACAGGCCGCCGATCAGGTGCAGGTGGGTCTCCGGCTGGGCGAGAACGGCCTGGGTGATTTCGTCGGCGCCGGCCCCCAAGTGCGCGGCCCACAGCACAAGGGCGCCCAGCGCATCGACGGTGACGCCGGGATGGGCGATGTGGCCGGGCGTGGTCAGGTTGACCAGGTTGAGCGCATCGAGCAGATAGAAGTAGTCGGGGTCGAGGCGGTACCACATCCAGAACGGCCCGGCATGGCTGCCCAGCACGGCCACGGCGGCGGCGAAACAGGCGGGCAGGACAAGCAACGCCCAGCGGGTGCAACGTTGGCCAGATCCTTCGTTGCCTGGGGAGGTCATCATGATAACGGGAGACGCACCGGCGAACCGGCGGCCGGGCTTTCGGGCCTATTCCGCGGCGTCGTCGCGCGACCAGCGCGTCGCCGCGGCGTCGTCGGAATCCTTCGTCTTCACCCAGCGCGGCCCCTGCCCCGATTCCTCGAGCTTCCAGAATGGGGCCTTGGTCTTGAGCCAGTCGGTGAGGAACTGGCATGCCTCGAAGGCGGCATGGCGGTGCGCCGACGCAGTCGCCACGAGGACGATTTTCTGGCCCGGCTCGAGACGGCCGTAGCGGTGGATGATCAGGCACCCCTCTAGCTGCCAGCGCTCCCGGGCCTCGGCCTCGATACGCCGCAGCTCTTTCTCCGTCATCCCCGGATAGTGCTCGACGATCATCGCCGAGAGGGTTTCGCTGCCGGCCTCCTTGCGGACCACGCCGACGAACACGCAGAGGCCGCCGATGGCATGATTATCGCCGGCTAGCGCGGCCATTTCGGCACTGACGTCGAAATCCTCGCGCTGCACCCTGATCATCGCGTCATCCTCCCGTTACCGGCGGAAACAGGGCGATCTCGTCGCCCGCCTCGACGGGATGGTCGAGATGAACGTACTCCTGATTGACCGCGACACGCACCACCGAAAGATCGGCCAAGGCCTCGGCGTGGCCGGCGCCGTGGCCGCACAGCCATTCGATCAGGCCCTTCACGTCCTTGACGGTGGCCGGGGGCGAGACCTGCTCCTCGGAGACGCCGGCCTTTTCGCGGAGCCAGGCGAAGTAGACGATTTTCATCGCATCACCTCGCTGAAGGGAAGGAAGTCGACGGTGGCTCCCTCGGCCAGCTTGCTCATGTCCTCAGGCAGCTCGACCAAGCCATCGGCCTCCACCATCGACGTCAAAATACCGGCGCCGTCGGAGCGGTATTTCATGGCCACCGGCTCTCCCTTGCTGTCGGTTTCGATGCGCACCCGCGCCCACTCGCGCCGGCCCTGCTTCTTCTCGCAATCGAAGCCGGCGCGTACGGGAAAACGCGACGCCACGACGTCCGTGCACCCGGCAAGCAGCAACACCACGGGCCTGGCGATCACCATGAAGGTGACCATGGCGGCGACCGGGTTGCCGGGCAGCCCGACAAAGGCCGTTTCCCCCACCTGACCCAGCACGATGGGACGCCCCGGCTTGATAGCGAGGCGCCAGAAATGGATTTGCCCCAGGGCCTCGACGGCATCCTTGACGTGGTCCTCCTCCCCCGCCGACACGCCGCCCGACGTGATCAGCAGGTCGTGGCCGCCCGCCGCCGCGTCGAGGGCGGCACCGATGGCGTCGAGGTCATCGGGCAGGATGCCGAGATCCGTGACCTCGCACCCCAGTCCCTCCAAGAGGCCCATCACGGTGTACCGGTTGGCGTCGAAGATGCATCCATCGGGCGCCCCTTGGCGGGGATCGCGCACCTCGTCGCCGGTGGAGAACACCGCCGCCCTGAGGCGCCGGTAAACGGCAAGCCGCGAACGCCCGACCGATGCCGCGGCCCCAATCTCCTGGGGTCTGAGACGGTATCCCGCCCGTGCGATCGTGGTGCCCGAGGTAATATCCTCGCCCGCCTTGCGCCGGTTGGCGCCGCGCGCCAAACCGGCGGGCAGCACCACGTAATCGCCCTCGGCGCGGCAGTCCTCTTCCATGAAAATGGTGTCCGGCCCATCCGGCATGGGGGCGCCGGTAAAAATCCTCAACGCCTCGCCGCGCCGCGCCGCGCGGTCCAGCGGGTGGCCGGCGGCGAGGCGGCCGGTAACGGCCAGGCGCGTCTCGCCGTCGGCTTCCAGGTCGTCGAAGAACACGGCGTAACCGTCAACGGCGCTGTTGTCGTGGGGCGGTACGTCGCGTTCGGCGATCACGTCCTCGCCGAGGATACGCTCCAGACCTCGGCGCAGGGGCACCTCCTCGGTTCCCATCACCGGACCCAGGCGCTCGGCCAGGACGGCCAGGGCATCGGTCAGCGGCATCAACTGACCGTCAAAGGCGAAGCAGTCGTCCTTAAGCTGCGCCATTCACCACCTTCTCTTCAATACCGCAGAGATCAACGATGAAATCGGCGATTCCGGCGACGTCGTTCAGGTCGAGCACCGGCAGAATCATGTCCGGCAATGCCTGGTCGCTGGCCACCGCCACGATGGTCGGGTCTTCATGGTACAAGAGCGGACTGCCCACCGATGAGCGGTGGACCTCGATCTTGACGTGATTCTCGCTCTTGAAGCCTTCGATCAGCAACAGGTCGACGGGCGTCATGCGCTCGATCAGGTCCTCGATGGAGGTCTCGGAACCGTCGCGAACCTCGTGCAGCAGGGCCCAGCGTCGCGCCGACCCCAGCAACACCTCGTTGGCCCCGGCCTCCCGGTGACGGTAGGAATCCTTGCCCGGCCGATCGATTTCGAAGTTGTGATGAGTGTGCTTCATGGTGGAAACGCTGACGCCCCGGCCGATCAGTTCCGGCAGCAGGTTGACCACAAGGGTCGTCTTGCCGCTCCCGCTCCATCCCGTCACACCGATTACGTTCATGGCCTGATCCGAGCCTTGCCCTGACCCCCGCCGGCGCGACGTGACCCTGTTCATCCTAGGTTTCCCGCCGGCTTGGTGGTTTCCGAGGAGCTGGATTCGGGACGCGCGCCGGGGGCGCCGTCCGCCGCCCTTTCGTCGCTCAGGCTTATGTGGCGAAGTCCGGCACACAGGTAATCGTATCCCGTGACCATGGTAAGTACCGCCGCCAGCCACAAACCGTATACGCCAATTTCCGCCGTCGACAGCGGACCGAAGTCGGGCCCGGCGGGGCCCACGATGAGAAACCCGAGCGCCAGCATTTGTATCACCGTTTTCCACTTGGCCAGGCGGCTCACGGGCATGCTGACCCGCACTTCAGCCAGGAACTCGCGCAGCCCCGAGACCAGTAACTCCCGGCACAGAATCACCGCCGCCGGCAGGACCGTCAGGCCGGAGATGTGGTCGACCCCAACCAACATGAGCAGCACCGAGGCGATCAGCAGCTTATCGGCGATGGGATCGAGAAACCGCCCCAGGTTTGACTGCTGGCTCCAGGCGCGCGCCAAATACCCGTCCAGGAAGTCGGTGACGCAGGCGTAGGTGTAAACGGTGAAGGCCAGCCAGTTTCCCAGCGGCGGCTCGATGAGCATGAACCCAACGACCACGGGGATGGCGGCGATGCGCGTACAGGTAAGCACATTGGGCAATTTCGTCGACATCGTTCCATCTCTTTGCCTGCGGCGTCCGGCACTCTGTCCGCGGCGCTCGGCGCCTTGGCTTCCGCCCTTAGGACGGGCGCGTGAAATACTAACCGTCCGGGCGGAACCATTCATAGATTTTATTGGCCATGGCCCCGCTTATGCCGTCGACGGATTCGAGATCGGCGCGGCCGGCTTGGGAGACGGCGCCAGCCGAACCGAAGTGATGAAGCAGCGCTTTTTTGCGTTTGGCGCCAATTCCGGGGATGTCGTCGAGGCTGGATCGCGCCAACGACTTGGCCCGTCTCAAACGGTGCGCGCCGATGGCGAAGCGGTGTGCCTCGTCCCGCAGGCGCTGCAGAAAATACAAGACCCTGTCCCGGGAGTTCAGGGTAAGAGGCTGGCGCCCCGGCAGGAATATGCGCTCCCGTCCGGCGTTCCTGTCGCGGCCCTTGGCGATAGCAGCGACCGCGACATCTTCGATGCCCAGTTCCTCGAACACTTCGGCGGCCACAGCCAGCTGTCCGGCACCGCCATCGATAAGCACTAGGTCCGGCCACTGTCCGCCGGCGCGCTCGGGGTCCTCCTTGAGGGCCCGGGAAAAACGGCGCGTTAGCACTTGGCGCATCATGGCGTAGTCGTCGCGCGGCTGTAAATCGGGCGCGGCGCTGTCCGGCGCGGCGCCACGGATGGTGAACTTGCGGTATGCCTTCTTCATCAATCCTTCCGGCCCGGCGACGATCATGGCGCCGACGGCCTGGGTGCCCGAGATATGGCTGTTGTCGAAGACCTCGATACGCTCGGGCGCGGCCTCGAGCCGCAGTACCCGCGCCAACCCTTCCAGGTTACGGCGCTGCGAGGCGCTTTCCGCCATGCGCCGGGCGAGGGCGTCTCGCGCGTTGACGAGGGCGTGCCCGGTCAGCTTGCGCTTGGCGCCGCGCCTGGGGTGCGCAACCTGGACCCGGCGTCCGGCGCGCACGCTAAGCGCCTCGGCGATCAGTTCGTGGTTGTCCATGCGATGGCTGACCAGGACCGACCGCGGCGGCGCTTTGTTGGCGTAGAACTGCCCGATAAAGGCCCCCAGCACCCGTGGCGCGTCGTCGTCGCGGGCGTGGCTAGGGAAATAGGCGCGGTTGCCGTAGTTCTGTCCGGCGCGCACGAAAAAAACCTGGACGCAGGTCTGCCCGCCTGCTCCGTGCGCCGCGATGACGTCGGCCTCGTCGATCCCCCGAACGTTGATATCGTGGCGCGCCTGGACCCGTGTCAGCGCCTGGATGCGATCGCGAAATTGCGCCGCCTTTTCGAACTCCAGGGCGTCACTGGCTTCCTGCATTTGCCGCGCCAAACGGCCCTGGATCGACCGGCTGTCGCCGGACAGGAAAGCGCGCGCCTCCTCGATGAGGGCCGCGTATTCGGCCTCGCCGATGCGGTCGACGCAGGGCGCGCTGCAGCGCTTGATCTGATGCAGGAGGCAGGGCCGCGTGCGGTTCGAGAACACCGCGTCCGAACACGACCTAAGCAGGAAGGCCTGCTGCAGGACGCTCAGCGTCTGGTTGACCGCCCACGCCGAAGCAAAAGGGCCGAAATAGTCCCCCTCTCGGCTATGGGCGCCGCGGTGCTTGAGCACCCGCGCGAAAGCATGGTCGCCGGTGAGCAGGATCGACGGAAACGATTTGTCGTCGCGCAGCAGAATGTTGTAGCGAGGCTGGAAGCGCTTGATCAGGTTCGCCTCGAGCAAGAGCGCCTCGGCCTCGGTGTGGGTGATGACAAATTCCATCGACGCCGTCTCCGCCACTACACGGCGCGTGCGCACAGGCTGGCGCGCCAGCCGCGTGTAGCTGGCGATCCTCTTCTTCAGGCTTTTTGCCTTGCCCACGTAGAGGACTTCGCCGCCGGCGTTGATCATCCGATAGACTCCGGGCTTCCCGGGAAGGGTCTTGAGGAGGGTGTCGATGACGGCCACTCCGGCTGCCATCTTCGGCCCCAAATCCGCCGGCGCGCTAGAGGATTTTCGACTTTGCTCCATGGCGATAATTCGGTCGCTTGGCTTCCCGGCATCGGCGCGGCACATAGCCGAAGGGATGGGGTCGACAAGCGCCACCCGACGCCACCCCGACTATCCACCAATCCTGTGGATAAGTCTGTTGAAAACTGCCAATACGCTCCAAAGTCCCAATAAATCTAACGATTTTCTAATAATGAACAAAAACCAGGCAATATCTTAATTCCTTGAATTTCCAGGATTAATTCAATTTCAAGTCGAAACGCATCCGGTTGGCCGAGGTCCCTGAGGGCCGGATGTAACATACTTCCGAATATGTCGTGGCTGTGTGCAACTTAAACGTTTGAAGGCGGAAACTTCCTTCCCTGCAAGGGCTTGCGGGGCGGCGGCAAAGGGGCTTCCCTATACCTTATATATGGGGCCGCTCAATTTCGACGCCGACGCTGGCGGCGTCGAAAAAAACGTCCAGTTTCTCGACCCGCACCCGCACGGTGCGGACCCGGCCATCCTGGAGGCAGACGGAGGCGATATTCTCGGCCAGGGTCTCGATCAGATTGACGTGGCCGCACGCCACGGCGGCGCGGACGCGGTCCACCACGTCCTCATAACTGACCACGTTGGCGATATCGTCGTCGAGGGCGGCGCCGTCCTCAGGCACCGCGAGGTCCAGGTTGATGCGCACCCTCTGGGTGGCGTCGCGCTCGTATCGGTAAACGCCGATCGAGCACGCCAGCACCAAGTCGCGAACGAAAACACGGCGCACCGGCTGGCCCGCCTCGGCCGGCCTCGGTGCGTCGACCGCCGTCATGCGATGCACCGTCATGGCGCCATCCTTCCCTTCATGGTGCTAGTGGATAGAATCTAATTACTCCATGGTCTCGTCGGTTAGCGGGCCTTGGGCCCAGCCCAAGTGCTGGCCGCCGTCGAGGGCGATCATCTGCCCCGTCATCGCCGGCGCGTCAAGGATAAAGCGTACGGTGGCGGCGATTTCGCCGGTGCCGACCCGGCGTCGCAGCGGCATCGACGCCCACTGGCGGTCGAACTCCTCGTCCGTCTGCCGCGCGTTGGGTAGGGTCGGGCCCGGGCCGATGGCGTTGACGCGGATGCGCGGGGCCAGGGCCAGGGCCAGGGTGCGCGTCAACGTCCAAAGCCCGGCCTTGCTGAGCGTGTAGGACGTGAATTGCGGCGTCAAGTTCCATACCCGCTGGTCGATGATGTTGATAACGTTGCCCTCGATCCCTTCGGGGAGTTGGCGAGCGAAGGCCTGGGTGAGCACGAAGGGGGCGCGCAGGTTGACCTCCATGTGGGCGTCCCACGATTGGCACGTCGCCGTTTCCGGGGTGTCGCGCCGGAAGACGGAAGCGTTGTTGACCAGGCAGGCAAGGGGGCCGATGGCCTGACCGGCCCGCGCGACGAGCCCGGCCGCCTCGTCCTCGCGGGTAAGATCGGCGCCCAGCTCCGCCGCCCTGCCTCCGCGCTCGGTGATATCGGCAACCGTCTGGCGGGCGTCGTCTTGCGAGGCGTTGTAGTGCACCGCCACGGCCCACCCGTGGGCGGCCAATTTCAGGGCGATGGCGCGGCCGATGCGGCGTGCCGCGCCGGTGATCAGGGCGGCCTTTGGAGGAGTGTCCGGCATGACCCGACAATGGCCCGAGCGTGGCTTGGATTCAAGGGGCGCCGAGGGGTCAGTTGGCGGCGCCGACGGCGTTCGTCACCTCGATGGCACCCTCCCAGACCATGACCAAGGCGACGTAGGCGATGACCGCCGTACCCACGCAGGCGATCCAGTGGTAGCGTTCGAGAAGACGGGCGATGGCCGTCGCCGCGATGCCCATGAAGGAGACGGACAGCACCAGACCGACGACAAGCACCCAGAAGTGTTCGCGCGCCGCGCCGGCAACGCCGAGGATGTTGTCGAGGGACATAGTGACGTCGGCGATGATGACCTGGGTCACCGCGGCGCGAAAGCTCTTGGGCTTAGTCGCCGGGGCGGCGTCGTCCCCTGCATCGACCTCGGCGGCACCGTCCGCCGCCGCCCGACGTTGGGCGCGGCGGCTCCGGCGCTCCGCCTCGATATCGCGCCACAGTTTCCAAGCTACCCACAGCAGCAGGATGCCGCCGGCCAGCAAAAGGCCGATGATCTGCAAGAGCACGGTGACCGAGCCCGTAAAAACGATGCGCAGGAGCGTCGCGGCAACGATGCCGATGGCAATGACCTTGGGCCGCTGTTCCCTGGGCAGGCTGGCCGCCACCATGCCGACGACGATGGCGTTGTCGCCGGCCAGCACCAGGTCGATAACGATGACGGTACCGAGCGCCGACAGCTCGGACATGGAAATGAATTCAAGCAATCCTTAACCTCGAACGGCCTGGCGCGTGGCGCACCACCGCCGCACTATACCAAGGGTATTAGTACGTGATCGGATATCGATCGCGCCATGGGAAATGCGGCCGTGATCAACCCAGCCAGGGAATAAACGCATCCACCCCGTATCCCTGGACGGCGACGTAGGCGCCATAGGCGCCGAGCATCGCGGCGGCCGCCCCGCGGCCCAAGCGGCGGTGTCCGAGCAGGCTGTATGCCAACAACAGGGAGGCGCCCAGCATGACCCACAGGTCGAACGCCCGGAACTGAACGGAGACGGCTAGCGGCGACACCACCGCTACGGCACCGACGATCCCCAGCACGTTGAACAAGTTGCTCCCCACCACATTGCCCAGCGCCACGTCGACGTGACCGCGCACCACCGCCACGATGGACGTCACCAGTTCGGGAAGCGAGGTGCCGATGGCGATCAGGGTGAGACCGATGACCTCCTCCGATATGCCGATGGCGCGCGCCATGGTGACACTGCCCTCGACCAGAAGTTCGGCGCCGTAGACGACCCCGGCGATGCCGACCGCAAGAACCGTTCCCCCAATCCACAAGGACCCGGCGGTGGACCCCGTCGCCCGCTCCTCGCCGACTTGCCGGCGCGCACCGACGGCGGCGGGCCGCGTCTCCCGCCAATAGGTGTAGGCGAGAAAGGCCAAGAACACGGCGAGCAAGACCATCCCCGACCCCAATCCGATATCGCCGCGCCAACTCAATCCGGCGAACAGCACGCTGCCGACGACCAAGACGGCGGCGTCCATTCGCAAGGCTCGGCCGCTGATGACGAGGGCCTTGACGAGGCCCGCCCCGCCCAGGACCAAGAGCACGTTGGCGATGTTGCTACCGATGACGTTGCCGAGTGCTATTCCCGGCGCACCGGCGAGGGCGGCCTTCATGCCCACTACCAACTCGGGCGCCGACGTGCCGAAGGCGACCACCGTCATGCCGACGACGAGGGGCAATACGCCGAGCCTTCGAGCCACGGCAACCGCGCCGCGCACGAGCAACTCGGCGCCGACGAGAAGCACCACAAAACCGGCGGTGACCTGGACATACATCATGCGGAAATAGGGACAGACCCGCTCAAGGCGCGCCAAGCGGGACGGCGTGACGGCGGAACTCGTCGACGATCTTCTCGTAAACCGGGCGCTTGAAAGGGACGATCATGGCGGGGAGATCGTCGATCGGCACCCATTTCCAGTCGCTAAACTCGGCGTCGGCACCCTCTCCAAGCTCGATGTCCGCGTCGTGCCCGGTAAAGCGCAGGGCGAACCACTTTTGCTCCTGCCCGCGGTAACGCCCTCCCCACAGGCGTCCGGCAATCTCCTTGGGCAGGTCATAGGAAAGCCATTCGCTGCTCTCGGCGATGATCTCCGCTTCGGCGATACCGATTTCCTCGGCCAACTCCCTGAGGACCGCCCTCTCCGGCATCTCGTCCCCGTCGATTCCACCCTGGGGCAACTGCCAGGCCTCCTCCCCGGTGTCGCGGCGCCGCCCCACGAACACCTGGCCCCCGGCGTTCAGAAGCAAGGCACCGACGCACCTTCGATAGGGGCGCTGGGCGCCATCCCTGTCTGCCACGGCGGCCCCCGCCCCTCTCGACGCTATTTCTGCTTCTTGGCGATGGTGAAAACCGGAACCAAGGCCAGCTTCTTGCCATCCAGGGTCGGTATCCAGGCGGCGAGGCGATCGAAAGTGGTTGGATACGGCTGGCCGATGGCCAAGGCTACCGAATTTCCGCGGGCCTTGTTTTCGATTTCCGCGAGTTGTGCGTCGATGGCCGCCTTGGAGGGATCGCCGTCGAGTGAACTTTCCACGAAGGCACTCGCCATATTGATCGCCGAGGCGATCTTGGCCGCCTGCGACCGTGCCGTGGTGATGCTGTCGACGTACATCAGTCCCCGTTTCCTCAACGTCATGAGCAACGGCCGGATGTGGTCTTCCTCGTTGCTGAAGCGCGATCCCATGACCACGATGAGGCCCACGTAGCCGTAGGTCCGGCTCAGAATAAAATTCAGGTACTGCAAGTTTTTCGGCGCCTCGAGCGACGTCATCAAGGCGTAGGGACCGGGATCGCGTAGCGGAAAGTCGTTGGGTTCCATGGGCAGGCCCAGAAGAACTTCGTGTCCGGCCTTGCGCGCCGCGCCGACCCACTCATCGAGTCCCTCGGCATAGGGATCGAAGGCCAGGATCACCGCCCCGGGCAGCCGATTGATGGCGGCCTCGGTGGCGGCGCAGCTCAAGCCCAGTCCGCCGATCACGATGGCGATGCGCGGGCGGCCTTCGGCGGCGTCCGAGGGCCGGGCATAGACCTGCCACGGCGCGCGGCCGTCGATGTCCATCTTGGGGAGGGGACCCTGCTTGCTGTCTTCCACCAACTTGGGGTCGGGGACTTCGGAAAGCGGCTTGTCGGGTGCCAACGGAGACATGGTGGCGAACGCCGCCACGGTAACAGTGGGCACGACGACGCCGGCCCCTGGACCCTTCTGGTTGGCATTTATGGCGTTAAGCGACCCGGGCGGCGACATGTCGCCGCTGCCCAGTACCCCAGCCTTGGGAGGCATGGCCATGGATACCACAGGAACACCGGGCTCGGAAGTCGGCTTGGCAGCCGGCCCGGCGCCCCCAAGAAACCACCAGGCGCCGCCGATGGCCGCGAGGGCGACCAGGGAAGCCGCGGTGATGATGATCAGGCGCTTCTTACCGCCACCCGAGTCTTCATCTTCATCGTCTTCGTCTTCGAAATCCTCGTCATCGTCTTTTTCGCGGGCCGATGCCGCCTCTTCCCCGTCGGCCTCCGATCCCTCGATGTCCTCGTCGTCCTCATCGGATTCATCGCCATCCTTGGACTTTTCGAAACCTTTGAATTTAATTAGAAGTTTCACGGCCTTATCTGCCTAGTGGCCCCCTCGATACGATAAGGGCCGCGACTGGCGAGAACAATCGGCGCCGCTTCTCCAAGCGTCGCCGGCGGGTCGTCAGTTTGCCAACTTGTTCGAAAACAAGGCCACGCCGTTCAGAAGGTCGAGGGCCCGGGCAAGTTGGTAATCCTGCCTGGGGCGGGGCTTTGCTTCCTCGCCGGACTTTTCCTTCTTGGCACCCGGCTTCTCGGCATCGCCGCCGTTTTCGTTACGCAGGGCGCCGCGCAGGTCGGACTCGCGGCGCCGGTGCGGCGTCGCCACCTGTTCGACGGTCGCCTGTTCGACCACGATGTCCGGCTCAATCCCCACCCCCTGAATGGATCGCCCCGAGGGCGTGTAATAGCGCGCCGTCGTCATGCGCATGGCGCCGTGCCCATGCAGCGGCACGATGGTCTGCACGGACCCCTTACCGAAGGACTTGGTGCCAAGAACGATGGCCCGGCGATGGTCCTGCAACGCCCCGGCGACAATCTCCGATGCCGAGGCTGAGCCGGCGTTGATGAGCACGATCACGGGCAACCCCTTGGCCACGTCCCCGGGGCGCGAATTGAACCGTTGCGTGTCCTCGGCGCGGCGCGCCCGGGTGGAGACGATCTCACCCTTGTCGAGAAAGGCGTCGGAGACGGCCACCGCTTGGTCCAACAGACCGCCGGGGTTGTTGCGCAGGTCGAGGACAACCCCCTTCAGCTGGTCGCCCAGCTTTTCGTGAAACTCGTCGGTCGCCTTCTCCACGCCCTTTTCCGTCTGCTCGTTGAACGAGGTGATGCGAAGGTAACCGACGTCGCCTTCCAGCCGCGAGCGTACCGAGCGAATCTTGATGATGGCGCGCGTAACCGTCACGTCGAAGGGCTCGCGCCCTTGACGGCGGATGGTCAGGTCGATGTCGCTGCCGACCCGTCCACGCATTTTTTCCACCGCCTCGGTGAGGGTGATCCCCATGACCGCGGTCCCGTCGAGATGGGAGATGAGGTCGCCGGGCTCGATGCCGGCGCGGTAGGCGGGTGTATCGTCGATGGGGGACACCACCTTGACCAATCCGCTCTCCATGGTGACCTCAATACCGAGCCCGCCGAACTCGCCACGGGTTTGCACGCGCATTTCGCGGAAACTCTTGGCGTTGAG
>DASCNF010000008.1:0-9729 GCA_036011345.1 Rhodospirillales bacterium | reverse complement strand
CCGGAAAAATTTGCCGCCTCGACCTAAGAAACCGGGAACCCGCCAAGCTGGAGGAGTGAAGGCCGGGTCCCTATGGTCCGCACTCTAAACGCAGACCGGGTAGAGGGCCTCGATGACGAAGCCGTCCTCGGAGGGGTAGCGCTCGCTGACCGTATTGCGCGCCTCGTCTTCGTCACGGGCTTCGACATCCTGAATGTGGACGTCGGCCCAATGATCGTCAAACAACGAATGGCTTTGGTTTTCCTTTACCAGCGCTCGAACTTCGCGGTTGTAGATGGCCGCCTCGAATGTTCTGTGCCCGTGCTTTGGCCAATGAAGCATCGTACAAGCCTTTCTAGTTGCCAATTCGGCGAGCCCGCTTCCAGCCGTAGCGTTGTTCCAATGGCACCGCCCGCGGGAAGCGCTATTTCGGTTGTCGCTATTCCCGGAAATCCTAACGGAGGATGGTTAATAAATTGTTTCGTAGCGATCGCCCTCTAGCGTGGCGCCCCTAGGCGGTCGTCGGGAAGGCTCCAGCGGCGCTTTTCCACTTCCTCGCAGGCGGTCTCGCGTAAGGATCGCCCGTCGAGCGGCCGAGCCCCACCTGCTCGAACGCGGCGAGCCCGTTCAAGGCGGATTCGCACTCGAACATTTGGACGATGGCGAGCCACGCCCCCACCGTCCCCCGTTCGCGCCAGTATTAACGGTCACAAACCCCTCAACCGCCACCGAAGAGGCCTTTGAAGAAGGCCTTGATACGATCCCGGATCGTCGCCCACAAGAGGGACCCGGCGTCGATCTGCGCGGCCGCCTCGCCCACTTTGGCCGGAGCGTCCGCATCCGCCGCTTCACCGCCCTGGGCAGCGTCCAGCTTGGACTGGAGATTGGCGGCGAATTGCGTGGTCAAACGGCCCGCCAAGTCGTTCATCAGACCGGGCCGGTTGAACTGGGCGAGAGCGCCCGCCAGGGTGAACTCGACGACGATATCAACGCGCGTCGACCCACCCCCATCTTCCTCGGCCAGGGTGTAACGCACCTCGCCCTTGGCACGCGAGCCGCTGCGGTTGTCCCGGCCGCCGCCCCGGATGACGCCGGCGAGCGTCTGGTCGTCGCGCTCGAAGTCGCCCTCGCCCGCGAAATTAGCGCCGATCGGCCCCAGCTTGACGCTGATGTTTCCTTCGACGTGCCGACCGTCGGAGGGCGCCGTCAGCGACGCCCCCGGCATGCACGTCACCACCTCGTCGACGTTCCCGAAAAAATCCCAAACCTGCCGGGGCGGGTGGTTTACATCGAAGCTTTGAGTCAATTCCATTTCGTTATTCCACTGTTCGGCGGCTAGGCAACCGCCGCCTCCTTGCGCTCGGCGAGCACGCGCTTGATGGCCCTGACGATGCCGACGTAGCCCGTACACCGGCAGAGGTTTCCGCTGAGTTCCAAGCGGATGCGGGGTTCGTCGGCGTCGGGCAGCCGGACGATGATGTCGCGGGCCGTGATCAGCATGCCCGGCGTGCAGTAGCCGCACTGCAGGCCATGCTCCTCGGTGAAGGCCCGTCTGAGGTGCGCCATCAGATCATCGTCATCGAAGTCCTCGATGGTACGAATGTCCGTGCCGTCGCAGGCCACCGCGAAGTTGATGCACGAACGCACGGGCACCCCGTCCATAAGCACCGTGCACGCGCCGCAAACCCCGTGCTCGCAACCCAGGTGCGTGCCGGTGAGCCTTTGGTCGTCACGCAAGAAATCACCCAGGTGCGTGCGCGACTCGACCTCCGCCCTCACGGCGCGCCCGTTGATGGTTATGTTGACCGTCTTTTTCATCTTGCCACCTGTTCAACGGCGCGCTTCAGAGCCACCGCGTGGATGTGCCGCTCCATGTCATCGAGATTGGTGTCGGCGTCGTCGACCAGGCAGCGCGCCGCGTCGAGATCGAAGAACGCCCCCAGAACGCCGTCGCCGCCAAGCGCCTCGCGGGCGTCGGCGATCGTGATCGGCTTCGCGTTGGTGGCGCCGATGGTCAGGCGATAGACCGAACGCTCGACATCGACAAGCACCGCACCGATGGCGTCAGCGAACTCGCCCGGCTTGCGGCACACCTTGTAGTAGCCCCACCGCGCACCCGCCGACAGCTTGGGAATACGGATTGCCTCGAGGATCTCGTCTTCCCCCATCACGGTCTCGAAAACACCGAGGATGAATTCCGATACCGCTACCGTGCGGCTCCCCGATGGGGCGCGCACCACAGCCTCGGCACCGATCGCCGACAGCGCCGTCGGCCAGTCGGCGGCGGGATCGGCATGCGCCACGCTGCCCCCGATGGTGCCGCGGTTGCGCACCCCCCGGTAGGCGATGGCGCTGGCCACCGACGGCAGCGCCCCGCCGGTCACGTCGGGGACCTTGCCGTCCTCGATCATGGCGTGGGTCACGCAGGCGCCGAGCACCAGCGCCTCGCCGTCGTCCTCGACCCGAGTCAGTTCCGGGATACGCGTGATATCGACGAGCAGGCCGGGCTGTGCCAGGCGCAAGTTGAGCATCGGCCCCAGCGACTGGCCGCCGGCCAGGACCTTGGCATAGACGTCGCCGCCGCCCTCAAGAAGCCGCAGAGCCCCGTCGAGATCAGCGGGGCGTTCGCAATCGAATTTTGCCGCTTTCATAAACTTATTGCTCCAATTCCCAGGAACTACTCGGCGGCCTTGCGGGCGCCCACCAGAGCCGCCAGCACGCGCCGCGGCGACATTGGCGTCTCATTGATTTCCGCCCCCAGGCCCCTGAGGGCGTCGTTGACCGCGTTGGCGATGGCCGCCGCCGGCGCAATGGCCGCCGTTTCCCCCGCCCCCTTGATGCCGTGATCAGTATAGGGCGAGGGCGTTTCCATGTGCACCATTCGAACGTCGGGAATCTCGGTGGCGCCCGGCATGATGTAATCCATAAAGGTGGAAGCGAGTGGTTGGCCGTTCTCGTCGTAGGGGCTTTCCTCGTAAAGCCCCGTGCCGATGCCCTGCGCCGTCCCACCGAAGGCCTGACCCTCGACGACCAGGGGGTTAATCATGGTTCCGCAGTCCTCGACAACCACGTAATCGAGAAGCTCCACTGCGCCGATCTCCACGTCCACGGCGACCACCGCGGCGTGCGCCTAATAGGTGAAAGAGCCCGTATCGACCTTAGGCTTGTAGCCCCCCGTCGCCTCGAGGCCGCCAGGATCAGCGTCGTCGGGAAGCTGATCGGGGTTAAGGTACCATATTCTAGCGACGTCGGCGATGCTGACCTCGCCCCGCGGCCCCACCACCTTGCCGTCCCTGACCCCCACCTCATGGTGGCCGCACTGCAGAAGATGGGCCCCGATGATGCCCAAGCGCCCGGCCAAAACCTTACAGGTCCGGGAAATGGCGCCACCGGCCATGACCGCGGCACGCGAAGCGTAGCTGCCCGTCGAATAGGGAGAGCTTCCGGTATCGCCGTGGACGACGGTGATGAGGTCGGGATCAATGCCGAGAATCTCGTTGGCGACCTGGGCCATGGTGGTCTCCATACCCTGACCGTGGGAGTGCACGCCGATAAAGATCTCGAGGCCGCCGTCCGGCGTCACCCGGCACTTGGCTTGCTCGAAGCCAGGGATCAAGGGAATACCGAAACCGGAAAAAACCGAGGTGCCGTGTGCCGTCTGTTCGGTGAACATTCCGATGCCGACACCGACCATCCGGCCGTCCTCTTCGCCCTTCGTTTGGCGCTCGCGCACCGCTTCGAGGCCGATGCTGTCGACGGCGCGGCGCAGGCACTCAGGATAATCGCCCGAGTCCAGGTGTTTGTTGAGGATATTGGTGTAGGGCATCATGTCGGGCGTGACGAGATTCTCAAACCGCACCTCATGCGGTTCGCGGCCGATTTCACGGGCAATGGCGTCGACAGTAAGCTCGGTGGCAAAGCACACACCGGCCCGGGCAACGCCGCGATAAGGGATGAACGGCGGCTTGTTGGTGGCCACCGAAAGGGTCTTGTAACGGCACACCTCCAGCCCGTAAGGACCGGCCAGGTTGCCGCCGGCCATCGACGCCTCGAGGACGGCCGTGAACGGCCATACGGAATAGGCACCGACGTCGACGGTGACCTCGACGTCAGTGGCCAGGATCTTGCCCTTTTCATCGGCATAGGCGGTGACCTGATAATGATGCTGGCGGCTGTTGGCGCAGGCCACCAGATGCTCGCGGCGATCCTGCACCCAGCGCACGGGATGGCCGAGCTTAATCGCCAGCCACGCCACGGCAAGCTCCTCGGGCTGCATGACGCACTTGTAACCGAAACCGCCGCCGACATCGGGCGCGATGACCCGCACCTGCCGCTGCTCGAGTTCCAAATGCTCGGCGAGGCCGGTGCGAATGAGGTGGGGCGCCTGTGTCGACGAGTACAGGACGAGCTGTCCCATGCGTTCGTCCCAGTAGGCGAGACACCCGGCCCCCTCCATGGGATTCATGGTCTGGCGCGCCATGTCATAGGTGCGCGTCACCTTGACAGGTGCCGTCTTGGCCACGGCATCGATATCGTCGTCGCGCGACGTGATCACGAAGATGTTGTCTCCCCACTCCTCGTGAATCAGCGCCGCGCCGGGTTTCTGGGCGTCAACGATGTTGGCGAGGACAGGCAACTCGTCGAAATCGACGATGATCTGTTCCACCAAGTCCTCGGCCTCGGCCCGGGTGTCGGCGACGCAGGCGGCGATCATTTCGCCCACGTAGCGTACCTTGGCCGCGGCAAGGGCCGGAAAATCCGACTGTTTGTACCCGGGAAGGCTGGCCGCCGGACGCATGGGGCGCACGCCCTTCATGTCGGCGTTGTGGAGGACCCGGGCACGAATGACGTCGGGAATCTCTATACCCTCGATCCTGGCGTGGGCCACCGGACTGCGCAGGAAGGCCACCTCTTTGAGGCCCGACATCGCCATGTCGCCAACGAAATTGCCGCGCCCACGCAAGTAGCGGCCGTCCTCCTTGCGCGTCAGGCGCGCGCCGATTCCCTTGGTGCTCATTCTTCCCTCTCGGCCCTCACGATGCGGTGATCATAGCGGCGAAAAATTCAAGGCTCAACGAATGCCTGGGCGGCGCTCCGCCCATGGCCGTGCTTCCTCCAACGCGGCGGCGGCGGCAAGAACGCCGGTATCGTCCCGCCAGCGGCCAACGATTTGCAAACCGACGGGAAGACCGCCCGCCGTCCAGCCACACGGCACGCTGATTGCGGGGTGGCCGGTAAGATTGAAAATGTTGAGATACGATACCCACGCGGCGCGCATGTCGCCAGCCTCGGTTCCCTCGATGTCGATGGGCTCCAGCGCCTTGTGGTCCGCCTTCAGCGGCGGCCGGCTCAGTGTCGGCGTGACGATGAGGTCGAATTCGTCGAACCACGCCTGCACGGACCGGAAAATCCGGGTGCGCTTGTACATTGCCTGTTGCAGTTGCGTTCCGGAATACTTGCCCCCCTCGCGGATGCCGGCCACGAAGCTCGGGTCCATGCGCTCTTCGTTGGTATTGACGTCCTTGCCGAAGCGGGCCGCCCAGTTGGACTGCTGAAGGACGCGCCACGCAGGTTCGGCGTTCTCCACCGGATCGTCAACGGCCTCGACCTCAGCGCCAAGGCCACCGAGGGTCTCCACCGCGTGTTCGCACAGGGCCCGCACCTCGCCGTCTAACGCCTCGTTTCCGAGCAGCGCCCGCCAGGCCAGCCGCTTGCCATAGATAGAATCGCCGTTTACCGCCCAGTCACCAGACCCGCCCGGCGCGCCGGCCAGTGAGAACGGATCGGAGCCGTCGGGGCCGGCCATGACGCCGAGCATGAGCGCCGCGTCGGCGACGGTGCGCGCCATGACGCCGAGGTGGATGAAGTTGGCGAAGCCGTCGGGCACCTGATTGTGAGGCAACCGGCCGAGCGTCGGCTTCATGCCGACGATGCCGCAGCACGCCGCCGGCTGGCGCGTCGAGGCGCCGGCGTCGGTGGCCAGCGACAGCGGCCCCAATCCCACCGCCGCCGCCGAGCCACCGCTGGAGCCGCCCGGCGTGTAGTCCGGGTTCCAGGGATTGCGGGTCGTCCCGAAAAGGGGCGCGTCGGTCAGGAGCTTGTGGGCGAACTCGGGCGTCGTGGTCTTGCCGACGACGATGGCGCCGGCCGCCTTGAGGCGCGCCACGGCCACGGCGTCGGCGCCGGGTACGTTGTCTTCCATGAGCCGCGAGCCGAATGTGGTGCGCACGTTGGCGGTGTTGATAAGGTCCTTCACGGAAACCGGCACGCCGTGCAGGGGACCCAGGTCCTTTCCTCTAGCCGCGGCGTCGTCGGCGCGTGCCGCGGCGGCGCGAGCGTCTTCGGCACACACCGTGATGAAGGCGTTGAGGGTGGATTGCGAGGCCTCGACGCGGGCCAGCAGATCGTCCACCACCTCGACCGAAGATACGTCGCCCGAGCGCATCTCAGCGGCCAGTTGGCCGGCCGGAACGAAAGCCAATTCAGAGTGTGCCGACGTCACAATCTTCCCCAGGAGTTAGTCTCGATCTCCGGTTCGGTCGACATCGAGACCGATGGCTCCAATATTCTTTTCAATCATCCAAATGTACAGTATACTGACGACTGTAAACGGGACGCCCCCAAGGGTCAATGACGATGGGCGGCGTGAGCCATTCCGTCAGTGGAAATTCGAGGCTTGTCCAATGTCGTCGCGCGTCAAGCAGAAAGCCGGCCAAAGCCCGCACGCCGAACCTGCCGGGGCCGCCCTGTGGTCGCGTCCCGGCTTCCTGGTCCGCAGGCTCCATCAGATCCACGCCGCCATGTTCGCCGAAGAGTGCGGCGCCTTCAACATCACGCCCGTCCAGTATGGACTGATGACCATCCTTTTGGAGCAGCCGGGACTCGACCAGATCTCGCTGGCCAGCGAATTGGGAATCGACCGCACCAACGTCGCCGACGTTCTGGTGCGCCTCGAGGTTCGTAGCTTGGTGCGGCGCCAAGTGAGCCGCGCCGACCGCCGCATGAAGCTGGCTTCCCTCACGAACGAGGGCGAGACCCTGACCCGCCGGATGGAATCCCACATGAAGCGCGCCCAGGAGCGCCTCATGGCGCCTTTCGGCGAAAGCGACCGCGCCACCTTTCTCAAGCTCCTGGGCCGCCTGGTGGACGCCAACAACGAATGGAGCCGGGCGCCCCTGCGTAGGGACTGAGGGGCAGGCCGCAGGAGTTCCTCGACAGGGCGTCCGGTGACAGCTGAGCGCCCTCCCCGACTTCGGGAGCAAACCATGATCAAGCTTTACTCTTATTTCCGCTCGTCCACGTCCTTCCGGCTGCGTATCGCGCTCAACCTCAAGGGCCTGGAATACGAACACCACTCGGTCAACCTGCCCGGCTCGGAGCACCGCACGCCTGGGTTCCTCGAGATCAACCCGCAAGGGTTGGTGCCGGCGCTTATCGACGGGGACACGGTCGTGATCCAGTCGATGGCGATGATAGAGTATCTCGACGAGACCCGCCCCGAGCCGCCGCTTCTACCCAAGGAGCCGGAAAGGCGCGCCTATGTGCGCGCCCTCTCCCAGGTCATCGGCTGCGAGATGCACCCCCTCAACAACGTGCGCGTCCTCAAGTACGTGACCGACACCCTGGGACACGAAAAGGAAACCATGCAGGAGTGGTACGAGAATTGGATCTCCGAAGGCTTCAAGGGCTTCGAATCCTTCCTCCACAAAAACCCGTTCCCCGGAAAATTCTGCGACGGCGACGCGGTGACCATGGCCGACATCTGCCTGGTGCCCCAGGTGTTCAACGCCCAGCGCTTCCACTGCCGGCTCGACGACTATCCCACGGCCATGCGCATCTTCGACGCCTGCATGGAGCTCGACGCCTTCCAGCGCGCCGAACCGAGCCGTCAACCAGACGCCGTTTGAGAATCCGGCCCTGGCCATGCACGACGACTTTGGCGCCTTCTGCCGTCATGCCGAGGTAAACGTCCCCGGTGCGCCCAAGGGCCCACTCGCCGGGCTGACCTTCGGCGCCAAAGACCTGTTCGACGTCGCCGGGTTCGTCACCGGGGCCGGCAGCCCCGAATGGCTGCGCACCCACGGCGAGGCCGAAACCACCTCCCCCACCGTCCAGGCCTTGATCGACGCCGGCGCCGAACTCATCGGAAAGACCGCCGTCGACGAACTCGCCTTCAGCATCACCGGGGTGAACCCCCATTACGGGACGCCCGTCAATCCGCACTGTCCGGACCGCCTGCCCGGTGGCTCATCGTCGGGCTCTGGGGTGGTGGCGGCGGCCGGGCTCGTCGACTTCACCCTGGGCTCGGACACGGCAGGCTCGGTGCTCATTCCGGCCAGCTACAACGGCGTCTCGGCATCCGCCCGACCCATGGCCGCCTTTCCCTCGAGAGCGTGGTGGCGCTGTCACCCTCTTTCAACGCCCCAGGCTGGTTGGCCCCCGACGCGGCGCTTCTGGAGGACATCGGCCAAGTCTATTTCACCGACGCGCCGGGGGCCTGGGAACCCTTCGATATGGTCATCGCCGAGGACGCCTTCACCCAGGCCCTGCCGGCGGCCGGCGCGGCACTGGCCCCGGTGTTGGAGCGCTTGTCGGGGCTGGCGTCGAGCGTCGAACGCGCCGTGCTGGCGCCGCAGGGACTGAAAGCCTGGTTCGAGGTCTTCCGCACCATCGAGTTCGCCGAGGCCTGGGCCACCCACGCCGCCTGGATCGGGCGAGCGGGGCCCGCCCTCAAGTCCGACATCCGGGGACGTTTCGAGGGGGGATCACGCATCACAGCAGACGAGGTGGCTGCCGCCACCGCCGCGCGGCGCGCCATCACCGACCGCCTCGATGGCGTTGTCGGCGGCGGCCGCGTGCTCGTCTTGCCCACCGCCCCCGGTACCGCGCCGCCCAAGGACGCTCCCGCCGCCGAATTGCAGGGCCGCCGCGAACGCACCATGCGGATCACCTGTATCGCCGGGCTCGGCGGCCTACCCGAGATCTCGATCCCGGCGGCGACCGTGGAGGGATGCCCACTCGGGCTTTCCATCGCCGCCGCCCCGGGAAACGACGCGCACCTCCTCGCCCTGGCGCGGCGGCTGGCCCCCGAAATCGTCGCCGTGGAACAATAACCCCGGGACGTTCAGGCCTTCACACGCGGAACGATGCCTCGGCTCGTGCGCTGTCGGGCTGGTTCGGCGCGTAGCTCTCCCACTTGTCCTTGTAGTAGCGCGCCCTCATGTCCCCGTCCGATTGCTTGTTGAAGGTCAGGAAGATATTGCGCCGGCTCTTGTCGCCGGTGTTGGGGGGGGACCCGTGGGGCACATAGGCGTCAAAGAAGATGACGTCCCCGGGGTCGGCTTCGAGCAGAATGTACTCGTCCTCCGGAGAATAGGGGGGGTCGTCCTCGCTCAGGGGCTGCCATTCCGGCGTCATCAAGCCATGTTCGTAGTTTCCCGACATCATGAAGCTGAGGGCCGCGTTGTCCTTTCTGTTCTCGTCGACGATGATGCCCATAGTGATGAAGAAGTTAGAATAAGGGTCCCAGCCGGCGGCCTGATCCTGGTGCAGCTTGTCCGCCCGGCAACCGGGGAGCTTGTAGTTGATCTTCTCCTTGAAGAGAACGGGGGGCTCGCCAAAAAGCTGGATCAGGCATTCGATAGCCTCCGGCGAAAGAAGAAGCCTGGAGAGTTCCGGGTTGAGATCGCCCAGCACGTTCTCGATGCGTACCAGGATGCTGCCGCCGGTGATCGAACTCTTCTCGTAATA
>DASCNF010000007.1:0-7928 GCA_036011345.1 Rhodospirillales bacterium | reverse complement strand
CTGGGCGTCACCCTGCCCGAGAACTACTACCGCATCCGCAACGGCGACGACATCGTGATCAACGGCAATGCGTGGCGGGTCATCGTCGGCGAGGGGCATTCGCCGGAGCACGCCTGCCTCTATTGCGCCGAGCTCGGCGTCATGATTTCCGGGGATCAGGTGCTGACCCGCATCACTCCCAACGTCAGCACCTCGCACTTCGAGCCCGAAGGCGACCAGCTCAAGGGGTTCCTGGATACCAAGGCGCGGCTGTACAAGCTCATCGCCGCCGACACCTACGTGCTGCCCGCCCACAAGCTGCCCTTTACCGGCGTCCACAAACGCCTCGAGGAGCTCGTCCACCATCACCGCGAGCGCCTACAGAAAATCTATGACGCGCTCGATGGCGAGGTCTCGGCGGGCGAGGTGTGCACGCTGCTCTTCCCCATGGACCTCGACGGCCACCAGATGGGCTTCGCCATGGGCGAGACCATCGCGCATCTGAACTACTTGGTTGGCGACGGACGCCTGAGGCGCATCGAAAACAAGGACGGAACCATCCGCTTCAGGCGCACCTCCTGATGCCCTGGCGTCGCCATTGTAGCGGCTGATCGGTTCATGAAAGGATGCCGGTCTGCACGGTGCAACACCCGACGGAAGGATTGCCGGATGAAGATCAAGGTCGCCGTCCTCCACCACATGGGTTCGCCCCGGCCCTATGCCGAGTCGCGCCCCATCCATATCGAAGAGGTCGACCTGGATCCGCCCCAAGAGGGCGAGGTCCTAGTTCGGGTCGCCGCCGCCGGGGTCTGCCATTCGGACCTGTCGGTGGTCGACGGGGCGCGGCCGCGACCGCTGCCCATGGTGTTGGGCCATGAGGGTTCCGGCGTCGTCGAAGAAGTCGGCCCCGGCGTCGACAACCTGGCCAAGGGAGACCATGTCGTTTTCGTCTTCGTTCCCAGTTGCGGAAAATGCGGCCCTTGCCTGGCCGGGCGTCCGGCGTTGTGCGAACCGGGCTTCGAAGCCAACTCCGCCGGCGCCATGCTCGGCGGAGGCCATCGTCTGCACAGCGGAGGAAGCCCGCTTTTCCACCAGGTCGGCGTGTCGTGCTTCGCGGAGTACGCGGTTTCTGCGCGCTGTTCGCTCATCAAGGTGACGTCCGATCTCCCCCTGGAGGAAGCGGCATTGTTCAGCTGCGCGGTGATTACCGGTGTCGGGGCGGTGGTCAACACGGGCCAGGTTCCGGCCGGAAGCTCCGTCGCGGTGGTCGGTCTGGGAGGTACCGGGCTGGCTGCGCTTCTCGGCGCGCGCGGCGCCGGGGCGCGCCGCGTGATCGGCATCGACGTGCTCGACTACAAACTGGCATTGGGCCGCCAGCTTGGCGTCGACGTCGCCTTCGACGCCAACGACGATGACGTGGTTGACAAGGTCCGGGAGGCGACGGATGGTGGCGTCGATTTCGCCTTCGAGTGCGTGGGCAAGGTGGAGACCATGGAGCTCGCCTACAAGATCACGCGGCGCGGCGGCACCACAATCTCGAGCGGGCTGTCCCACCCCGACACCGACTTTCGCATTCAACACGTCAACCTGGTGGCCGAGGAACGCACTATCAAGGGCAGCTACCTGGGCAGTTGCGTTCCCCACCGGGACATTCCCAACTACATCGAGCTCTACCGCTCGGGGCGCCTGCCCGTCGACCAGCTGATCAGCGAGCGCATCGAGCTGGAAGACATCAACGAAGCCTTCGACCGCCTCGCCGACGGGCACACGGTGCGCCAGATCATCACCTTCTGATCCGTCCCGACGGTGCCGTCCCGGGCTACCACCGCCCGGTTATTGCCGCGCCTGATACCTCTAATTGTAGCGGACTCCATTGCGCGGAGGGCCGGTCGACGGTGCCCGCGCGGCGATAGGGCCGACATGGCGCGCAACCGGCAGCGCGGCACCTGGAAGCCACGACCGTAATTTGTCGAACGCGCTCCGGGGGTCTTTTTCGCCGGCCATTGATTTGTATCAATGCGACGCCGGCCATTTCGGAGTAAGCACCACCATCCAAGATATTTTTTCCCCATCTCAGGAGGCCGTCGTGAGCCAAGCGAATACCGGAACCGGTGTCAGCCGCAGGAATTTTGTAAAAGGCGCGGGTGTCGCCGCCGCGGCAGGCCTCGGCGGCGCTGCCTTGTCGGGGGCGGCGCGCGGCGCCGAAACGGAAGGCAAACCCCACTACGGCATGCTCATCGACGTGCGCCGTTGTATCGGGTGCCAGGCCGTGAAGCCCGACGAGCTGGTCCTCACCACCTACAAGGTCGCCGTCCAGATCCACTCGCGCAGCCAGAACTGTAAGTGGTTGACCGAGATCTACCACTCGAACCCGGGCTAGATTAACCCGGCCACCGCGGCGGCCAGGGGGATCCAAGACGGCGACGCCATCAAGGTCAAGTCCCCGATAGGCGGGATCGAGACCAAGGCACGGGTAAGGCCCGCCGTGGTGCCCGGCGTCATCACCATCTCCCATCACTGCGGACACTAGGAGTACGGCAGGTACGCCTCGGCCAAGAAGGCGCCCATGGGCACCGACGACGATCCCGAGCTGAAGCGCAAATGGTGGAGTGACAACGGGGTTCACCCTAACTGGGCCATCCCCACTTTATCCGACCCCATCAACGGGCAGATGCGGTGGATGGATACTGTGGTTTCGGTGAACAAGGTCTAGCCCATGAACAGCACGGTGAAAGCGGTCCTCGTCCGCGAAACGGGATTTCCGGTGGCGACGCGGGAGCGCTCCAACGTCTACGGCTTCCTGGCTTCGGTCTTCCGCGAGGAAAGCGATGTCGGGCCTCCTGGAGCAGATCGAGGAGCCCGAATTCCTGCGCTCCCTGTCGGGGGCCGGGGTTTCGTTCGGTATCGATTTCTTCGACCGCCCGCGCCAGCGGTTGCTCGAGGAACTGGCCGTGGAATACGCCTGGCTGTTCATCGGCCCCGGAGAGCACGTAGCGCCCTTCGCTTCCGTCTATCTCGGCGGCGAGGGGGGCTCGCTGTGGGGGCCTTCCACGGTGTGGGTCAAGACGTTCATCGAGACGGCGGGCTTCGAATACAGGCCGGAGTTCTACGGCCTGCCCGACCACGTCGGCGTCGAGTTCGAGTTTGTGCAACACATCACCTCGCGCCGGGCGTCGGCGGCCGAGCAATCAGACAACACCGCGCAGGCCGACTGCCGAAGGATCGAGGAGAAATTCGTGGCCGACCATCTGGCGTGGTGGTTACCCAAGTTCTGCCGCCGCACCATGAAGCGGGCAACCCTGCCGTTCTACCGGGAGATGGCCGGCCTCGCCGGCGGTTTTGTGCGATCCGAATCCGAATTCCTGGCCGAAGCGCCCGCCGCCGCCTGTTGACAGGCGCCAACGGCGCGCTCATGGCTCGGCCCGGTGCACTTCACGGCCGCCGAGGAAGGTGCGCTCGACCCGGATATCCTTGATGCGCTCCTCGTCGCAGGTCAGCGGGTCGGCGTCGATGACGATGGCGTCGGCCGTTTTGTCGACCTCGAGGGAACCGCGCTTGTCCTCGTCGAAGGAGAGCAAGTGGCCCGACTGCATGGCGCACCTCATGGCCTCCTCGCGGGTCAGGTTAGCGGCGCCGAGCTGGCGGTCCGCCACCTCGTCCCAGCGGGCTAGCGCCTCCCACATGACGAAGAACATCGAATAGGGGACGTTGTCCGACGACAGCGCCACCGGAACGCCCATGTCGAGGCACTGGCGCACCGGCGTCCCCTTGTCCATCAGCTTGTCGAGGCCGAAGCGTTCCGGGAACCAATACATGACGTTGGGGATGATGGTGGCGATGACGCCGAGCTTCTTGAGGCGCTTCAGGTGTTTCTCGGTACCGTCCATGAGGTGGACCATAACCCAGCGCTTGTCGCGGATGGAGACCTGCTTGTCGATCTCCTCGTAGGCCTTGATCAGGGCTTCTAGGTCGTAGCACGCTAGGCAGTTGACCCGGATGCCGAGCTTGGCCGCCATGACGCCGAGCTCGACGAAGCGCTCCAGCGGCACAGACTGGTAGAAGTGGCCGGCCCACTGCTCGTAGGGATAGCCGCGCCCGATGATGGTGGCGACGTCGGGATGACCCATGTCGAAGGTGACACCCTCGCAGCGGAACATGCCGGCGTCGGAGCCCGGCCCGCCGAAGGCGTTGGCCCAGTTACGCAACAGGTCGGCCACCTGGCCGTTGTTGAGGGACGACGTCGGTACGCTCAAGGGCGTGTGCATCTTCAGCGTCATTCCGCCCTCCGCCTCGAGTTGGCGGTAGGCGCCGATGAGCGTGGGGGTCAGCCCATGTCCCTCATAGCACGCCGTCGTGCCGGCCTCGGTGTAGAGCCGCATGCCGAGACGTACCGAGGCCACCCGGTCCTCGTAGGTGAAGCGCGGCACGCAGCCGAGGATCGTGTACTCGAGGACCGGGCAGTGGTTGCGCTCGAGGAAGACGCCGGTGGGCTCGCCCTTCCCATCCTTCAATATCTCGCAGTTGAAGGGGGCCGGTGTCTTGGCCGTGATGTCGGCAATCTTGAGGGCGGCCGAGTTGGCCACCGAGGGGAACGGCGGCCGGCACCACCAGCCCCACACTGCACGGATGTAGACGGGATGGTCGGGCGCCGCCTTGTCGAGGTCGTGGCGGTCGGGATAGCGCCCATCCTTGAGTTGTTCGGGGCCGTTGACAAAGCTGTCGAAGTAGGGGCCCATCTGGCGTTCCATGGGCATGACGACGATCCATTCTCCGGGCGGCGTACGCGCCGCCGCCTGGCGCACGGTCTCGACGATGTCGGTGACCGTCTCCTGGCCCTGGATGCGGATGCCACCGCGCGCCTTCAATCCCTCGCGGTCGAGGTGGGGGTGGGCGTCGTACATGCCGGGTGTGACGGTCTTGCCATCGAGGTCGACGACCTTGGTAAAGGGGCCCCGGCGTTTAAGCAGTTCCGCCGATTGGCCGACGCCCGAGATGCGCCCGTCGCGAAAGGCCACGGCCTCGGCGATGGTCGACGCGCCGTTGAGGGTGATGACATTGCCGTTATGAAGAATGGTGTCGTGATCGATCATAAGAAGTCCTTCCCCGGTCCCGGTTGCCGGCGGATTATAGGATGCCGGGTACTCCCGGGCACGGAAAACCATATCTTAACCTTTTTTGGTGTATGGCCTTGATTCCAGGCGACGAATCGACGGAAATGCCCTTGACAGGCGCCGCCTCCGCCGACATCTTGCGGCGCAACCTGCATGCGCGGCGGCTTCCGTGACGCATCTGGTGGGGCAACGAAAAGTGGGTAGAACGCCATGCTCTTGAGGGGATTGCTGGCTGCCGGCGTGGCCCTGAGCGCCGTCGTCATCTCGGCTAATTTGTTCGTGTACGACCCGTCGGCAGCGGGCGATGGTTGGCCGGCCACAAGTGGCACCGATGGCACCGATGGCATGGCTGCGACCCTCGCCATGGCTCCCATCTCGCTCGGCAATCCGGCGGCGGCCCTGTCAACCCGCCACCCGGTGGCGCTGCGTCAGGGCGTCGCGGCGACCGCGCCCTATACCCAGATCCTGCACATCGGGCGAGGCGACATCCTGGGCTCGCTCCTCGTCGAGGCCGGTATCGATGCCGACGACGCCGTCGCGGCGATCGCCGCGCTAGGCGGCGTTTTCGACCCCCGGCGCATCAGGCCGGGACAGGCCGTCGCCGTGACCTTCGCCCCGGTCCCCGGAATACCGGCGCCGGGGCGCTTTCTCGGCTTCGAGCTCAACCTCGATTTCGCGCGCGCCGTGGTTGTCGGGCGCGCCGCTTCCGGGGGCTTCACGGCGCACCAGCACAAGAAGGCATTGACCCGCGAGCTGGCCGCCGCGGCCGACACCATCGACGACAGCCTGTTCGCCGACGCCACCCGAGCCGGGGTCCCGGTGCCGGTGCTGGTCGAGATGGTGCGCGCCTATTCCTGGGACGTCGATTTCCAGCGCGACATCCGCCCCGGCGACCGCTTCGAGGTCATGTACGAGCGTTTCTTCGAGGACGGCCGCAAGGTCCACGAAAGGGGCGTCGTCTACGCCCAGTTGACGTTGAGCGGCAAGCGCCTGGCCATCTACCGCTTCACCGGCGATGACAAGCGTACTGATTATTACGACGCCAACGGCCAGAGCGCGAGGAAGGCGCTCATGCGCACGCCCATCGACGGCGCCCGGCTGTCGTCCGGCTTCGGGCGGCGCAAGCACCCCATCCTGGGCTACACCAAGATGCACCGGGGCCTCGACTTCGCGGCGCCCCGGGGCACGCCCATCTACGCCGCCGGCAATGGCCGCGTCGAGGTGGCTGGGCGCAACGGGGCCTATGGCAAGTACGTGCGCATCCGCCACAACGCCGGCTATTCCACGGCCTACGCCCACCTCAAGGGCTTCGCGCGCGGCATGCGGCTGGGCAAGCGCGTCACCCAGGGCGAGATCATCGGCTACGTCGGTACCACCGGGCGCTCGACGGGGCCGCACCTGCACTACGAGATATTGAAAGGCGGACGCCGCGCCAACCCGCTCAGCGTCAAGATGCCGTCGGGACGCAAGCTCAAGGGGGTCGAGTTGGCGCGTTTCGACGAGGCACGCGCCGCCATCGAGGCGCGCTACGCCGGCCTCGCCGGTACCGCCCGTGTGGCGGCGGGCGGCGACCAGGCCGTCTCCCCATAAACGAAATTTCGTGACGCGGCGAAGGAAGCCGCCCGACGGCGGTCGTTACGTCACCTTCCAATTACCGGCCGGGGATTGACCGCCGCCAAGCGCGGCACCGTTATGCTATGGTGCGGCGGCGAAGCGAATCAAGCTAAAGACGACCCTACGCCATGGCACTAGCGAAGCAACAACGGCTGGACGTTGCCCTCGGTGGATTTGGCGCCGTCGGCAAGCAGGTGGCGCGGTGTCTTGACGATGGTATGGCGGGCGTGCGGCTGGTCGCGGTGTCGGCCCGCGACAAGGAGCGCGCAGCGCGCCTGACCGCCGCCTTTGCCACACCGGTTCCCGTCCTCGGCCTCGACGAGTTGGCCGGCGTCGCCGACGTGGTCGTCGAATGCGCCCCGGCACATCTTCTGGATACCGTGGCGGTGTCGGTATTGGAGGCCGGAAAGACCCTCATCGTGATCAGCGCCGGCGCCTTGATTTCGTCCAATCACCTGATCGACTTGGCCAGCGCCAATGGCGCCACGATCATCGTGCCGAGCGGCGCCCTCCTCGGCCTGGACGCGGTTACTGCGGCGGCTGAGGGGACCATCCGTTCGGTGCGCATGGTCACGCGCAAGCCGGTCGGGGGATTGGTCGGCGCTCCCTACGTGATAGAGCAAGGCATCAAGTTGGAGGACCTAGCGGCGCCGCTCAAGCTCTTCCAGGGCAGCGCCCGCGAGGCGGCCAAAGGATTCCCCGCCAACCTCAACGTCGCCGCGGCGCTTGGCCTCGCCGGGCTGGGGCCGGACAGGACCGAGGTCGAAATCTGGGCCGATCCGGGGGTGACGCGCAACATTCACCTGATCGAGGTGTCGTCGGACAGCGCCGATTTCACCATGACCATCGAGAACATTCCCAGCCAAGAGAACCCCCGCACCGGCAAGATCACCGCGCTCAGCGTCATCGCCGCGCTACGCAAGCTCGCCAGCCCGCTCCGCATGGGGACCTGAGGGCGATATTCCAGGCGGTGGTCCGACGTCGCTATCGCAGAAACGGTGACTTCCAGTCCGAGTTGGCGACCCAGTCGTCATAGAAGGCGTAATAGGAAACGGCAACTTGTTTGAGCCAGTGATCGCCCTTCTTTTCCAGCGCAGCGGCCTTCTCGTAGGGCCACTCGCGGCCCGCCTTGGCCATGGCGTCCATGAGCGATTTGTCCATCCTCAGGAAGACGTTCTTGCTCCTTGCCTTGATTTTCTTTTTGGCGGGCAGGTCGGCCCAGTG
>DASCNF010000006.1:0-4986 GCA_036011345.1 Rhodospirillales bacterium | reverse complement strand
GGGCGGTGAGGAAGCCGAGTTCGAACCAACCGTAAAACAGCGTCACGCCCGTGGCATCGCTCAAGGCCTCGAAGAAGTTGCCGAGGTGCTTGAAGAATACCAGCATGCTGGAAGCCATGATGTCGGCGGGCACGAACAGCGGCGACAGCATGATGGTGACGAACACCACCTTGCGCCGCGCCCGCTTGTAGGCCTTGGCCGCGAGCAAGCCCATGGGCACCGCCGTGGCGACGGCGGCAAGCGCCAGGTAAGCGGTCCATTCGAGCGACGCCACCAGCATGGTGTCGCCGAGCACGACGGTGTACCAGTCGAAGGTGAACTCGTAGATGCGCGCCCCGAAGCCGTGCTCGTTGAACGAGATGGTGATGATGTAGAAGACCGGCGCCAGCAGGGCGGCGACGACCCCCAGCAGGTAGGCCCACTTGGCGCGGTAGCTCCAGATATTTCCGTAGTCGTCGCGCATGGCAGCTCAGCTTATCGGTTGCAGAATCTTGGTGAGGTCGAACAAGCGGTGGCCGATGTAGAGCAACACCACCAGCGTCAGGGTCATGATGGTGCTGATGGCCATGGCCAGCGGAAAATCCAGGGCGACGATCGCCTGGTTGACGATGAGCCCGGCGTTGACGGCGCCCGGACCGCCCAGGATGGTGGGAACGAGCGCGACGCCGAGCCCGTTGACGAATATGAACACGCTTCCCGCGAAGATGCCCGGCGCCGCCAGCGGAACGATGACGTCGCGGAAGGTGCGCAAAGGCGGTGCGCCGAGGTCGTCACAGACCTCGAAGACGTACCTCTGCACCGCCTCCATGGCCAGAAAACCGGCGAACACCATGAACGGCAGAAACGATATGACGTCGCCGATGACGACGCCCGTCGGCGAGAACAGAATCACCGCGAGGGGCTCGGAGATGACGCCGATTTTCATGAGAAAGTTATTGATCAGCCCGTGCAGGCCGAGCACCGGGCGCATGGCGAAGACGCGCACCAGTTCGGAAATCATGAAGGGCAGGATGAACAACAGAATGACCCGGTGCTGCGCCGCCTGGGGGACGCGGCGGCGTACGAACACGGCGACGGGAAAGCCGATGGCAAAGGAAATGACCACGGCCCACGCCGAATGGATCATCGAGTAGAGATAGTTCTCGGCGCGCGCCGAGGTGAAGAAGTTCTCATAGGCTAAGAGGGTGAACCCGGGCTCCATCCAGAACTGGGTGCGCTCGAAGAAGCTCCACACCACGGTCAGCGCCATGGGCACCACGAAGAACAGCACCATGAAGGCGACGGGAACGTGGGAAGCCCACTTCTGGGCGCCGTTCTCGCCGGTGAGCTGTTGCCACCAGTTGGGTGAGGCCGGGACATCCCGGCCTCCCCGCGTCGGTGACCTCGTGTCGGCTGCGAGGTTCGCGTTCACCGCCGATCAGGCGGCCTGCAAGCGGGCCCACCAGTCCTGATAAGCCCGGATGTGGGTCGGAAACACGTTTTGCCACGCATTGCCCTTGACGGCATAGCGCACGTTCTTGTCGGCCAGACGCTTTGACATGACCTTCAGTGTCTCCGCGTCGAAGTTGGCCTTCATGTAGGCGTCGGCATCCACCATCTGCGGCGCGAAGCCGAAGGTCTTGAGGGTCATGGCGCCGAACCACGGCGACAAATAAGTGTTGGCCAGCTTGTAAAAAGCATCTTCCATGCCGCGCTGCTTGCCACCCTTAGAGAACATGACCACATTGTTCCAGGTCTGGTGGCCTTCCTTCATGGTGCCGTAGCGGATGTCCGCCTTGTCGCCAGCCTTCTTGTTGGCGACAAGGGCCACCGGCTCCCAACACGATGACAAAAGTACCTCGCCGCTGGCCAGGATACTGACGCCGTTCTGGAAGCCGTCCCAGAAGGTGCGAAAATGGCCCTTCTTCTTGTAGTCGATGAGGAACTGGCACACTGCCTTGACCTCGTCCGGTGCCATGTCAGAGGCGTCCTTGATGTCGATCTTGCCACTCCCCTTCAAATAAATAGCCACGCTGGTGAGGGTCGGCCCGAAGTCGTTCTGCAGCGCCACGCGGCCCTTGAACTGGGAATCGAACATTACGCCCCAGCTGTCCGGGTCGAAGCCTAAAACCTTGCGGTCGTAGGCCATGGAATCAGCGTTGGAAATGTATGGTACGGCATACACCTTATCTTTATGGCGGATGGTATCCGCCGCCTTGCCGCCCTCGCGGTAGGCGGGAAGGATGTTCTTCCTATTAGGAATTCTGCTGGGGTCCACCGGTACGATGGCCTTTTGCGAGGCCAGCGCGTCCTCCATGCCGCCCCCGTTGTCGGTGAGCGCGTCGAAAAGCTTGTTGCCGTCGCCGACCACCATCTTCTGGATGGCCTCGTCGGCGCGAGCGCTCTTGGTGGTAACGGCGAGCTTAGCGCCCGACATTTTTTCCATGGCACTGAAGTCCTTAGCGCCCACCTTGGCGACGCCCGACGCCCAATAGCGCAACGCATCACCCGTGGCTGCCGCGGCACTGGGGATGCGCCCGGCGGCGGCGGCGGCGGCGATTGCCGCTACCCCTTGCAAGAGGTAGCGACGATTGAATTCCCATTGCTTCATTGGAAACCTCCCTTACCGTTAGTGTGCCTCGTTGGACGGCACTGTTTGCGCGCGTCTCTTGTCCGCGCTCTCTATCTTGTCGGCGTCGATATTAGCGCACATGACGGTTCAGTGGAACACGTCAATCCGCCACCATCGAGTTCTCAGCTTTTCGTGCCCTGGCGGATGAATTCGTAGACTCGGGTGAAGTCGGCACCTGGCAGGGCGGCGTCGGCGGCGTCCCACAGATCGGCCAGCCCCGCGCCGATGGGCGACGGCGTGCCTGAGACACGCGCGTTGTCGCGGTAGAGTCGCAGGTCCTTCGCCATCAGGGCCATCGCGAACCCCGAATCGAAGGTGCCGCCAAGGATGCGGTTGGGGAACTTGTCGGCCGACGCGGTGTTGCGCCCCGATGAGGCGTTGATCACGTCGAGCATGGTGGCAAGCTCGAGGCCCTGGGATTGGCCGAAGGTCACCGCCTCGGTGGTGGCCGCCAAGGCGGTCGCTGAGAGGAAGTTGTTGAGGAGCTTCATGGTCTGCCCCTGGCCGGGCTCACCGCCGACGCGGAAAATGTTGCCGGCCATGGCGTCGAGGGGGGCTTGGTAGTCGTCCAGGATGCCCTCCCGCCCGGCCCACATGATGGTGATGGTGCCGGCCCGCGCCCCGGCCTGGCCGCCGCTCACCGGAGCATCGACGTAGGCGACGCCGGCCTTACCGAGGATGGCGTGGGCCTCCTTGGCGGCGTCGATGCCGATGGTCGAAAGATCGACGACCAGGGACGCGGCGCGCCCCGGCTCCGATTCCGCCACCGCCTTGATGTTTTGCGCCACGGCCACCGAGGCGGCACCGTCGGGGAGGCTGAGGAAGACGGTATCGGCAGCCGCCACCACCTCCGCCTCGCCGGCTGCCACCGTGGCGCCAGCCGGGGCGCGCGCCTCGGTTCCCGCCTTGTCGTGGACGACGAGGTCGATGCCGGCGGCGGCGATGTTGGCGGCCATGGGGCCGCCCATGTTGCCGAGACCGAGGAAGCCATATCGCTGCGCACCCATGAGACACCTCCGGTTGGCGGAACGATACTATAGCGCCCGGGCGCTCTTCAGGTCATGGGCTTGAACCTGATCGGCGTTTTCAGTGCCAATTTCCACCTCCAGGCCGAAAGCGGACCTCGGCCGTGGCAACGCCCGCGGCCCATGCGTTACGCCTTGTCCGCCCAAGCTTCCACCTCGATCTGCAATTCAGGTGAGGCGAGCCCGTCGATAATGAGCAAGGTCGAAGCCGGCTGGGTAGTGTCTCCGATAACCTTCTTGCGGGCCGCCCGATACGGTTCGATATGGCACGAATCGGTGAGGCACACGTTGAACTTGACGAGATTGTTCTTACGCATGCCGCTTTCTTTCAGGCATGCCAGGATGTTGCGGAACCCCTGCTCGGCCTGCTTGCGAATGCCGTCAAGAATCTGGCCCTTGGCGTTCACGCCGACTTAACCGGCAATGATCAGCCATTCGGCGTCGCGCGGAACCTTGCGCCGGGCAAGCTCCCGTAGATCCTCGATGCAGGTAATGTTTCTCATCTCACCAATGGCGCTGAATTAGCCGATATTTCGCGGATGACCAGGAATTAGCGCAAACCTTAACAGTATGCCGGGGGACGCGTAAGTCAAAAGGCGGCGTCCCGGGCGCCTGGCTGACATCGGCTGGCTAAAGTCGTTCCTTCTGCTCGAACGTGACCATCAATGACGCGGTGCGCGACAACTGGGTGGCAAACTTCGCGAAAAAACGCTCAACCGTCGGCACGCTGATGCCACTAAGGTTCTACATTGCCTGCGAAAACTCACGAATCTCGTTGTCGTCCATCATCGCGAAAAGCCTGGCGAAATGCTCCTCGCCAACCGCCACCATGAAGATCTCCGCCTTCTCGGGACCGGTCAGGCCGCCATAGTTATCCTGCCCTTGTCCCACCGGTGTTCTTCCTCTGGCAAGCCTGCATCACAGTACAGGGCCGGGGGCAAGTCGCGTCAGGCGCCCCGGCGGTTGCCGGGATGCGCCCAGCGCCAACGTTTACCGCCGAAGCGGCCCGTGAGATGATCGCCCCATGAGCGAAAGTTTAAGCCAGCACCTCGCCGCCCTCGCCGCCCGCCCGGTCGATGACACGACGCGTATGCACGCCGCCGTCCGCGTCCTCGACTGGCTGGGCTGCGCGCTGCTCGGCGCCACCGCCGAAGCGGGGCGCGTGCTAGCCGCCTACGGCCGGACGCGGCCGGCGGGCCCAAGCCTGACCATCGGCGCCGGACGGCGCGACGCCGAGACGGCGGCCCTGGTCAACGGCAGCCTCGGCAATATCTTCGAGATGGACGACGTGCACCGCACCTCCATCGTCCACCCCGGCGACGTGGTCATCCCGGCGGCCCTGGCCGTGGC
>DASCNF010000005.1:0-7183 GCA_036011345.1 Rhodospirillales bacterium | reverse complement strand
GGAAGATGTCGTACTGGTCGTAGCGATCCTCCTGGCCGATCTCGAGAGTATCGCGGAAGCCTTCGGTGGTGATCAGCGCGGTCAGGGCGCCCTTGCGCTCGATCATCGCGTTGGTGGCCAGCGTCGTCCCGTGAATCAGAATGCCGATGTCGCCGGCGCTCAGCCCGGCCTCGTCGAGCACTTCGCGGAAACCAGTGAGGACACCCTCTTCTGGCGCCTCTCGCGTGTTCACCACCAATGAAGTAACGCGGCGCCCGTCAAATTCGACGACGACGTCGGTGAAGGTGCCGCCGATGTCGACCGCCAGCCGTTTTATTCCGTTCTCAATTGCCATAGTTCAGGTCGCGCTCCTTTTCCCGGATCGCTCCTCGTAAGCGGTTTCCGCTGATTTTTCCGGCTGGAAATCGGCCAGCGAGGCGAAATATTAATCGAATCGTCGCCAATTGAAATAGCTGTTTGCACCGAAACGTCGAGCCGGCGGCAGGGAGGGCGCCGACGTGGCCCCGTACCCGGCAAGGGAAGGCCGCCACAATTGCATAGCCGCCAAGCCATAGTAGCCCGATTTTAAGCCCTTCCATTCGATTTTCGAGGTAAAGTCCGCCGCTGTCTGTCCACTAGGCGATCCTCGGCAATATCATGAGCACGGTGAAACCACAGGGCGCGGCGGCGCTGGGCGCGCCCCAATGGCCCGGTGACATTTTCCGCGAGCTTGTCGATCTCGGCGTGCGGCAGGTGGCCTACGTTCCCGACGCCGGCCACAGCCGGCTGCTCGATCTGTGCACCGGCGAGGCGAGCATGACCATGGTGCCGCTGACCACCGAGGAAGAGGGCATGGCACTCCTCGCTGGCGCCTGGCTGGGCGGCCAGTGCGGCGTCCTCCTCATGCAAAGCAGCGGCGTCGGCAACTGCCTGAACATGCTGTCCCTGGTCCGCACCTGCCGCTTTCCGCTGCTCGTCCTTATCACCATGCGCGGCCAGGAAGGCGAGGCAAACCCCTGGCAGTTACCCATGGGCCGCATCACCGGCGACCTGCTGCGTCTACAGGAAGTTTTTGTTCACGCCGTCGACGATGGGGCGCGATTAGGAGAGGTTGTCGGTGCCGCCGGGAAGGCGGTGTTCGCGGGCTCGGCGGCAGCCGCCGTGCTCATCGCGCAAAGCCTCGTCGGCGTCAAGACGTTCGAGGATTAGCCCGTGGACAGCAACCGCGCCGAGACCTATCCCCTGCGCCGCCGACAGGTGGTGGCGTCCCTGCTCGCCGATCGCGGTGAGATGCTAGTCGTTGCCGGCCTCGGGGCGCCGGCCTGGGACGCGACGGCGGCCGGCGACCATGCGCTTACCTTTCCGCTGTGGGGCGCCATGGGGGGCGCCGCCATGATCGGGTTAGGCCTGGCCCTGGCGCGGCCCGAGCGCCGGGTGCTGGTGATCACTGGCGACGGCGAGATGCTGATGGGCCTGGGCAGCCTCGCCACCATCGCCGTGCAGGCGCCCGCCAACCTCGCCATCGCCGTCCTCGACAACGAGCACTACGGCGAGACCGGCATGCAGGCCACCCACACCGCCCACGACGTGGACATGGCGGGCATGGCGGCGGCGGCTGGCCTGCCGGTCACCGGCACCGTGGAAAGCGAGGCCGGGCTCAAGGCGGCCATAGTGGCGCTGCGCGGGGCCGGGGGACCGGTGTTCTACACCATCAAGGTGCGCGCCGAGGACTTGCCGCTGGCACTGCCGCCCAGGGACGGAGTCGAGCTCAAGGGGCGCTTCCGCGCCGCCCTGCTCGGCAAGACGGCGTGAGACGCGCCGCACACGGCGCGGCATGCCTGGCGGTCCTCGCCGCACTCGCCATCGCGCTCGCCACCTGCGCGGCGCCCGAGCACAAGCCGGGCGCCCCCTAGCATCACACGACGACGGGCTTCCGCAACCCGGCCGGCAGCCCCGAGCGCAATCCCTTGTGGATGCGCCTGCCCTGGGTTCTGACGCGCCCCGTGGCAATGGCTTTCAACCAGACGATGCCGCCGGCCGACCACCTGGTACCCCCGGCCGAGGCCGTGCGCCGTTACCACGCCCTGGTCGGCAACAACACGCTGACCTGGATCGGCCACATGACAGCGCTCCTTAGGCTCGGCGGCAAGACGGTGCTCACCGACCCCTGGTTCTCGGACTACGCCTCGCCGATACCGCCGCTGGGGCCGAGGCGCTACGTGGCACCCGGCATCGCCATGGCCGACCTGCCGTTCATCGACGTGGTCCTCATCTCCCACAACCACTTCGACCACCTGGACCTGCCCACAATCGAGAAACTGCCCGGGCGCCAGCGCATGACGGCGGTCGTGCCGCTCGGGCTCGGCTATTACTTCGAGGAACGGAGCTATGGCCGGGTGATCGAACTCGACTGGTTTGAGACGGCCAAGGTCCACGGCATCGCCTTCACCGCCATGCCGGTGATCCATTGGTCGAAACGCTCGATCTTCAAGTTCAACGACACCCTGTGGGCGGGCTTCGCCATCGAGAGCCCGGGCGGCCAGCGCCTCTACTTCGGAGGCGACGCCGAATACGGCCCCGTCTACAAGGAGAACGCCAAGCTCTACGGCGGCTTCGACGTGGCGCTATTGTCTATCGGCGCGTTTTCGCCGCGCATCGTCATGGAGGGCACCCACTGCGTGCCCGCCGACTGCCTGAAGATGGGACTCGACCTCGGCGCCCACACGCTGGCCGGCCTGCACTGGGGAACCGGACCGCTGGGCAGCGACGATTTCTCGGAGCCGCCCAACCGCTTCCGCGCCGCCGCCAAGGCTGCCGGCATCGCCGACCAGCGTATCTGGATTATGCGTATCGGCGAGACCCGGGTGCTGCCCCGGCGGTGAGCGGACGGACGCCACCGATCGGATCGCCTAGGCGCGCGCCGCCATCTGGCGGGCCCGGGGCACGACGTCCTCGGCGAAGGCACGCGCCACCTCGATCCTGGTCGAGCCGGGTGCCGGCAGGGGCATGATGGTGAGACCGGCTACCCCCTCGCCGATGACGGCGGCCACCTTGGCCGCCACCTCGGCGGCGGTGCCCGCCCAGCAGAACTTGTCGACGAATTCGTCGGGGATGAGGTGGGCGTTGTCGGCCATTAGGTTGTAGTCGCGCCGGGCGATGATCGTCTCCACGTCATCCGGCACGCGCAGGCCGACGCGCTCCACAAACTTACGGTCGGGATAGCTGCTCCACAGGATAACGCCGATGCTCGGCTTGAGGACGTCGTAGGCGGCGCGACGGTCATCGTCGATGCAGGTATCGATGCGCGAGATCAGGGGGATATCGGCGAGGCTGCGGCCCGCCCTTCCCGCCCCCTTGCCGATCATCGCCTTGGCGTGGCCGAGGCCCTGGGGCTCGGCATAGGTGGCGATCATCACCTGATCAGCCACCTCACCGGCGGTCTGCAGCACCAGATCGCCGCGGCTGGCGACGGTGAGGGGGATGTCAGGCCGCGCCTCGATGTTGAGCCGGCCGTCGTTAAAGTGCACGACCTCGCCGTGGAAATCGACGCGGCCGCCGGCCAGCAACCGGCGGATGAGGAGCACCGCCTCCTTGATGGCCTGGGCCGGCCTCTGGCGCGCCACGCCCATTTCGGGAAAACCGGTACCGCCGGCCCCCAGGCCGATCATCGCGCGCCCCCCCGACACCTCGTCGAGGGTGGCGGCGGCCATCGTGGTCAGCGCCGGGTGGTGCGTGTAGGGGTCGGCGACGAAGGTGCCGATGGCGGGTCGCGCTGTACGCTCGGCGACCACCCCCGCCGTCACGTACATGTCGTGGAAGAACTTCTCGTTGGCCACCCAGAGCTGCCCGTAGCCGAGGCGCTCCCCGGCCTCGGCGAGGGCCACCATGTCGTCGAAGCCCTGGTCGGTCCAGTGGATGGCGAGGCCGAGTTCGATGTCGGTCATTCCGTTACTCCGTCAGCCAATACCGGGGATGATCTCCTCGGCGAAGACCTGCATCTGCTCGAGCAGTTCCGGCACCGTGTTGACGGCGAAATAAATCCCCATCAAGTGCGTTGCCCCGGCCGCCTTGAGGGCCTCTGCCTTGGCTATGACCTCGGCGGCGTCACCGATCAGGTTGACGTCGGTATGGTCCATGCCCTTCTGCCCCTTGAGGGTCGAGGCGCTCAGGGAATCGAAGTGCTTGCACATCTGGCTCTGGCGGTACTTGGCCACCGCCTCCTCGTGGGTCTTGCCGACGTAGACGGCGTATTGGGGGGCGATTTCGAAGGCGTCGGGGTCACGGCCATGTCCGCCGGCCAGCTCCCTGAGGCGTTCGACGCTTTGGCGCAAGTCATTGACGGGCAGGCACGCCGGCAGCCAGCCGTCGGCGTAGCGCGCCGCGCGCTCGACACCCGCCGGGCTGTTGCCGCCGATGTGAAGGGGCAGGCGCGCCTGCAAGGGCTTGGGGAACATCTCCACGTCCTTGAAGCTGTAGTACTTGCCCTCGAACGACGCCCGGTGCTCCGTGAACAGAATGCGCAGGGCCTCGATGCCCTCGCTAACCATGTCGCCCCGGTGCACCTTCCAATCCGGGTGCAGGGCCTCGAACTCCTCGCGGTAGGCGCCGATGCCGACGCCGATCTCGAGGCGCCCGCCGCTGAAGTGGTCGAGGGTGGCAATCTGCTTGGCCAGCACTACGATGTCGAGGCGCAAGGGCAGGACGATCATGCCGGTGCCGACGCGCAGCCGCGTGGTCGTGGCGGCGACGAAAGCATAGGTGATGAGGATGTCCCAGAAGTTGGGGGGCTCGGAGAATTCGCCGCGCACGTACTGCTGCGTGGTCATGTGGTCGTTGCCCCACACCGAGTCGTAACCCAACGCCTCGGCGCGGCGAGCCACCTCGACAACCTGCTCGGGCGTCGCAAAAGGCACCGGGAACATCATGCCTTCCATGCACGTCGGCAGGCCCACGCTGTATTTCATCTCACCGTTTCCCTTATCTCATATCTCGCTTGACCTCCACGCCATCAGTCCGCCGGCAGGGCGGGGTCGGTGGTCGTGAAAGAGTCGCGGCGCGATATCTCGGCGAACCAGCCATCGAGACGCGGGCACCGCGCCCGCCAGTCCTCCTCCGCGAAGCGGAAGTCGAGGTATCCGAGGAGGCAACCCAAGGTGATATGGGCCAGGTCCACGGATCCCTCCGGCGTTTCCGCGTTGGCCTCGAACCAATCGAGGCCGTTCCAGATCTTGCCCCAATGCTCTTCGACCCACGCTGGCCAGCAAAATTCCTCGGGCCGCAGCCAGGTCTCGTAGCGCAGCAGGATCGCCGCCTCGCACATCCCCTGGGCGAGGGCGTGGCGGGTGAGGACGCGCCAACGGTCCTCGCCAGCGCCGGGGATGATGCCCCCGCCGTCGGCGGGGGCGTCGAGGTACTCGCAGATGACCGTCGAATCGTAGAGGACCGTCGAATCCTCGAGCTCCAGCGCCGGGATCTTGCGCAAGGGGTTGTAGTTCCGGGCATAGGCTTCGTTGGGACTACCCGGCGCCACCATCGTCAATACCAGCTCGATGGCATCGCCGAGTCCGAGCTCGATGGCCGACGCTCGCACCTTGCGGGCGAAGGGGGACGCTGGGGCGTACATCAATTTCATGCGCTTATCTCCTGGCTGAGTGCTCGTCAACGTTACGCCGCGACGGCGTGCACGATCCAGCCCTTCATCTCCGCGATGTACGGAAAATCGTTGGTGTTGTAAAAGCCTTTCTCATGACCGACCGCCCCCCCAGCAGTGACGGCTTCGACGTGGCGCGGGCCCGTTCCGAGACCCCGGGCTGCGACGGCGTGCTACATTTCAACAACGCCGGCGCGGCACTGATGCCGTCTCCGGTGCTGGCCGCGCAGGTGGAGCACCTGCAACTCGAGGCCGAGGCCGGCGGCTATGAGGCGGCGGCAGCCACACAGGATAAATTTTCCAACACATACGACTCCATCGCCCGCCTGCTTGGCTGCGTGGCCCGAGAGGTGGCGCTGATGGAGAACGCCACCCTGGCTTGGGACATGCTCTTTCACGCCATCGAGTTCGCGCCCGGCGATCGCATTCTGACCTCCGAGGCCGAGTACGCCAGCAACTACATCGCCTATCTGCAGGTGGCACGGCGCACCGGCACCGTGGTCGAGCCTGTGCCCAGCGACAACAGCGGCCAGCTCGACCTCGCCGCCCTCGACCAAATGATCGACGGACGCGTCAAGCTGATCTCCATCACCCACGTGCCGACCAACGGCGGCCTCGTCAACCCGGCCGCCGAGGTCGGCCGCCGGGCGCGCGCCGCCTCCATCCCCTACCTGCTCGACGCCTGCCAGTCGGCGGGACAGATCGCCCTCGACGTCGACGCCATCGGCTGCGACATGCTGACGGCGACCGGGCGCAAGTACCTGCGCGGGCCACGCGGTACCGGGTTTCTCTACGTGCGCGATGATTTCGTGAAGCGCTTGGAGCCGCCCTTCCTCGACCTCCGCGCCGCCACCTGGGAAACGCCCGAGCGCTACGTCATGCACGCCGACGCACGGCGCTTCGAGAACTGGGAGTTCAACCACGCCGCCGTCATCGGCCTCGGCGTGGCGGTCGACTACGCGCTTTCCTGGAGCATCGAGGCCATCGAGCAGCGGGTCACAGCGCTGGCCGGGGAATTGCGCCGGCACCTCGCCGCCATCCCTGCGGTCGCACTGCACGACCTGGGCGAACGGCGCTGCGGCATTGTCGCTTTCACCGTCGAGGGCGTGGCCCCCGACGAGGTGCTCGCTGCCCTGGCCAAACGCAAAATGAACGTCCTGGTGAGCCGCGCCGCCTCGACGCTTCTCGACATGACGCGGCGCGGCCTCGCCGAAGTGGTGCGCGCCAGCCTGCATTACTACAACACCAGCGAAGAGATCGAGCGATTCTGCGAAGCCGTCGAGGCGCTGCGGGGCGGAAAGGATGACGGCTAAGCCGTGTACCTATGACGCGATATCATCCCCCGGCCGCAGCTTCTTCCACTGGTAGACCCGCCGCCTTCCACTCCGGATAACCTTCCTCCGAACGCCTTGCCTTGAACTCCTTTTTTTCGCAACGCGGCCACCGCCTCGAACGCGAATACGCAGTATAGTCCTCGGCAATAGGCGATGATTTCTTGTCTCTTCGGCAGTTCACCAAAGCGCTTCTTTAATTCCTTGACCGGCAGGTTAACGG
>DASCNF010000004.1:0-3901 GCA_036011345.1 Rhodospirillales bacterium | reverse complement strand
GCCATGACAAGCCTGAAAGAGGCTGGCGACCTGCCGAACGCCTGCACGCTTAATGGTCGCTGCCAGGAGGTCTGCCCGGTCAAGATTCCCCTGCCCGACATGATGCGCCGCCTGCGCGAGCAGCAATATCGTGAGAACTTCACGTCCCCAACCGTACGCTACGGTTTGGGCTTGTGGGCCTTCGCCGTCAAGCGACCGTGGCTCTACCGCCTGGGCAACCGCTTCGCCATTCGCGCGCTCGGTATGCTGGGACGCCGGAAAGGGCATATTCGCTCGCTACCCGGGACCGGCGGCTGGACGCGGCACCGCGACTTGGCCGCGCCACAGGGCGGCACCTTCATGGACCTCTATGGCCGGCGGCAGAAGGAAATATCGTGATGAGCGACGCCCGGGAACGCGTTTTGGCGGACGTGCGCACGGCTCTCGGCGGCGGACGGCCCGATCCCGCAGCGGTCGCCCGCGAGGCGGCCGCCATCCTCGCCGATCCCGCTGACGTGCAGCCAAAGTTCGACGATTTCAGCAACCTTAAGAGATTCGTCGAGCGCGCGACTTCGGAGACCGTGACCGCGACAGTGGATGATGTCCAGGACTTCGCCGCGGTCCCGTCTGCGGTCCGCCGATACCTGAGCGAGCATGGCTTGGCCCTTGACGTCTCGATGGTCAGTGTAGCAACCTTGACCGATCAGGATTGGGACGACGTGTCCTACCATCACACGATCGACCCGGAGGAACGGGTGAGTGTCTGCTTGGCGGACTACGGGATCGCGGAGACCGGGACGCTTGTATTCCACTCGTGTCCCGAATCGCCGACACTGTTCAACTACCTGCCTTTACACCACATCGTCGTGATCGAGGCAAAGAAGATCCTGCGCTACATTGAGGACTATTGTGCCAAGGTGCGGGCTGCCGGGAACATACATCCCCGCAACATTAACTTCATCACTGGCACGAGCGGCACCGCAGACATCGAGGCCAGGAACGTCCGTGGCGCCGACGGTCCCCGTTTCCTGCATATCGTGATCATAGGGGGCGGCAATGCGTGAGACGCTACCGTCGTCCGGACTTTACCCGGACAAAAGCTGTTTCGACTACACCTCCCTTGAACGCGCTGACCGCGCTGACAGAAGTCTTCGCCTTTGGGGGGCCCGCAGCGCGCTCACTCAAGAGATCCCTCAGATTCGCTTGCTCAAGGCGGTCACCCACTGCGTGCCGTTCTGATCGTTCTTCGATCTGGAGTTATGACATGGAGCAGATCGAAAATGGACCTCCCACGAAAACCCAGGAACTGATGGGGTTCCTCTTCTTGACCGTGGTTTTGGCGCCGGTGCTCTCGGTCGCCATCGTTGGCGGTTACGGGTTCCTGATCTTGCTGTACCAACTGCTTGCCGGGCCGCCGGCCTCGTAGGCGTGTGAGGAAATTTCGCATGAGGCCAGGAGTGTTCTTTTTGTCAAGCACTGTTGAACCGGGTCGAGGACGCTGATGTCAGAAGAGTTTCACATATCGAGCCTCGTGGTTCACGGTAGAGCGGGGCTATTGAAGGCAATCTCGACGGCCATTGCCGGCCTGCCGGGCGCGGAGGTCCAGGCAAGCGATGCGGCCGGCAAGCTGATCGTCACGCTGGAAACCGCAAGCGAATCCGAAATCTCGGAGCGGATCGACGCTATCCGAGCGTTCGACGGCGTGTTCACGGCTTCCTTGGTCTACCACCAGGTCGAGGACGCCGACACAAAGAAAGCGGAGTCATTGCCATGAGACTATCGCGGCGCGAGTTCATAAAGGCCAATGCCATTACCACGGCAGCCGCGGTTGCCGGGATGAACGTTTCCGCCAAGGCCGCCAGTCTCATCATGGGGGCCGGGCGGACCAGGCTCACCTGGTCCAAGGCGCCCTGCCGCTTCTGCGGCACTGGCTGCAGCGTCATGGTCGCGACCAAGGGGGGACGGGTAGTCGCGACGCACGGCGACGTCAAGGCGCCGGTCAATCGCGGCCTCAACTGCGTGAAGGGCTACTTTCTCTCCAAGATCATGTACGGCGACGACCGCCTGACGGTGCCGCTCTTGCGCAAGAAGGATGGCCAGTATCACAAGCAGGGCAGCTTCACGCCGGTCTCCTGGGACGAGGCCTTCGACGTCATGGCCGACCGGTTCAAGAAGGTGCTGCGCGAGAAGGGGCCGACCGCCGTCGGCATGTTCGGCTCCGGCCAGTGGACGATCTGGGAAGGCTATGCCGCTCTCAAGCTGATGAAGGCCGGTTTCCGCTCCAACAACATCGAGCCCAATGCACGGCACTGCATGGCCTCGGCTGTGGGCGGATTCATGCGCACCTTCGGCATGGACGAGCCCATGGGCTGTTACGACGACTTCGAGCACGCGGATGCCTTCGTCCTTTGGGGCGCAAACATGGCGGAGATGCACCCGGTGCTCTGGACGAGGCTGACCGACCGACGGCTCAGTGCCTCCCACGTCAAGGTGGCGGTGCTCTCGACCTTCGAGAACCGTTCTTTCGATCTCGCCGACATGCCCATCGTCTTCACCCCACAGACCGACCTCGCCATCCTCAACTATATCGCCAAGCACATTATCGAGACCGGGCGGATCAACGAGGACTTCATGCAGAAGCACGTCAACATCCGCCGGGGCAATTCCGACATCGGCTATGGCCTCAGGCCGACGCATCCTCTGCAGCAGCAGGCCAAGAACGCCGACAAGGCGGGCGGCTCGGAGCCCATGAGTTTCGAGGATTATGCCCGCTTCGTATCCGACTACGACATCGACAGCGTCTCCAAGCTGTCGGGCGTGCCGAAGAGCCGTCTGGAGGCACTGGCCGAGCTCTACGCTGCTCCCGACACCAAGGTCATGTCGCTCTGGACCATGGGTTTCAACCAGCACACCCGCGGCGTTTGGTGCAACAACCTGGTCTACAACCTGCACCTCTTGACCGGAAAGATCGCCGAGCCGGGCAACAGCCCCTTCTCGCTCACCGGCCAGCCGTCGGCCTGCGGCACGGCGCGCGAGGTCGGCACCTTCGCCCACCGCCTGCCGGCCGACATGGTGGTCAAGAACCCGGAGCACCGCGCCAAAGCCGAGAAGATCTGGCGTCTACCCGCCGGCATTATTCCCGAGACGCCGGGCTATCACGCGGTGCTGCAAAACCGCATGCTGAACGACGGCAAGCTGAACGCCTATTGGGTCCAGGTGAACAACAACCTGCAGGCGGCAGCCAACTTGAACGAGGAAGGCTTCCCCGGCTACCGAAACCCGGACAACTTCATCGTGGTTTCCGACGCCTATCCCACCGTGACCGCCCAGGCGGCGGACCTCATCTTGCCGACCGCCATGTGGGTGGAGAAGGAAGGCGCCTACGGCAATGCCGAGCGGCGCACCCAGTTCTGGTACCAGTTGGTCAAGGCACCAGACGAGTCCCGTTCTGACCTGTGGCAGTTGGTCGAGTTCTCCAAGCGCTTCACGACCGACGAGGTCTGGTCCGCCGACATCCTGGAGGCCAACCCGGACCACAAGGGCAAGAGCCTCTATGAGGTGCTGTTCGCGAACGGTCAGGTTGACCGCTTCCCCTTGTCGGAGACTCATCCGGATTACAACAACGACGAGGCCGAGGCCTTCGGATTCTATGTTCAGAAGGGGCTGTTCGAGGAATATGCGACCTTCGGGCGCGGCAAGGCGCACGACCTGGCACCCTTCGATCGTTACCACGAGGAACGCGGTTTGCGCTGGCCGGTTGTTAACGGGCGCGAGACCAAGTGGCGCTACCGCGAGCGCTATGATCCTTACGTGGAGCCCGGCAGCGGCCTGCAGTTCTACGGCAAGCCCGACAACAAGGCCGTTATCTTCGCCCTGCCCTACGAACCGCCGGGCGAGTCGCCCGACGGGGAATACGACTTCT
>DASCNF010000003.1:0-3120 GCA_036011345.1 Rhodospirillales bacterium | reverse complement strand
CAATCGAGTAGCTCCACCGTATGCACCACGCTTGCCGTCGTGGTGCCGGCAAGTTGCACCAGACAGCCGATGTTGCCGGTAGCGATGACGGTTGCGCCAAGGCCTTCCAAATTGGCCGCCTTGCGCGCGCCGAGCCGGGCCGCGATTTCCGTCTGCAATAGGTTGTAGGTGCCGGCGGAACCGCAGCACAGGTGCCCTTCGGCGGGCTCTCGGACCTCAATCCCAGCCTGAGCCAACAGCGCCACGGGTTCCTGGCGCAGGCCCTGGCCGTGCTGCATGGAGCACGCCGAGTGATAGGCGACGATCCTGGGACCGCCGCCCGGCCAGGGGATAGGGACCGGATCCTTAAGGCCTAGCTCGGTCATCACCTCGCTCACGTCCCGTGCCAGGGCGGCGGTGCGCCGGGCGGGTTCCGCCCAAACATCGTCGTCGCTTAAGATATGGCCGTAGTCCTTGACCATGGTGCCGCAGCCCGATGCGTTGATGACCACGGCGTCCAGGCCGCCAGCCTCGGCCTCACGCTCGATGGCCTCGACGTTAGCCTTGACCACGGCCAAGGTCTCGTCCTCGCGGCCCATGTGGTGAACCAGCGCCCCGCAGCAACCCAGATTCCCCAACACCACCACCTCGCAGCCGTGGCGGGTCAGGAGCCTGACGGTCGCCTCGTTGATGGCCGGACGCAGGACCCGTTGGGCGCAGCCGGTCAAAAGCGCCACCCGCTTGCGCCTTGGCCCCTGGGCGGCGAACACCTGGGGCCGGTCACCGGATGAGGCGGCCGTAATGCGCCCGGGTGCCATTTCTACCATTCCCCGCAGGCGCCCCGGCATCAGAGTCCGAAATGGCCGCGCCAGCCAGGCACCCCATAGCGCCAGGCGGAAGCGGCTCGGATAGGGGAGGACGGCGGCCAGCACGGCACGCAGCAGGCGTTCGGCCCAGGGGCGGCGGAAGGTCTTTTCGATATGCACCCGGCCCCGATCGACCAAGTGCATGTAATCGACCCCCGACGGACAGGTCGTCGTACACGACAAACACGTCAGACAGCGGTCGATATGCTTGACCACCCCGGCCGAGGCCGGCTTGTCGTTTTCCAGCATTTCCTTGATCAGATAGATACGCCCGCGCGGGCCGTCCAACTCGTCGCCGAGCAGCACATAGGTCGGACAGGTCGCCGTACAGAAACCGCAATGGACGCACTTGCGCAAGATGTCGTTGGCTTCCTGGATCGCGGGATCGGCGAGTTGACTGGCGGTAAAGCTGGTTTGCATGGCTAAACGCCCGCGACCATGCGGCCGGGGTTGAGCACGGCCAAGGGATCGAAGCCCTCCTTGACGCGCTTGGTCAGCGCCGCCAGGGGCGCCGGCTGGGGCTCGAATACGGGCACCCGGGTGCGCACCCCGGCGGCGGCGCGCACCAAAGTCGCGTGGCCGCCGTGCTGGGCCGTGGCGGAGCGTACAACCCCGTGACCTCCGTCGTCCGTCGGCGCCAGGGCGAGCCACATGAGGCCGCCGCCCCAGTCGTAGAAGACCTTTCCTTCGATACCGTCCAAGATATGCGCCGCCACCCGGGCGCCGGCGGCCGGCGGCACCGAAAGCCGCCATACCGGGCCGCCGTCGTCGCCGGCGAAGAAGGTGGCGTTGCCGACCTCGCGCCACAACACGGCCGAGTCTGCCGAACCCAGTTCGTCGAGTTCGCCGAAATTCTTCATCAAATCGCCGATCGCCCGGGCGCGGACCTTCACCGACGGGGCCGGTCCTTCAAGGCGCAGCGCGGTCACCGCCCCACCCGCGCCGGCCACTCGCTCAATACCCGAAGCCGATGCCACCGGGGCTGTCAAATGGGCCGCCCCCGAGACATCACTGGGTGCGCCGAGAGCCGCCGACATAGCCTTACCGGCCGCCGCGTCGTCAGCGCCCAGGACCAGGACCGTCCGCGTCTCTTCGGCCACCGGCAATACCTTGACGGTAACCTCGGTCATCACGGCGAGGGTCCCGAACGAGCCCGCCATGAGCTTCGACAGATCGAAGCCGGTGACGTTCTTGACCACCCGACCGCCCGACTTGAAGATCTCTCCCCGGCCGCTTACCGCGTTAAAACCCAAGACATGGTCGCGCGCCGCACCGGCTTTGATGCGCCTGGGCCCGGCCAGATTGCACGCAATGGCGCCGCCGATCGTCCCCAGGCGCGGCGCGGCACCGAGGAGCGGCCCCAGGTCCGGGGGCTCGAACTCCAGGCGCTGGCGCTTGTCGGCCAACGCTGCCTCGATCTCGGCCAAGGGCGTCGCCGCACCGGCGGCAAGGACCAGTTCCTCGGCCTCGTAAAGCCCGATGCCGGCGAATACGCCGAGGTCGAGCCGGTGGCCGGCCTCCACGGGGCGCCCGAAGGATCGCTTGGTGCCCGCCGCCAAGACCTCGAACGCCTCCTCGGCGGCGGCGGCCCAGCGGACGGCTTCGCAAAGCTGGTCGGGCGTCTCGGGTTTCAGGGTTTCGGTCATGGGCGTCCGGGGAAGGCTTCATGATAGCTCGGTTCCGGCCCACTCCCCCTCCCGGCCACCCACAGCGTACCGTGCCATTGGGTGGCCGGGAGGGGGAGCGGGCCGGTGCCGTATCTTACTAACATGGAAATTTCCTAAAACCGCGGGATGTCGGGAAAGCGCGTCTGGCCACGCTGGATATGAACCCGGCCTAGTTCGGCGCAACGGTGCAGGGTCGGATAAACCTTGCCTGGATTGAGCAAGCCGTCGGGATCGAAAGCGCACTTGACCCGCTGCTGCTGCTTCAAATCAACTTCGGTGAACATCACCCCCATGAGGTCGCGTTTCTCCACCCCGACGCCGTGCTCGCCGGTCAGCACGCCGCCGACTTCGACACAGAGCCTGAGGATATCGGCGCCGAATTCCTCGGCGCCTTCCAGCTCTCCGGGCTCGTTGGCGTCGTAGAGGATCAATGGATGGAGGTTGCCGTCGCCGGCATGGAAGACATTGGCGACACGCAGGCCATAGCGGGCCGATAGTTGGCGGATGCGGTTGAGGACCACCGGCAGCTTGTGGCGCGGGATGGTGCCGTCCATACAGTAGTAACCAGGTGAGATGCGTCAGACCGCGGGAAAGGCGGCCTTGCGGCC
>DASCNF010000002.1:0-15080 GCA_036011345.1 Rhodospirillales bacterium | reverse complement strand
CAGGCGGCGCGCATTCTCGACGACGATTTGAAATAAGTTCACCGCCGCGAGGTCGGGCTACCGGCCTTCGAGGATAGTCAGCATGCGCTCGGCGTTGCCCGCGACGTGGGCCAGGGCCTCCTGGTACTCGGGCGAATCGTAACAGGCTTGCGCCGCCTCGACGCTTTCGAACTCGACGATGACGTTGCGCGGAAATTCCTCGCCTTCCAGGGACACGTAGCGCCCGCCACGGGCCAGGAAGCGCCCGCCGTGCTTGTCGATGGCCGGGCCCGCCAGCTTGGCGTACTCGCCGTAGCCTTCCTCGTTGATCACCTTGATGTGTCCGATCCAATACGCAGCCATAGCCGTTCCTCCCTTCCCTGAATTTTTTGGCCCTTCGGGCACTCGCCATCGACTATAGCACAACCACGGTCGTGCCGACTTCAAGCGCTTTCGATGCTTCGACCGATGGCCGGAAAAAGGGCGCCGAGCGTGATGGCGCGGGCCACCATGAACACGGTAAAGGCGATCCACAGGCCGTGGTTACCGAGCCAGGGGACGAGCACGGCGAGCGTCGCGATGTAGGCGAAGGTGGAGAGCATCATAGCGTTGCGCATGTCTGACCCCCGCGTCGCGCCAATGAAAATCCCGTCGAGTTGGAAGCTCCACACCGAGATCAAGGGCAGTACGATCGCCCACGGCAGGTAGTCCCGGGCGGCGGCGCGCACGGGCTCGATATCGGTGATGGCGTCGATCACCGACGCACCCGCCATGGCATAGAAGACGGCGAAGCCGGCGGCGAAGACGAGGGCCCAGACCGAGGTCACGCGAACTGCGGTGCGATAGCGCGTCCGGTCCCCGGCTCCGATGGCGCTGCCGACCAGGGCCTCAGCGGCGAAGGCGAAGGCGTCGAGCGCATAGGCCATGAAAATCTGGAAGTTGAACAGCACCGCGTTGGCGGCCAGCGCCACGTCGCCGATGCGGGCGCCAACGCTGGTAAAGACGGCGAACGACCCCATCAGGCAAAGGCTGCGGATGAAGATGTCCCGGTTCAGGCTCATCATTTTCCGGATGCGCCCGGCGTCGAGGATCAACGCTCGCCGCCAGCGTCCGCCGATGGGTAGCAAGTTGCGCATGACCAAAGCTGCGCCAAGGGCCACCGCGCCGATCTCGGCGATCAGGGTGGCGATAGCGACGCCTTCGACCCCCCAGCCGAGGCCGGGCACGAACCACAGGTCGAGGACGATATTGACGCCGTTCATGACGATCTGCAGCACGAGGGCGGCGCGGGTGTTATGGATGCCGATGAACCAGCCGACAAAAACAAAATTCGCGAGCGCTGCTGGCGCCCCCCAGATGCGGATCGAAAAGTAGAGGTCGGTCAGGGGCTCGACCTGTGGGCTTGCTTTGATGAGGGGCAGCGCCGCCCAGGCGATGGGCCGCTGAACGGCGATTAGGGCGACGCCCAGCAGAACGGCGACGATCAGCGCCCGGGTCAGGGTGGCGCGCACCTCGTCGGCATCATTGGCGCCAAGCGCTTGGGCGGTGAAGCCCGTCGTCCCCATGCGCAGGAAGCCCATTCCCCAGTAGACGACATGGAAGATGACGGCGCCGACGGCGACGGCGCCGATGTACTGGGGGCCCGGCAGGTGCCCCATCACCGCCGTATCGACGATGCCGAGGAGCGGCACCGAGACGTTGGAGAGGATGATCGGCCCGGCCAGGCGCCAGATGCGCCCGTGCCAGTCGCCGCCGTTCGCGTCAATCATCTGGGGGGTGTCGGACAAGGGCGGTCAGGCGCTGTGGAGGCCGTGGCGCTTGTGCCAGTCCTCGATGGAGTCGGGCGGGAATTCGGCGAAGTGACATCTTTCGGGCCGCCCGGCACCTCGGCCCAGGGGACCGCGGAATCGAGTATGATGTGGACGTACTCGGGCGGCGTCGGGAGGCCCGAGTCGATGGCCGAGGCGAAGGGATGCACCAGGTCGGGCCAGCGCGGATCGGAGACGTAAAGCGCACTGCCGCAGAGCTTGCAGAAATGACGGTGGGCGTCGCTCAAGTGCCCGTCTTCCTTTTTCACCCGGTAGGCGGTCACGCTGCCGCTGCCCTCGGCGCTGAGGGTGTCGGCGTTGCCCATGATGTTGGCGGCGCCCCCCCCCCCCCCCCCCCTGTCTGGCGGCAGATCGAGCAGTAGCAGCGCATGTATGGGTAGGGCGTTTCGCTTTCGAGGGAGAACGTCACCGCGCCGCAGTGGCAGGATCCTTCAAGGTGCATGGGGGCCTCCATGGGGAAAGGTCGCGCCATGCTATCCGGTTTAGCCGCCGCGATGGCGATGATTCAACGCGGAGGACGCGGAGGAGCGTGGAGGAAAAATGTTTTCTGCACGGCTTTGGCGTGCTTTTTTCTTATCTCTTTCTATTCTTCCTCGGTATTCCTCCGCGTCCTCCGCGTTTAGAGGACCTTGACTGATCGCTAACCCGCCGACACCCTCACCCCGTATTCCAGCCCCGCGTCCTCCAGCCAGGTCCACAGATATTCGGCGATGGAGCGATGGACGTAGAGGTCGTAGTCGGGATCCTCGGAAATCTGGTGCACGATGACCTGGGCCTTGGCCAGCAGCGTGCGCGTGCATCGCCCGGGCCTGAAGGCGCGCCGGTGCACGTCCAGGGTACACCCCTTCATCAGCACGTCGCGGGCACCGGCGCCGGCGAGCCCGATGACGTCGCGGGCGTCGCTTAGATCGACGACCTGGGTGTGCTGACGGGCCAGGGCTTCGCTTAAGTCTGCCACCGTGGCAGCATCGTCGTCGTCGGTCACCACCAGCCATTCGTCGGGGCCGAGCCACAAGGCGCGCGGCAAGCCCGTGCCGCCGGCGGCGGTTGTCGCCTTGGCTGGCGGGGCAAAGCCGAGGACGCCCTTGACGGCGGCGCGGAAGGCGGGGCGCCCGGCATCGCCGCGCAGCCCGATCTGGCGGCGCGCCGGGCGCTCACATAGCACCACGCCTGCCTCGATGCCTTCCGCCGGACTGGCGGCACGCGCCGCGAGGCCGAGGTGGGCGAGGGGACTTTGTTGCAGATAGGCGTCAGCCATGGAGCCGGCCTCCTTGCACATCGAAGAACACCGGATCGCGGATGACGGCGCGCGCGGCGCAGTCCTCCAACGCCACGCGCACGTTCTCGCCCATGCGCTTGCGCCCGTCCTTGATCAGCGCCAGGGCGATCGAGCGCCCCAGGTTGGCACTGTAGTAGCTCGACGTGACGTGGCCGGACATGGGAACGAGGGGTACCTGCCCCGAGTTCTCGACGACGTGGGCGCCTTCGGGCAGGACCAAGGCGGCGTCCTCGGTCTCCAGGCCGACCAACTGCTTGCGGTCGGGGCGCGCCGTGTCGGAGCGGCTGAGCGAGCGCCGGCCGAGGAAGTCCTTCTTCGAGCTGACGATCCAGTCCATGCCGAGGTCGGCGGGGGTCACCGTGCCGTCGGTCTCCTGGCCGACGATGATGTAGCCCTTCTCGGCGCGCAGCACGTGCATGGCCTCGGTGCCGAACGGCGTGATGCCGTATTTCTCGCCGGCGTTCATGAAGGCCGTCCACAAACCAAGGCCGTAGCGCGCCGGCACGTTGATCTCAAAGGACAACTCGCCGGTGAAGCTGACCCGGAAAAGGCGCGCCGCGACGCCGCCCACGGTGGCGGCGCGCCATGCCATGAAGGGAAAGGCCCCGGCCGCGAGATCGACATCGCCGATGAACTCGGCGAGCAGGCGCCGCGCGTTGGGCCCGCACAGCGTCATCGTCGCCCACTGTTCGGTGACTGAGGCGACATACACCCTGAGTTCCGGCCATTCCGTCTGCAGCCATTCCTCGAGCCAGGCGAGGACGCGCGCCGCGTTGCCGGTGGTCGTAGTCATCAAGTAGTGGTGTTGGCCGAGCCGCGCCGTGACCCCGTCGTCCATCACCATGCCGTCCTCGTTGAGCATCAGGCCGTAGCGGCAGCGCCCCACCTCCAGCTTGCTCCAGGCGTTGGTGTAGACCCGGTTGAGTAGTTCGGCGGCGTCCGGTCCCTGGATGTCGATCTTGCCTAGCGTCGTGGCATCCAGGATGCCGACCGAGTGGCGCGCCGCCAGGCACTCGCGCTTGACGGCGCCGGCCATGTCCTCGCCGGCGCGCCGGTAGTACCACGGGCGCCTCCATTGGCCGACGTCCTCGAACCGGGCGCCGGCGCGCTCATGCCAGTGATGCATGGGGGTGCGCCGCACCACGTCCGAAAGCGCGCCCACGTCGCGCCCGGCCAGCGCCCCGAAGGTGACCGGCGTGTAGGGCGAGCGGAAGGTGGTGTGGCCAGTCTCGGCAACGTCGGTGCCGCCGAGGCGGGCCAGGATGGCGAGGCCGGCGACGTTGGCGGTCTTGCCCTGGTCGGTCCCCATGCCAAGCGTCGTGTAGCGTTTCAGGTGCTCGACCGAGCCATAGCCCTCGCGCGCCGCCAGCGCGATGTCGGCCGCCGTCACGTCGTTTTGTAGATCGACGAAGTGCTTGGGACCGCCCTCCGGGTGGCCGGGGGCCGGCACGACCCCATAACCGCCGGGCGCCTCTTCGGCCGTGACGGTGGCGCCCGATGCCTTGGCGGTGCGCCCCCGGGCCCGGAAACCGGTGTCCGCTGCGGCCGCGGCGCCCGCCGCCCGGCCCTCGACCAGGCAGTCGTCGAGGGCGAAGGTGCCGCTGGCGGCACCGGCCGGGCGCGTCGTTTGAGCGGTCTCGCTCGGAACGAAGCAGGTGCGGGCCGCATCGAAGCGCAGACGCCCGCCCGATTGGGAGAAGAGATGAGTCGTTGGGTTCCAGCCGCCCGAAACGCACAAGAGATCGCACGGAATGCGCCGCGCCGCACCCGAGACTCGCCCACCGCCGTCGCCGAGCGCCATGACCTCGAGCGCGGACAGACGCTTGCGCCCGTGGGTTGCCACCACGGCATGGCCGGCGATGAGTTCGATGTCGGCGCTCTCGGCTTCGGCCGGCAGGTCGCCGGTGGGCACGGGGCGGGTATCGACGATGGCGGCGATCCTGAGGCCTGCCGCTCGCAGGTCGAGGGCGGCGCGGTAGGCGCCGTCGTTGTTGGCGAACAGGACGGCTTGGCGCCCCGGCCTGGCGGCGTAGCGGTTGACGTAGGTGCGCGCCGCGTCGGCCAGCATGACGCCGGGCCGGTCGTTGCCGGCGAAGACCAGGGGGCGCTCGATGGCGCCGGTGGCCAGCACCACCCGCTTGGCGCGGATGCGCCACAGGCGCTGGCGTGGCAAGACCCCGGCATCTTGCGGACCCAGGTGATCGGTGACGCGCTCTAGCGCCGCCAGGAAGTTGTGGTCGTAGTAGCCGAAGACCGTGGTACGCGGTAAGCACCGCACCTCGTCCATGGCGCCCAGCCGGGTGACGGCCTCGGCGGTCCAGTCCAGTGCCGGGGCACCGTCGATCTCGTCATGGCCGTTGAGCAGCGCGCCGCCGAACTCGTTCTGCTCGTCGGCCAGGATGACCCGCGCACCGGTGCGCCCGGCGGCCAGCGCGGCGGCCAGCCCGGCCGACCCGCCGCCCACCACCAGCACGTCGCAGTGGACGTTGATTTTGTCGTAGCGGTCGGGGTCGGGGCCGTCCGGGGCGCGGCCCAGGCCGGCGGCGCGGCGGATGACGGCCTCGTAGGTCATCCACAGCGAAGCCGGCCACTTGAAGGTCTTGTAATAGAAGCCGGCCGGTAGCAGGCGCGAGAACAGGCCGAGCGACGCGGCGAAGTCGTATTCGGCGCTCGGCCAGCAGTTAACGCTGGTCGCGGTGAGGCCGTCGTAGAGCTCGACGCGGGTGGCGCGGGCGTTGGCCAGGGTATGGGCGCCGGTCTCCAACTGGACGATGGCGTTGGGTTCCTCCAATCCCGCCGAGAAGATGCCGCGCGGGCGGTGGTACTTGACGCTGCGCCCGACCACCGAGACCCTGTTGGCGACCAGTGCCGAGGCCAGGGTGTCGCCGGCGAAGCCGCCGAAACGGCGGCCGTTGAAGGTGAAGCGAAGCGGCGTGGCGCGGTCGATGCGCCCGCCCTCGGCCAACCTGTGCGACTGGCTCTTCACGAGTCTGCTCCGGGTGGCGCCTCACCCACCTTGTAGGCGGCGGCGATTTCGTGGGTGACGGTGTGGCGCGCCACGTTGAACCAGCGCCCGCAGCCGTGGACGTGCATCCAGCGTTCCCGGTGCGCCCCCTTCGGATTGGTGCGCATGAACAAGTAGTCGGCCCACTCGGTGTCGGAAACGGCGTCGGGCTCGGCGGGGCGCACGATGTGGGCCTCGCCGCCGTACGTGAACTCGCTCTCGTCGCGCTGGCCGCACCAGGGACAGGGGATGAGCAACATGGCGCGCGCCTTTGCCCTAATGGCCGACGGCGGCGGCGGCGTGCTCGTCGATCAGCGCCCCGGTGGTGAAGCGCTCGAGATGGAAGGGCGCGTTCAGGGGGTGAGGCCGGTCCTCGGCGATGGTGTGGGCGAAGGCGAAACCCGATCCCGGCGTCGCCTTGAAGCCGCCGGTCCCCCAGCCGCAGTTGAAATAAAGGCCATCGATGGGTGTCTTGGAGACGATGGGGCTGGCGTCGGGGCAGACGTCGACGATGCCGCCCCACTGGCGCATCATGGAGAGCCGACTGAAGATGGGAAAGAGCTCGACGGTGGCTCCCAGCATGTTCTCGACGACATTCAGGCTGCCGCGCTGGGCGTAAGAGTTATAGTTGTCGATGCTGGCGCCCATGACCAGTTCGCCCTTGTCCGACTGGCTGACGTAGACGTGTACGGCACCCGACATGACGACGCTGTCGATGACCGGTTTCAGGGGCTCGGAGACCAGGGCCTGCAAGGGGTGGCTGGCGATGGGCAGGCGCAGTCCGGCCATCGCCGCCAGCACGCCGGCGTGGCCGGCCACGACGACGCCGACCTTGGGCGCCTTGATGGGCCCGCGCGTCGTCTCGACGCCGGTGACGCGCCCGCCGTCGCGCAAGACTCCGGTGACCTCGCAGTTCTGGATGATGTCGACGCCTCGGGCGTCGGCGGCGCGCGCCAGGCCCCAGGCGACGGCGTCGTGGCGCGCCGTGCCGCCGCGCCGCTGCAACGACGCGCCAAGCACTGGATAGCGCGCCTCGAGCGAGACGTTGAGGATGGGCACCATGGCCTTGATCTCGGCCGGGGCGAGGATTTCGGAATCGATGCCGTTGAGCTTGATGGCGGCAATCCGGCGCGCCAACTCGCGCATGTCGTGGAGGTTGTGGGCGAGGTTGATGACGCCGCGCTGGCTGACCATAAGGTTGAAGTTGAGTTCCTGGCTCAAGCCCTCGTAGAGCCTGAGCGACTTGTCGTAGATGGCGGCGCTTTCGTCCCATAGGTAGTTGGAGCGGATGATGGTCGTGTTGCGCCCGGTGTTGCCGCCGCCGAGCCACCCCTTTTCCAGCACTGCGACGTTGGAGATGCCGTGCTCCTTGGCGAGATAATAGGCGGTGGCCAGGCCGTGGCCGCCGCCGCCAACGATGATCACGTCGTAGGCGGGCCTGGGCTCGGGGCTGCGCCAAGCCCGGGGCCAGCCCTCGTGGTAACGAAGCGCGTTGCGCACCAAGCTGAAGATGGAATAGGCGCCCTTGGCCACGAATGTCCTCCCTGGTCGGCGACGCGCATTCTGGCACCGAAGTTGGAGAGCGACAAGGCGGGCGGCTTCAAGACGGCCTTCGTGCGCCGCCCCGACGAGTGGGGCGCCGAGGGGCCGCCTGATCCTAACCCCAACCCGATCCATGACTTGGTGATCAACGATTTCCCGGAAATGGCGCGCAAGTTGGGCGTCGGGACCTAGAGCCTATCCGATAGGCTTTTAACGGTGGGGTGCCGGAGCCCTCGTCTTGACGGAATCCACGGCGCGCCTGGCCACCCTGCCCCAAGCATCGAAAAGGGTTTACAATCGCGGTATTCGGATCGAGGAGGGGAACATGGACGATCACGTCAAGCCACGCGAACCGGTAATCATCAAGGTGGGTGACATCGATCCCCGCTATCACTGGGACCGCGCCTTGCCGGCGCCCGGCCATTCCGCCGTCGATTTCGAGGAGCGGGTGGATTTCCACCGCCTGCACGCCTACCGCCTGGGCCGTACCCGCCAAGCCATGAAGGACTCCGCCCTCGGCGCGCTTCTCTGTTTCGACAACAACAACATCCGCTACATCTCCAGCACCACCATCGGCGAATGGTCGCGCGACAAGATCGCGCGGTATTGCCTGCTCGCCGGCGACGGCGATCCCCATGTCTGGGACTTCGGTTCGGCGGCGGCCCATCACCGCCTCCATGCCCCATGGCTGCCCCAGTCGTGTTGCCACGCCGGCATGATCGGCCTGCGTGGCACGGTACCGCCAAGCGCCGGCTTCATGAAAAGTGCGGCACAGGAGATCAAGGCGCTGCTCGTCGAGGCCGGGCTTGCCGACCAGCCGGTCGGCCTCGACATCGTCGAACCGCCGCTCTTGTTCGCGCTGCAGAAACAAGGGATCGAGGTGCGCGACGGCCAGCAGGTGATGCTTGATGCCCGCGAGATCAAGAGCATGGACGAAATCACCCTGCTCAACATGGCGGCCTCGATGGTCGACGGCACCTATCACATGCTGTTCGAGGAGATGAAGCCCGGGGTGCGCGAATCGGACCTCGTCGCCATGGCCAACACCATGCTCTACGAGATGGGCTCCGACGACGTGGAGGCCATCAACGCGGTCTCTGGCGAGCGCTGCAGCCCGCACCCCCACAACTTCACCGACCGCATCCTGCGCCCCGGCGACCAGGCCTTCTTCGATATCATCCAGGCCTACATGGGCTACCGCACGTGCTACTACCGGACCTTCAACATCGGCCGCGCCACGGACGCCCAGCAGGACGCCTATAAGCAGGCCCGCGAATGGATCGACGCCTCCATCGACCTGATCAGGCCCGGCGTCGGCACCGACCGGGTCGCCGCCGTCTGGCCGAAGGCCGAGGAGTTCGGCTTCGCCGACGAGATGGAGGCCTTCGCGCTGCAGTTCGGCCATGGCCTCGGCGTGGCCCTGCACGAACGGCCGATCATCTCGCGGCTGGTATCGTTCGATGATCCCATGGAGATCAAGGAGGGCATGGTCTTCGCCCTGGAGACCTACTGCCCGGCCACCGACGGCATGTCGGCGGCGCGCATCGAGGAAGAGGTTGTCGTCACCAATGACGGCTGCCGGGTGATCACCCTTTTCCCCTCCCAGGAGTTGCCCATCGCCAACCCCTATTGACGGCGCATGCCTTGGGGCGGGCGTTTGAGCGAAGTCAAGGATGGCTCCGGTTTTCGCGGCTATACGCTTGCCACTAATGATGCTGGAGCGACGACCAATGACGAGGAGATCGACGATATGAAGCTAACCGATGCTCTGCTCGGCGAACACGGCGTGCTTTACGCCTTGTTCGAGCACGTGAGCTACGTGGTGGCGACGAGCAATGAAATAGGGGAGGTTCGAAGCGCCGTTTCCGTGCTGAAAAAGCTTCTCCTGTCGCACGCCAAACTCGAGGAAGACCTGTTGTTCCCGAACTTGGAACCCCGTCTCGGTCCGATGGGACCTCTTGCCGTCATGCGCGCCGAGCACCGCGAGATCGATCAATTCTTCGAGACCGCCAAGCAGGCGGAGGACGTCGACTCTCTCAAAAAAGTGGTCGGTGATCTCCTGGATGTGGCCCACGCTCACTTCCAGAAAGAGGAGATGGCACTGTTCGCCATGGCCCGACAGGTCCTCGACGAAGCGACCTTGAGCCGGCTGGGCGACGAATGGGCGGCAAGCCGGAAGGTCCAGGTCGACAGTCAAGGCTGCATGGGTGCCGCTTAGGCACAGACCCGACCGCGCCACGCTCCATATCCTACGCCCACGCCATTCAAGGCCACGCGGCCTAGTCTTCCAGTCCGGTGCCGACGTCCACGTCCTCGGCCACCAGTTCCAGGTTCGATGCCTTGGCCTGCAACTCCAGGAGTGTCGCGAAGTCGGTGTCCTCGTAGCCGTAGTTGATCAGCGTCTGGATGATTTCGCGCGTCGTCACGGCGAGCGGCATGGGCACCCCGCATTTGCGCGCCACCGAAAGCCCCAGGTCCATGTCCTTCCTCAGGAGCGGCGGCGTGAACGTGGTGGTGTAATCCAGATTGGTCAGGGTCGGCGTTTTGTAGCGGGTGAACATGGACCCAAGCACGCTGTTGTTGATGAAGTCCAGGAAGGCGTGGCGCGGAACGCCCGCCTTCTCGGCCAAAACGGTGATCTCGACCAAGGACTGGATGACGACGCCCAGGAAGACGTTGTGGCCGATCTTGCAGAAGCGGGCCAGCTCGCCTTCGCCGACGTAGCTGGCGCCACGGCCGAGAAGCTCCAAGTATCCCACCACCTCGTCGTAGGTTTCCCGGGGTCCGGAAGCGACGATGCTCAGCTTGCCGGCCTTCATCACCTTGGCGTTGCCGCTGACCGGCGCGGCGAGGAAGGCGGCGCCGACGCGCCCGACGTCGGCGCGCGCCTGGGCCGAGGCTTCCTCGGAAACGCTGGTGCAGTCGATGAAAATCCTGGGCGGCCCGGCGCTCCCGGACAAGACGCCCTGGGGGCCCGATATGACCTCCAGCAGGTCGGCGGACGCCGCCACCATGGTAAAGATGATGTCGCGCCCGGCAAGCTCGGCGGGCGCGTCGACGATCACGGCCCCGGCATCGGCCAGCGGCTCGGCCTTGGACCGGGTGCGGTTGTAGACGGCGATGTCGCAGCCGGCCTGGGCCAGGCGTTCGGCCATGGCGTAGCCCATGCGCCCGGCGCCGATCCAGCCGATGGAGTGGCGGGTGGGGTCGAAGTCGGTCATTGTTCTTGTTCCTTCGGGTAGGTGGCGATTACGTCCAACTCGACGCGGGCGCCCGGCGTCGAAAGCTGGTTGACGCATAGGGTCGTGCTGGCCGGTTTCCAATCGCCGAAAATCTCGCTCAATGTTCTGGCCATGTCTTCCAGGTCGCGTATGTCGGTCAGGTACTTGGTCACCTTGACGACGTCGGTGAGCGCCAGCCTCTCGTGCTCGAGGATGGAGATCAGAGATTTCATAGCCAAGCGCGTCTGCTCGACGATGGAAACGGGGTGATCGTGCTCCGCGAAATCGTGCGGATGGGTATGATAGAGCGGCGACGGCGTGCACCCGGATACGAACAATAAATCGCCCGATGACTCGATGCGCATGGCCGGCGCGTAGGGCATGTCCATGTGCCGCTCGGGGATGGTTTGTATCTCGCCGAGGTTCGGATTGGTCGGCGATACCTTGAAAGGTGCGGCGCGACCTGTCATGAGCCTTGCTCCCATGGTTCTGGTAATAGAAAAAGCCGTTCAGCGGCGTTTCACGGGCACCATCGTATGATGGCGGGACGCGGTCAATTCATAACGCGTAGACGACGACGCGGATGGGCGTCGGCTTCATGCCGGTGGCGTTGTTGAGGGCCTCCGGACAGTTGGAGAGGACGGCCAGCACATCCATCTCGGCCAACAGGTCCACGTAGTCGCCGGCCTTAGATACCCCCGGCGCGATCGCCACGTCCCCGTTCGCCTCCACCGGCACGTACATGAAGAGGTTGATGTTGGCGGCGATGTCTTTGGCGCCCATTCCATGCTTGGCGAGTTCGGCCTCGAAATTGCCCTGGCATCCCCGGCCATCGTTGTTCTTGCCGAAGCGCACGTCGTCTATCTCCACCGAGCAGCAGCCGTAAAGGGTGTCGTGGGAGCCACAGGTATCCTCGATGAAGGTCATCAACCTGCGGGCGCGCACGGACCATATGCCGCAGTCCTTGCCGAGATAGATGTTGCCGTTCAGCTTGATGGTGTTGGCGGCGTTGTAACGGTCCGACGGGTCATCGGCGTTGTAGCACAGGAAATCGACCGCCTGCTGGCCCTCGAGATCGATGATGCGCAGGATTTCACCCTGGCGCATCTTGATGCTCCACGGCTCGCGCGCCGGGACGGTGACGTCCTCGCGAATGGTCGCCCCTGGGATGGAAAGGTCCGTTTGCGTCGTCATTTCCTTGCCCCCGTTGTGCCGCATCGATGATTGGCTTGGTCCGAATCGACGCCAGTATACAGAAACGAGGAGCGCGCCGTGATAGTGTGGTTTCCATAATCGTACGCTGTCTCGTCTGCATAGTTCTCGTCGCGGCATTGGCCTTCATGGCGCGGCCGGCGGCGTCCGACGCCATGACGTGCGTCCTCGATCGACCGGTGATGTTCGCCGAGCTTGACTGGGACAGCAACCGCCTGCACACGGCGCTGGCCCGCTACATCATCGAGATAGGTTACGGCTGCGAGACTGACGCCATCCCCAGTTCGACCATCCTCTTGCTCACCGGCCTCGCCCGCGGCGACGTCAACGTCATGATGGAAATCTTGAAGGACAACGTCACCGCCGCCTGGAACAAGGCGGAGGCGGCGGGCAAGGTGGTGTCGCTGGGCACCAACTTCCCGGACGCCATACAGGGTTGGTGGGTGCCGCGCTATCTGGTCGAGGGCGACTAGGCGCGCGGCATCGAGGCGGCGGCGCCCGATCTCCGCCACGTGCGCGACGTGGTGCGATACAAGTACCTTTTCCGCGACCCCGAGGAGCCCGCCAAGGGGCGCTTCTACAAATGCATCCTGGGCTGGAACTGCGAGGTGGTGAACACCAACAAGCTCAAGGCCTACGGCCTCGACCGGCACTTCACCAACTTCCGCCCCGGCACCGGCGCGGCGCTGGCCGCCGCCATCGCGTCGAGCTATGCGCGCGCCAAGCCGTTCGTCGCCTACTACTGGGGGCCGACCTGGGTGCTCGGCAAGTTCGATCTGGTGATGCTCGATGAGCCGCCCTACGACAAGGCGGTCTTCGAGGCCTTGGCCAGCGGCGCCGACACCACCCGCGCCACCGCCTATCCCCTGGTCGAGGTGGTGGTCGGGGTCAACGCCCGCTTCTGCGACGCGGCGAAGGGACTGGCCGGGTTCCTGACCCGCTACCGGACGACCAGCACGCTGATCAGCGCCGCGCTGGCCTACATGAACGACCATGAAGGGGACACCATCTGGGCCGCCGCCCGCAACTTCCTGAGGACGCGGCCAGACGTGTGGACGGCGTGGGTGCCGCCGTCCATCATGGCGCGCGTCAAGGCGACTCTCGACTAGGGCGTATAGTCTCCGCCCGTCTGCCCGTTCAGCCGCTTTCCTGACGCGCCTTGAACGCGGCCTCCCAATTTCGGCCACCGAACAGCTTGACCTTGTAGTCCTCGCTTTCGAGATCGGAAACGTCGAGACAACAAACGTTTATGAGGCATAGCTCGGGACCCGAGCGCGGATGGCCAAAAGTGTGAATACCGCAATGGCTACAGAAATAATGCTTCGCTATCTCCATGTTAAACCGATAGAGCGTCAAGTCATCTTCACCCTGAAACCGGCGGAACCGATCCGGGGGCACACGGCAGAACAGGGGCCCTTTTCCGAACAAATTGAACACGTGCAACGTTCAAGTTGCAACAACTCCGCGTCGACCTCGAACTTGACCGCGCCGCAGTGGCAGCTCCCATGATAGCTCTTGATCGTTGTCGCCCATGTCCGAGGCCGTTGGCGCTGGCGGCGCCTCCGGTGCAAGGCCTAAATCGCCGCTAAATCGCTGCGGTGGGTTGACTTTTATATATCATAATGATATATATCGTAACGATATAAATAAACCCTACCGAAGGACTATTTCATGGACGCGCGTACGCTTTGCCTCGGTGTGCTCATGCTGGACGATGCCACCGGATACGAGATCAAAAAATCCTTCGAGGAAGGGCCGTTTGCGCAGTTTTACCATTCCGGCTTCGGCTCCATATACCCGGCACTCGGCAAGTTGCGCACTGAGGGCTTGGTGACGTGTACGGAGTTGGCGCAGCAGGGCCGCCCCGGCAAGAAGGTCTACAGCATCACGCCGGCCGGCATCGACGCCCTGAAAGAGGCGGTGGTCCAGCTGCCAGTCGACGACAAGATCCGCTCCGACACCTTGTTCATGTTCTTCTTCGCCGACCTCCTTGGCGAGGAGCGACGGCGCGCCATTTACGACGGCTACCTGGATCACTACCGGCGCCTGCTGCAAAGCGTCCGTGAGCTCGATAACACCGGGGTTCCGCGGGGTCGGCTGTTCGTGCGCGGCTTCGGTCTGGCCATCTACGAGGCGGTCATCCGCTACATGGAGGAACACGGCGATCTGGTGCTCGGCGCCGACGCGACCGCCGAGCCGGAGCCCAGGCGCGGAGCTGCCGAATGAAACGCTCATACATCATCGCCGCCGGCATCGCCATCGCCGTCACCGGCTGGATCCTGTCGGGCCAAGTGGGGGGGCGGCAATCGCCCGATGCGGCGCCGGCGGCCGCCGCCGAACTCGAAGCGAAGCTGCCCCAGGTGCGCATCCGCCGGCTCGTCGCCGAGCAGCGTATCGGAGAGCTCGTCCTCTTCGGGCGCACCGAAGCGGACCGAATGGTCAAGGTCAGGGCGGAAACCGCAGCGCTGGTGGCGAAGCTGGCCGTCGAAAAGGGCGGGCGGGTCGCCAAGGGCGACGTCATCGCGCGCCTCGCCATGGACGACCGGCCCGCCCGTCTCGCCGAGGCCGAGGCCACCGTCGAGCAGTACCGCATCGCCTACGAGGCGGCCCTCGATCTGTCGAAGAAGGCCTTCCGCTCCAGAGTCAGCCTGGCCCAGGCCAAGGCCGAACTGGAGGCGGCCAAGGCGGCCCTCGAGCGCATCCGCCTCGATATCAAACATACCGTCATCCGCGCCCCCTTCGGCGGCGTCGTCGACGACCTACCCGTGGAGGTCGGTGACTATGTCAAGGTGGCCGATACGGTGGCTATCCTGATCGACCTCAACCCCATCGTCGTCGTCGGCGAAGTCGGCGAGCGCAACGTGGCGCGGATCGGTGCTGGCGCCGGCGCCCGCGTCCGTCTTGCCACCGGCCAGCGCCTCGTTGGAGCCGTGCGCTACATCTCCAAGATGGGCTCCACGGCGACGCGCACGTTTCGCGTCGAGGTCGCCATCGACAACCCAAAGGGCGCCATC
>DASCNF010000001.1:0-11912 GCA_036011345.1 Rhodospirillales bacterium | reverse complement strand
AGCTTCAGCGAGAAGCGTGAAAAACGTTCGGGGTCTTCCTCGAACAGGGCCCGCATGTGGGCCGACCCTACTTGGCGGTGATGGGCTTGCAGCGCCTTCCAGGCCGGGGAGCTATTCGAGGACGCCATGCGAAGGTCCGGGTTCCAGACGCCTATGCGGGAGCTTCAGACTACCAGACAAAGGGCAGCGCAACCACCCCGGCCGGCGCCGGCCACATACCAACGGTCCTTGATATTACTCGGTCGCGGCGAGGCCATCGGGTTCTCCGACGACGACGACGGTGAGCCCGTCGGGGTCGAGAAAGCGGCGCGCCACCCGACCCACGTCGGCCAATGTCACCGCCTCGATAAGTCCGTTGCGGCGGTCCAGGTAGTCGATGCCGAGGCTCTCGAGCTGCATGGCGACGAGGATGCCGGCGACGCTGCGGCTTGAGGTGAAGCGCAGGGGGAAGGAGCCAGTGAGGTAGGTCTTGGCGTTGGCCAGTTCCTGGGCGCTCGGGCCCTCCTCCGCCATGCGCCGCCAGATGGCGCGAACGACGGCGAGAGCGTCGGCGACGCGCTGGTTGGCGGTGCCGGCGCCGCCGACGATGAGCGCCGCGTGGTCGAGCGGGTTGAGGTAGCTGTAAACGGAATAGGCAAGGCCGCGCTTCTCGCGCACCTCGTTGTAAAGGCGCGACGTGAAGCCGCCGCCGCCCAGTACGTAGTTCATGACATAAGCAGCGTAGAAGTCGGGGTCGTCGCGCTTCGGCCCACCGTGACCGAACACGATGGCGCTTTGCGGCACCGGCTTGTTGATGACCACGGTCTCCCCGCTCACCCGGGGCCGGGTGTCGGGGACCGACCAAGAGGACGCTTTGGCTGGCAGCGCCCCAAATGTTCGGTCGAGGAGGGGGGCCAGTTCATCGGCCGAGATATCGCCGACAACCCCGATCACCAGATTGTCGCGCCCCAGCCGCCCGGCCACGAAGCGCCGCAGGTCCCCGACGGAGACGGCACCGACGCTTTCCAGTGTCCCCCGTACGGGCCTGCCGTAGGGATGATTAGGAAAGAGGGCGCGCGCTAGTGCACGCCGCGCGATGGTGTTCGGCTCCTCGAGGTTCCTCTTCAAACTGGTTAGGATCTGGGTGCGGATGCGCTTCACGGGCGCCTCGTCGAAGCGCGGCGCGTTGAGGGCCAGCCGCAACAGCCCGAAGGCCGCGTCACGGTTCTCGATCAGTGTCCTCAGACGCCCGCCGAAAACGTCGCGCCCGGCGTCGAAGCGCAACGAGATCGACAAGTCCTCGAGGCGCCCCTGAAAGGCCTGGGAGTCGAGGTCGCCAGCACCCTCGTCCAAGAGCGACGAGGCCATCTCGGCCAGCCCCTCCTTGCCCGCCGGATCGAGGGCGGCGCCGCCGCGAAAGGCCAAGCGCACGGTTATGATGGGGTTGGCGTGATCGCGCACCAGCCAGGCCTCGATACCACCGGCGCTCCGTACGCGCTCGACCTCGACGGCCGCCGCCGGCTGGGCGATGGCGGCCATCGCCAAGGCCAGCCCCAAAAGCACGCTCCATGGACGGAGGGCGGCGGCAAGGGCGGAAGCAGCGATCACGGCAGTGCTCATTTCGGCCTCGAAGACTTTTCGGGCAACAACAGCGCCGTGACCGAACGACTTTCGTCGAACACGGCGTGGGCCCCGGCGGCGATCTGGTCGGCGGTGACAGCGTCGATGCGCGCCGGCCACGATTCGACCTCTTCGACGGTGCGCCCGGTCGCCAGCGCCGCGCCCAGCACCCGCACCCCGGTGCTTAGGGAATCGCGGGCATAGACGGTGCTTGCCCGCATGCGCCGCTTGGCGCGCGCCACCTCGTCCTCGCCGACGCTGTCACGGAGAAGCGCCGCGATCTCGCCGTCGACGGCGGCGGCCAGGGTTTCCAAATCGACGCCGGGCATCGGACTGGCGTAGACGACGAAGGTCGATGGCCCGAGACCGTCGGCGTCGTAGAAGGCCCCGGCGGAGACCGCCAGCTTGCGTTCCACCACCAGCGAGCGGTAGAGCCGGCTAGTCGCCCCCTGGCCGAGGATCTCGACCAGCACCTCGAGGGGGTAGGTGTGGCGCGTCTCCCCGGTGCTATAGCTGGGAGCGAGATAGGTGCGGCTCCAGGTTGGCTGGCGCACGCGCGCGTCCTTCAGCACGACGCGCCGCGCCGCCCTCTGCGGCGGTTCTTGGGGACGCGCGCGGGCCGGCATGGGACTCGGCGGGATGGCGCCATAATACTTCTCGGCGAGGGGGCGCAACTCGGCGGCGGTGATGTCTCCGGCCACCGTCAGGATGGCGTTGTTGGGCGCGTACCAGCGCCGGTAGAAGGCGGCAAGGTCCAGGGAACTCAGGGCGCGGACTTCGTGCTCCCAGCCAATGACCGGCCGGCCGTAGGGGTGGTTGAGATAAAGGGTGGCATTGACGTGTTCGCGCAGGATGGCAGCGGGATCGTTGTCGGTGCGGGCGCGGCGTTCCTCGAAGATGACCTGGCGCTCGGGCTCCACCTCGTCCTCATTGAACACCAAGTTGGACATGCGGTCGGCTTCCATCTCCATGACCAACTCCAAGCGGTCCTTGGCGACGGTCTGGTAATAGCCCGTGTAGTCCGACGACGTGAAGGCGTTTTCGCGCCCACCATTACGCGCCACCGTGCGGGAGAATTCACCGGCCGGCCGCGTCTTCGTCCCCTTGAACATGAGGTGTTCGAGGAAGTGCGCGATGCCCGACTTGCCGGGCGGCTCGTCGGCGGCACCGACCATGTACCACACCATGTGGGTTACCACCGGGACACGGTGGTTGGACACCACCACCACCCGCATGCCGTTGTCCAGCGTGAAGGTCTCGGGATTGAAAACGCCGGTCTGCCCGACACCTCCAGCCGTGGCGGTACGTTCTTCCCCAGCCCGGGCCGTTGCAGCGCTCCACGCCACGATGCCGAGGAAGGCGATCGCCACGGCCACTTGCATCCATGTTCGGGGCGAAATTCCGGTTGCCATATTCATACCCAAGCCCCCTACGAAGGAGCGCCGTCGCGTGTCAGTGACCGGTAATGTAGTCGCACCAAGCGCGCCCGCAAAATCACAGACGTATGACGAATGCCCGGCGATCGGCGGCGGTGCCGCCAGCGTCCTTTCGCGTCACTTGCGCTGGATGGTTGGAGATTCTTCCCCGGTGACCGGCTGGCCCTGCTCGATGGCATCGCGGATGCGCTCGGCTTCCTTCGCGGGGTCGATAACGGACTCGTCCTTGGCGCCGCGCCAGAACAGCAGGCGGTCGGTCAACGTCTTGTCGCCCGTCGCCACCAGCGAGGACTCCTCGTTGATGAGCGCGCGGATGTCGGGGTTTGCTTCGAGGGCGCCGGTCACACGCAACAGGACTTGCACGCCCAGGCTCGAGCCGTGCGGCGGCGGGCGCAGAACGGGATTGCCGCGCCCGGCGCCGAGCATGGCTCGCTTGGCCTGGAAACGCGGCGTGCTTTTCTGCGGGCGCGGCACACCGGGGCGCGGCGGGCGCAAACCGAAATTCGGAGGCATGCTAAGCGGCGGCTCCGAGAAGACGGCGAATTCATCGGGCCCCGACTTTTTCTCGGTGAACACCTCGCTAACCGCGTCGCAGCTCCCCAGTCCGATCGCAAGGAAACCCGCGACCATGAACGAGCTTGCTCTGTTCATTGTCCACTGTCCGTCATATCGCTGGTTCCGTCTCTGTTTTTAGGCCTTTCGCGGCGCGCAAACAAGGATTCAAGAACGAGCATAGCGGCGCCCACGGTAATGCCGGCGTCGGCGACGTTGAAGGCGGGCCAATGAAAGCCGGGCGCGTAAAAGTCCAAGAAATCGGCGACCGCGCCGAAGCGCAAGCGGTCGACGACATTACCGAGGGCGCCGCCGATGATCAATCCGATGGCAACGGCCACGACGGGCCGATCGATGCGCCACAGCCAAACCGACAACACCGCCACGATGACCACCGCCACCAGGGGCAGAATCCAGGCGCTCAACGACGACCCCTGGTTCATCAGTCCGAAGCTGATACCCCGGTTCCAACCCAAGACCAGATTGAAGAACGGGGTCACCGGAATGACCCGCGGCGGGTTCATGACCTCATTGATCACCCACCATTTACTGGCCTGATCGACGATCAGGACCAGCGTCGCCAACCCAAAACCAAACCCCCGGCTGCCTGGAACCTTCATGTCGACAAGTCCTTGCCTTAGCGGCCCTCGGCCTCAGGCGTTCGTGGCGAGGTGGACCTTGACCGCGTCGGCGCAACGCCCGCAAACTTCGGGAAGTTCGGGATCGTCGCCGACGTCTTCGAGAACCCGCCAGCAGCGATCGCACTTGTGGCCTCCGGCCGGGCCGATGGCAACCGCCACGCCTGGCACTTCCTCCAACGTGAAGGCGTCCGCCGGTGCCTCGCTCTGACCAATCGTAATGCCCGAGGTGATCGCCACTTCCGCCAAGTTGATGCCATCCAGCGCCGCCCGGTACCGCGCGTCGACGTAAATTTCGGCGTGCGCCTCGAGGCTCGACCCGATGCGCTTGTCGGCGCGCTCGACCTCCAGGATTCCGGTGATGACCCGGCGCATCTGGCGAATTTGGTGCCAGCGCGCCGCCAAGGCGTCGTCGCGCCAGGTTGAGGGAATCTCGGGAAAGAGGCGCAGATGCACGCTTTCGTCCTTGCCGGGATGGCGCACAACCCAGGCTTCCTCGGCGGTAAAGCAGGTGATGGGGGCGAGCCAGGCGGTGAGACAGTCGAACAAGGTATCGAGCACCGTGCACGCCGCCCGCCGGCGTGGGGCGTCGGCGCGGTCGCAATAAAGGCTGTCCTTGCGCACATCGAAGTAGAACGCCGACAGGTCGACGGCGCAGAAATTGTGAAGCTCGGTGAACAACTGGTGAAACTCGAAATCCTCGCAGGCTTGACGCACCGTGCGGTCCAATTCCCACAGCCGGTGCAGGACCCAGCGCTCGAGTTCCGGCATGTCGGCGTGGTCCACCCGGTCGCTTTCCTCGAAGCCGTTCAAGTTTCCGAGAATGAAACGCAACGTGTTGCGCAGCCGCCGGTAGATGTCGGCATGGTGCTTGAGGATATCGGCACCGATGCGAAGGTCCTCGGAATAATCGGAACCCACCACCCACAGGCGCAGGATGTCGGCCCCGTGCCGGTCCACCACGTCTTGCGGCGAGACGATGTTGCTCAGCGACTTGGACATTTTCTGGCCGTCCTCACCCATCACGAAGCCATGGGTGAGCACCGCCTCGTAGGGCGCCCGGCCCCGGGTCCCACAAGATTCCAGAAGCGAGGAATGAAACCAGCCACGGTGCTGGTCGGTGCCCTCGAGATAGAGGGAAGCCGGCCATATCAAATCGGGGCGGGTCTCGAGAACAAAACTGTGGGTGGAACCCGAATCGAACCACACATCGAGGATGTCCATGACCTGATCGTAGTCCGCCGGGTCGTACTCGGGTGCCAGGAAGCGCGATGCATCGGACGAAAACCAGCAGTCGGCGCCTTCCTCCTCAACCGCCTCGACGATGCGCTGGAAGACCGACTCGTCGCGTAGTTGCTGGCCGCTTTTCTTGTCGACGAACACGGTGATGGGCACGCCCCAAGCGCGTTGGCGCGACACGCACCAATCGGGCCGTGTCTCGATCATGCCATGGAGCCGCGCCTGTCCGGATTCGGGAACGAAGCGGGTTTGTTCGATGGCATCCAGGGCCGTCCTGCGCAGGCCCGTCTTCTCCATGGAGATGAACCACTGGGGCGTATTGCGGAAAATAAGCGGCGCCTTGGAACGCCAGGAATGGGGATAGCTGTGGACGAGGTGGCCCGAAGCGAGCAGCGCCCCGGCCTCTTTCAGCGCCTCGACGACAGCACCGTTGGCGTCCCCCGACTTGCCGTCGGGCGTCAGCACGCGTTTGCCGGCGAACAGCGGCACGCTCTCGTTGAAAACGCCATCGGCGTCCACCGTATCGGGCATCGGCAGGCCGTGCTTGACGCCAAGATCCCAGTCATCGGCCCCGTGGCCCGGCGCAATATGGACGACGCCGGTGCCGGCGTCCACGTCGACGAAGCCGGCGGCCAGCGCCGGGACCTCGAAATCGTACCCGTACCCGTGCAGGGGGTGGCGGCAGACCGTTGCCCTCAATCCGCTGAGCTCCGCCACCAGCCGCCATTCGGTGATCCCGGCTTCCTCCCTGACCACCTCGGCCAACACCTTGGCGATGACCAGGCGCTCGCCGGGGATCGCCAGACTGTCCTCGTCGGCGCCCGTCACTTCATAGACGCCGTAATCGATGTCATTGCCGTAGGCGACGGCGCGGTTGCCTGGAATGGTCCATGGGGTCGTCGTCCAGATGAGGACGGACGCGCCCTCGAGGCCGGGCGACGCCGCCGCGGCGACAGGGAAACGCGCCATGATCGTCGTCGAGGTGTGGTCGTGATACTCGACCTCGGCCTCGGCCAACGCCGTCTTTTCGACGACCGACCACAGCACCGGCTTGGTGCCCTTGTAGAGCGAGCCGTTCATGAGAAACTTGCCGAGTTCGCGCACGATCTGGGCCTCGGCGGCGAAGCTCATGGTGGTGTAAGGATTCTCCCAATCGCCGACGCAACCCAGGCGCTTGAACTCGTCGCGCTGGACGCCGATCCAGCCTTCGGCAAACTCCCGGCACTCTTGGCGGAATTTCACGATGGGGACGGCGTCCTTGTCCTTGCCGGCGGCGCGGTACTTCTCCTCAATCTTCCATTCGATGGGCAGGCCATGGCAGTCCCAGCCCGGCACGTAGTTGGAATCCTTGCCCAGCATTTGCTGCGAGCGGGTGACCACGTCCTTGAGAACCTTGTTCAGCGCGGTGCCGATGTGGATGTGCCCGTTGGCGTAGGGCGGTCCATCGTGGAGGACGAATTTCTCGCGCCCCTCGGCGGCTTGCCGGTTGCGGCGGTAAAGGTCGAGTTCTTCCCAGCGCTCCAGGATCTCGGGCTCGCGACGCGGCAGGCCCGCCTTCATGGGGAAATCGGTGCGGGGAAGGTACACCGTCGATTTATAGTCCACGCTCATTTTTCGGCTCGCTGACTTGGTGGGTCTTGGGCTCGATCCCCGGGCATTTTTCAGGCGTCGGCCAAGATTTGCCGTGCCCGGCTGGTATCATTGGCGATTTGTGCCTTCAATTCGTCGATTCCGTCAAACTTCTTTTCAGGGCGCAGATAGTCGACCAAGGCAACGCGCAGGTGGCGGCCATAGAGATCACCGTCAAAATCGAAGAGGTGGGCCTCCAACACGACGCCGTCTCCCCCGAACGTGGGCCGCCGGCCGATGTTGGCGACGGCGGCTCGCCAGACGGTCCCGGACCTCTCGTCGATTCCCGCCTTGACCGCGTAAACGCCGAGCGCCGGGCACACATAATCGCCGAGCGGCACGTTGGCTGTGGGGTAGCCGATGGTGCGGCCGCGCTCGTCGCCACGCGCCACGCGCCCCTCGATCTCGAAGAACCGGCCGAGCACCCGGGCGGCGCTCGCGGGATCGCCGTCGCGCAGGCAGCGGCGCGCCCAGGTCGAGGAATAGGTGTCGCCCGCCTCGTCGCCGAGCGCCATCACACAAGTGAACCCGAAACCCCGCTGGCGACCCATGCCGAGCAAAAGCTCGCTGTTGCCCCGCCGTTTGTGCCCGAAGGCGAAATCGTAGCCCGAGACCACGTGGCGCGCCGCCAAGCCCTCGACCAGGATCTCCTCGACGAAGGTTTCGGCGGGCCGGCGCGAAAATGCCACATCGAACCGAAGCATGACGAGAAAATCGACCCCCATGGCCTCGAGATGGCGCGCCTTGAGACGAAACGGCGTCAGGCGGAAAGGCTCCGAATCGGGCTTCAACACCCGTCTGGGATGGGGCTCGAAGGTCAGCACCCCCCACTGGACGCCCGTGTCACCGGCGATGCGGCCAGCCTCGGCGATCACCGCCTGATGGCCGCGATGCACCCCATCGAAATTACCGATGGCGATCGCCGCGTCCCGTGTTTCCCCGGGCAAATTGTTGAAATGTCGAAATATCCGCATGGCGGCAAGAAAGTGTCAGCGCCCCGGAACAGGGTCAAGGGGAAACCGTAGACGGGGGAAGCGGCGCGGCAAAATGGCGGGGCGGGGGCGCCTACGGGGCGCGCGACGGCACCATGATAGTGGCCTCGCCTTCGATGACCACCTTGTCGCCGACCGTGCAAACGGTTTCCAGCTTGACGAACATCCTGTCCGGGATCAGCTCGGTCACCGTGGCGCGCGCCTTCACCGTGTCCCCCGATTTGACCGGCGCCTTGAAGCGCAATACTTGATCGACGTAGATGCACCCGGGTCCGGGCAGCTTGGTGCCGATGACAGTGGAAATGAAGCTGGCGGTCAGCATGCCGTGGGCGATGCGGCCCTCGAACATGGTCTGGCTGGCAAACTCGTGGTTCAGGTGCACCGGGTTGATGTCTCCCGAAATGCCCGTGAAAAGCACGATATCCGTCTCGGTCATGGTCTTGGCGTAAACCTCCGTCATGCCGACCACAAGGTCTTCGAAGTAGTACCCGTGGAGGTCATCGTCGATTTCGCCGGGAGCGGTGCCGTCGTCGGCGCGTTCGGCGACGGGAATACTTGTATCGTCCATGGATTTCACTTTTTTCGTTTTGCATCGCAATAAACTTTTTGTGCGACGCAATATTGCAAACGATACTACAGATACGGGGAATTTACGGCAACCCTGCATGCAAAAAATTTATACATAGGTATCAACTTCGCGCCTGCGAAGGCGAGCGGGGATCGATGGGCACCTCGGCGCCGAGGGCGTAGACATCTTCGGCCAAGGCCGCCGCCGACAGCAACGCCGCCTCGCCGCGCGGCCTTCCCACCATCTGCAGGCCGACCGGCAGGCCTTGGGCGGTGAAACCGCAGGGAATCACCAGGGCCGGGCATGACGTGAGCGTGATGGTGTAGGTGATGGCGATCCAGTCGATATAGTTGTCGAAGCGGTGGCCGCCGATCTCCTCGACGTAGCGGTGGCCGACGTCGAAGGGCGGCACCGACGCGGCCGGACTGAGCAGCAGATCATACGGGCCGAAGAACGCCGCCACCCGTTGCACCAAGCGGGCGCGCGCCGAAACCGCCCGGAATATTTCCCCTGGCGTCAGGGCGAGCCCCTTTTCGATGTTCCACACCATCTCCGGCTTCAAGCTCTCCCGGTGGTTCCTGAGCAGGGGCTCGCGGGCAAACGCGAACTTGGCGGCGCGCAATACCTGAAAGATATCCATGGCATCGGAAAAATCGGGGCGCGCCTCCTCCACCGCCGCGCCAAGCTCGGCGAAGCGACCGGCGGCGGCCTCGCAAATGTCCGCCACCTCCGCCTCCACCGGCAAGAATCCAAGGTCGCGGCTGAATCCGACGCGGGCCGGCGGCACCGGCGCGTCCACCGCCTTGACGAAGGGCTCGGCCGGCGCCGGAAGGGCCAGGGGATCCTCGACGCTGGGCCCCGTCATGGCGTCCAGCATTAGGGCGACGTCGCCCACCTTCCGCGCCATGGGGCCTTCGACCGAAAGCGTGTCGAAGGGATCGGCAACAGGGCCGCGCGCCACGCGCCCCGGTCCCGGCCTGAACCCGACGACCGAGCAGAAGCTGGCCGGCGTGCGCAGGCTGCCGCCAAGATCGGAACCCGTGGCCAGCCACACCTGGCCGCTAGCCAGCGCCACCGCCGAGCCGCCCGAGGAGCCGCCGCACGTCTTAGCGGTATTCCACGGATTGAGGGTGGCACCGAAGACCTCGTTGAAGGTGTTGGCCCCGGCGCCGAATTCCGGCGTATTCGATTTGGCGAGCACGACGGCGCCATGGCGTTCCAGGGTCTCCACGGCCACGTCGGAGCGCGTCGGTACGTGGTCGGCGAAGATGGGGGAGCCATAGGTCGTCCGCACCCCGGCCACGTCGTTGAGATCCTTTACGGCGATGGGAAGCCCAGCCAGCCAGCCCGGCGCCCCGCTCGCCGTGTCGTCCGGGGCGATGCTGCGGGCCGCTTGGCGGGCGCGCTCGACACACAGCGTCGGCAGCGCGTTGAGGTCGCCGTCGGTGGCCTCGATGCGTGCCAGGGCGGCATCGATGGCCTCCAGGGGGCTGATCTTGCCGCGCCTAAGGAGATTCACCATGGCGCGCGCCGTCAACTTGAAGAGTTCGGTCATGCCCGGTTTTCTATCACCTTTCACCGTGCCGGTGGTTGCGGCATTTCCTTGTGCCCGCATTATTGCTAAGCAAGGACCATGAGCAACCTGCCGCGACCCTCACGCGCCAGCGGCCTTCTGGCGGTGGCGGTGGCGGTGGCGGTGGCCGCCGCCCTGGCTTAGCCGGGGACGTCGCCGGCGGGCGCCGGCCAGCCGAGGACGTTCACGGCGGTGCGCCGGATCACAATCCGCTAGGCGTCGTCACCGGCCTCGCCGCGCGGCGGGGCGGCGCGACACCAGCCGGGGGGTGGAGCGCAACGCCTTAGCGGCACCGCCCGAGGCATCGGACGGCAACTCCGGCGGCTGCGAAAGCTCCAGTGGCTCCAGGAACAAGTCGGTAGCGGTGAAGTCCTCGTCCCGGAAGAGGGCGGCGCTGTCGGCGCGGCGGCGCCGTTCGATCATGCGCAGGGTGCGCGTCACCGTCGGATGGCGCACCGGTGGCTTGAGGCGCTTGAGGAGATGCACCCGGGCGATCTCCTCGAGGCGCCGGACTATGACCGAATAGCCCTGGCGGCGCTCGCACCAGCGGGAATAGGCGGCGACGGTCCACGGATGGGCCGGAAGCGGGCGCAGGCGGCGCGTCCGGCACCACGCCTCGAAATGCCTCCACGCCCCGTCCTGCCCTCTTCCCCGCATGCGCCGCCTGCCCTCACCGATAAAATCGTTCCCACGGGGCCCGAGTATCCACCGTTTCGGCACCCGGCACTAGGCACACAACGCACCGTGGGGTAAGTGTGCCGGACCACGAATGAGACAGATGCCACAAATGCCGATGGGCTACATCATGTTCTTGCGCGAAAACGTCCGCTTCCTCGCCTTCGGCTTCATCCTGACCCTGTCGTCGAGCTTCGGGCAGACCTATTTCATCGCGCTCTTCAGCGCCGATATCCGCGGCCACTTCGGCCTGTCGCACGGCGACTTCGGCATGCTCTATTCCCTGGCCACCCTGGCCAGCGGCCTTTCCCTGGTGTGGGTGGGGCGCCAGATCGACCGCGTCGATTTGCGTCTCTACACGGGCTTGGTGTGCGCCGGGCTGGTCGCTTCGTGCTGGTTTATGGCGCTGGTTCCGTCGATCGCAGCCCTGGTCCTGGCCCTGTTCGTGCTGCGCCTCACCGGCCAGGGCCTGATGGGACACACCGCCATCACCAGCATGGCGCGCTACTTCGACAAGGGCCGCGGCCGCGCCATCGGCATCGCCTCCCTCGGCCACGCCACCGGACAGGCAGTGTTCCCGCTGGTGGCCGTCGGCCTCATCGCGGCGCTGGGCTGGCGCCAGACGTGGGGCGCCGTCGGCGTGGGGCTGGCCCTTACCCTGGCGCTTGTCGTGCCGTGGCTGCTCAAGGGCCACGCCACCCGCCACGGCGAGCACCTGGAACAGGCGGAGCAGGCCGACGGCACGGCCACCTCGCACCGCCAGTGGTCGCGGCGCGAGGTGGTGCGCGACGTCCGCTTCTACATGGTGCTGCCCGCCGCGCTGGCCGCCCCGTTCATCCTCACCGGTCTGTTCTTCCATCAGGTCCACCTGGTCCAATCGAAGGGATGGGAGCTCACCTGGTACGCCGCCTGCTTCGTCGCCTTTTCGGCGGCCGCGGTGGCGGCGGGCCTGTTGAGCGGGCCCCTCGTCGACCGCTTCGGAGCCGGGCGTATCCTGCCCTGGTCGCTGCT